>PMLB01000286.1:30443-37408 GCA_003158735.1 Myxococcales bacterium | reverse complement strand
GCGGTGAGTCCGCCGCCGAAACGCCAAGCGGATGCGGTGAGTCCGCCGCCGAAACGCCAAGCGGAGGCGGTGACTCCGCCACCTGAGCCGGTGACACCACCTCGCCCCGTGGCGGACGCCAGGGTCATGGTAGCATCCAGCGGAGGTGCGTCTTCGCCGGTGGCGCAGGCAAGTGCCACGACAGGCGCCTTGCCAGAGGCCCCGATACGGATGGCCGAAAGCGGCGAGGTCAAGGACGGCGAATTCGAGGTCATGGAGCCAGGCGACACGCCATCTTCTCCTTTGCCCGCGGCTCCCACGCCCCCGCCAGTGCCTGCCATTTCCGGAGTACTGGCGGCCACCTCACAGATTCCGCGGCCGGAAATTCCCGCGGAGGCAGGCGGATCGGTCGGGGGTGCAAAAGCCGAAGACCTGGCGAGCGAGGCTCTGCCTCTGCCTGAGGCCCTGTCGCGCCGGCCTCTCAAGAAAAGGCTCAAGCCTTGGTTTGAAGAGGTCTTTGATGAAAACTACCTGCGCACTTTGCCCTTCATGACTGCCCAGCAGACGCTGCGGGAGGCAGCATTCGTCAAGGAAACGCTGTCTCCGCCGGCCGAGGGCGAAGTGCTGGACATTGCGTGCGGCTACGGCCGACATGCCATTGAGCTCAGCCAGCGTGGATTCCGGGTGACGGGGCTCGATCTCTCGTTGCCGCTTCTCATCCGGGCGGCCGACGAAGCCCAGCGTCGGGCGTTGTCGGTCAATTTCGTGCATGCGGACATGCGCGAGATGTCCTACGACAGTCAGTTCGACGCCGCGTACTGCGTGCTCACGTCATTCGGCTACTTCGACGAGGAAACCAACCTGTGCGTCGCCACGTCGATTTGTCGTGCGCTCAAGCCCGGCGGGCGCTTCTTGGTCGACACCATCAACCGAGACTACATCGTGTCCGATCTGCCGAGTCGGGTCTGGTGGGAGGGCGACGGGTGTGTGGTGCTGGAGGAAGTGGATTTCGACTTTCATACCAGCCGGGTTCTGATTCGACGTTCAATCGTCTTCGGAGATGGACACCAAGTCGAGAATGAGATTTCGATTCGCGCATACAGTCTGCATGAGCTGGGCAGGGTATTGCGTCGAGCTGGGTTCCAAGTTCTTGAAGTGTCGGGCAGTCTGGAGAACAAGGAACCATTTCTCGGAGCCGCATCGCGCCACGTTGTCCTGGTATGTGAGCGTCCGTTGACGTAGTCGGACGTCCAGTCGCGGTATTTTGCGCTTTTCTGCACCATGATTGAATAATCAGGCGGCTCTACGACACCAACATCTGGGAGACCCTGGCGTTGGCTGGGGGAGGCATTCGGCGCCCCACCTCGGTTCCGATCTTGCGCTGCCTGGCGCAGAAAATAGCACAAATGAAACCGATAGCCCAAGTCGAACATCAAAGTGTACGAGAGTCAATTGACGATGCCAGGAATATTCTGGCGCCCAGGCCTGTATACGTGTAGTTAGGGAGCCCTCACAGCATTTACCTTACTGAGAAGCCGCAATGGACCGTACAGCTACAAGAATGAAAGCAACTCGCAGGCAGCGGATGGCAACCGGGAATAGCCGCGTCAAGGCCACCCGCCGTGCCGGGAGAATCATGGCTGAAGAGCCGGTTTCTTTGCCGCGGCCAGCGAATGACGTTGCTATCGAGATGGGATTGCCAGAGCCGCCAATGGTCGAAGCCGTCTTCGCGGCTGCAGTGGATGATCTGCCTGCGGAACTGGAGCCCATCGAAGCCGCAGTGGCTGTTGTTCCGGAAGAAGACCTAGAGGTCGAGCTGGTCCCGGTTCCCGATGAAGAGGGGGATGACGACTCGGAAACGGAAGAGGAAGAGGAAGTCGTTGCGCGTCCTGCTGGGCCGGAGGGTGAGGTCAAGAAGTCCGAGGAACCTCAGAGTTTTCTTTCGATGTATTTCCGCGACATGGCGGAACTGGAAGTCCTGCGCCCTGAGCAGGAGTTCGAGACTGCGCGCCACATCGAGGAGCTCGAGCTGGGTCTGTGGAGCGTCATTCTGAGCTTCACCCATTGGGCAGGGCACGCAGCCGCGACCGTCGAGGCTGCCATCGGCAGGCCTCTGCCTGAGTTCAAAGCCTACCGAACCATGGCCGAGCGGGCCGGTCATCGCGCCGGTGCCGTGAAGAACAAGAAGTTCGAGAAACTGGTGGATGGCCTTGCGGTCAAGCTGAAGGAACTGGACATCGACCGAGTATTCGTCGATGCCGCGATGGCGGAGATCCATCGTTTGAATGGTGCGGCCAAACTGGGGCGGCCAATCGATGGGCTTGGCTTCCCGACCAACAACAAGGCTTTTCGTCAGTTTGTGGACAGCGTTTCCTTGAAGGCCGCGGTGGTCAAGCGCGCCAAGAACGAGTTCGTGAAGGCGAACCTGCGCTTGGTCGTTTCCATCGCCAGGCGTTTCAACCATGGCCGTCTGCCCCTGCCTGATCTCATCCAGGAGGGCAACATCGGCCTCATGAAGGCAGTGGAGCGCTACGACTATCGGCGCGGTTTTCGCTTTTCCACCTACGCGAGCTGGTGGATCCGTCACGCCATCAGCCGAGCGCTGGCTGACAAGGGGCGGGCGGTGCGTCTGCCCGTGCACATGATCGACGCCTATCATCGCATCGCAAAGTCGGAACGCGAGCTGCAGTCCAAGCTGGAGCGGCCGGCCACCACCGAGGAGATTGCTTCGGTGACCGGGATTGAGACCGAGAAGTTGGAGAAGATGCGCACCTTCTTGGCCGACAACCCGGTGTCGCTCGATCGCTCGCTTTCTGACGACGATGGACGACGGCTCATCGATGTTTTGGTCGATCCCAACGAGGCGCCTGCGCCTCCGGACCAGATGATGAGCAGCGAGACTCAGCGGGAGATGCTCAAGCTGCTGAGCGTGCTCAAGCCCATTGAGGCAGACATCCTGCGCAAGCGTTTCGGGTTGGTCAACGACCGCGAACGCACGCTCAAGGAGATCGGCGACGAATACCGTCTGTCGCGCGAGCGGGTGCGCCAGCTGCAAGAGCAGGCCCTGGGCAAGATGCGCAAGGCGATGGCCAAGCGCGAGATGCTGTAACCCTTCCAAGCAACTTGGGGCCATGTCGGACGAAGATCCGACATGGTTGTAGCCATATGGGCCTGCGCGTTCGCTTGCGGGATCGCTGTCGCGATTCTTGGCCAGGGCCAGGCTGTGTTGGGTTTCGGGCTGGCGGCGCTGGGGCTCGCGGCTTGGAGCCTGAGCCGGCGTGCGTGGGTCACCGCAGTCGCGGCAGGCGCGCTGGCAGCGGGTGCTGGGATGGGCATCCGCGCGATTCGTGAGTGCCCGCCAGCCGTGCCCGAGGACACGCTGGTTCGTGTGCTGGGCCAGGTGGTCATGGGGCCGGAGGCGGGTTCAGGGGAGGGCGACAGCAAGAAGATCCGCTTCTTGTTGGCGGTTCATTCGGTGGACGGATCGGCGCTCGAAGCCAGGGCGCTGGTGACGGTGGTGGAGGGCGTGCCCGACCTGGCACCAGGGGACGAGGTGGCGCTTTCTGCGCGACTCTTCCTGCCGCGCGGGTTTGCCAATCCAGGCTTGCCCGACGCGAGCCTGCTCTCCAAGGCGCAAGGAGTGGACTTGCTGGCCAGCGTTCGGCACGTGGCGGACATCCAGATGGTGTCCGGGCTCGATGGTTGGAACTTGCAGCCGCGGCGTCTCGCTTTTCGCCTGCGCTCGGCCATGGCGCGGGTGATCAATCAACGCCTCACTGGAGCTGCAGCGGCCTTCGTGCGCACCATGGTGCTGGGCGAGCGCACCGACGTATCGCCCGATGTTGAGGAAGGGTTTCGCGCGGCTGGGGCCACGCACGTACTTTCGGTTTCGGGCTTGCACCTGGCGGTGGTGGCGGCACTGGTTTTCGGACTGCTGCGCCGGCTGGCCTTGTTGGTCCCGCGATGGGCCTTGCGGGTGAATGCCACGGCGTTGGCCGCCGCGCTGTCACTGCCAGCTGTGGCGCTGTATACCTTGCTCACTGGCGAAGCCGTCGCGACTCTGCGCTCGGCTTTCATGGCTGCGGTGGCTTTGGGCGCGATGCTCTTCAATCGACCATTCTCCCTGGCAGCCAGCATCGCGGTCGCCGCGCTTGTCTTGTTGGTGCAGTCGCCGCTGGCCTTGCTCGATGTCTCGTTTCAGCTGTCGTTTGCTTCGGTGATCGCCCTGGGATTCTTTGCGCAGCGGTTTGCACCTGCTGCGCCGCCCAAGGGCGCCACGCGATCGCGACGGGCGCTGACGTGGCTCGGCCGCTGCCTGGCCGCAAGCAGCGTCGCGAGCCTGAGCACGATGCCCCTGGTGGCCCACCACTTCGGCCAGGTGACGCCCGCCGCCCCTGTGGGCAATCTGGTGCTGGTGCCGCTGGTGGAACTGGCGGTTTTGCCTTGCGGGCTGGTGGGCGCGCTTCTGGCACTGCTCCATCCGGTACTTGGGGCTGCGCCGCTTTGGATCGCAGGTCTGGCGTCGCAAGCGGCGCTCTATGGAGCCGAGGGATTTCGTCGCCTGGCGCCCGTCATCCTGGTCCGCTATCCCAACCTATTCGAGAGTGCGGCTCTGGTAGCAAGCGCGGGATTTCTTCTCTACGGCTTGTCGCGTGGCACTGGTCGACGCTGGCGATGGCTGTTGTCGGCATTCTTGGCCTGCGCGCTGGCCGTGGGAAGTCTTGTGGTGCGCGACCTGCGTCGCCGAACCAGCGATGAAATGCGCGTCACCTTCATAGATGTAGGGCAGGGGGATTCAGCGCTCTTGGAAGGGCCAGGTGGATTCGTCATGCTGGTCGACGGCGGTGGTCGCTACGACGATTCCTTCGACACTGGGGCTCGCGTGGTTGAGCCGGTGTTGCGCGCGCGTGGCATCGGACGCGTCGATCTGGTCGTGCTTTCCCATCCGCATCCCGACCATCTCAACGGCCTGCTGCGCGTGCTGCAGCGCTTCGAGGTGGGCACGCTGTGGACCAGCGGCGATGACGGGCACAATCCGAAGTACGGCGAACTGCTGACGCTGGCGCATCAGCGTGGGGTGGCAACGCCGGTGCCGGCCGGGTTTACGAGCAAGGGCATGCGGGTCGAGCCGCTCGGGCCGTGGCTGGGTGACGTGGTGGGCCCGCCGCCGGGACTGGACGCGAACAACGCCTCGCTGGTGGTGCGCGCGAGCTATGCCGGACATGCGGTGTTGTTCACGGGAGACATCGGCGTCGACGGCGAGGCGGAGCTGGTGGCGCGGAGAGAAACCGGCCTGGTGGTGGCCAGCGACGTGGTCAAGGTTCCCCATCATGGCAGCCGGACGTCTTCGGGAGACGAGTTCTTGGCGGCTGTGCAGCCAAACATCGCCGTGGTTTCCGTGGGCAAACACAACACATTCCATCTGCCCAGCTCTGCCACCTTGTCCCGATACGCCGCACGCGGCGTGCACATGCAGCGCACGGATCGGGATGGTGCAGTCACGGTGGCCGTCGACGGGCAGGGCCGCTTGTCGGTAACCTGCGTGTGCGGCTGCCAATAGCTATTCGTCGAACATGGTCTCGTCGGACGGGTCAGGAAGGTCCTGCCGGACGCCGGTGAGATCGGCGGTGGTCTTGCGCAGCCGCTGCGCCAGTACCTGCACGAAGCTCCACAACAACTTGACGGAAAGCCGCTGCTCGTTGCGGATGATTTCGTTGAATTCGCGACGGCGCAACACCAGCGCACGGGTGCGGTCCTCGGCCGAGGCGCTGACCGAACGCGGCCGCTTGTCGATGAGAGCCATCTCGCCGAAATGCGCGCCCGGACCCAGGTGGGTGACGAAAGCCCCATCCTTGTGCAAGCGAACCTTGCCTTTGAGCAGGATGAAGAGGTCGTCGCCCGGCTCGCCCTCGCGCAGGATCTCGTCGCCGGTGTTGAAATCGACCACCTGAGTGACCGAGAGGACGCGCAGGATTTCCTTGTAGGTGAGGTGGTGGAACAGGGGCATCTGACGCAAGACCTCGACCTTGCGATTGAGCTCCTGCGCGCGCGTTTGGCCCGCATCCGTCGTGTCGGGTTGCACGCGCAGAATGACCGCGGTGATGTTGTCCTGGCCGCCGCCCTTGTTGGCATGGTCAACCAGCTTCTGTGGAATGGAGGTCACATGGTCGGTGCCGAGGAAGCTGGTGACGTCATTCTCTTTCAGGTAGCCGTGCAGTCCATCTGAGCAAATCAGGAACTGGTCGCCGGGGAGGACCTCCAAGTCAATCGTGTCGATTTGAGTGGTTTCGTAAACTCCCAGCGCGCGCGTGACGGCGTTCTTGTACGAGGCGTAGGGCGAAGTGGCCAGCGACTCGCGCGTGACCTTGCCATGGCGGATCAGCTCGTTGACCAGCGAGTGGTCCTCTGTCAGCTGCACGGTCTGGTTCTGGCGGACCATATAGACCCGGCTGTCGCCGACATGGGCGATAAAGGCGCGCTCGCCCAACAGCAAGAGAGCCGACAGGGTGGTGCCCATGCCCCGCTTCTCGGGTTCCTTCTGTCCACGTTCGAAGATGGCCACACCAGCCTGCTGCGCGGCGTTTTCCAGGGCCGCAAGGATGTCTTGCGTTGTGACGCCCTCCTCGTGGCGTGCGTACGCGTCCAGCAAGTCCTTGCGTGCTTCCACCGCGTTGCGAAAATCGGTCACCGCTATCTGCGAGGCAATCTCGCCCGAGGCATGGCCGCCCATACCGTCAGCGACCGCGAAGAGCGACAACTTCTTGTCAATGAGGAAGTTGTCCTCGTTGTGCTCTCGCTTCCGACCAACGTCGGTCGCGGCCCAGAAACTCAGCTCCATGATTTATCCTGCACGGTGACCGCTTCGTCGGGATCGTGCCTGAATAGCATCTATCGCGGGGGCCAGCAAGAACTGGCGCGCCAAGACGGCTGGCTGGCTGACGGTCTTGACACGCGCAGTGCGACTGCTACAACTTTCCTTCCCGCCG
>PMLB01000286.1:0-30432 GCA_003158735.1 Myxococcales bacterium | reverse complement strand
CAAGTCCCGATGGGGTCACCACTTTTTGCCAACGATTTCGCGCCCTTCGCTGGACGGTAGCAAACTCGGTAGCAAGCGAACCGAATTCTCCGTCGAGAAGCACTCCTTCGCGTAGCGCGATCTTGAGCTTCGCGACTTCTTCGCAGAGCGCCGGCCAGGGGAACGTGGTGTAGATGCTGACGATGTCCCCGCGGGGGCCGTGGGTTACGGTTTCGAGCAAGTCTCGACGAGCGCCGTCGACTTGTGCGAGCGTGATGAACGTGCGGCGCAGGTCGTGGCCGCGCCTTCGTCGCAAGCCCAGCAAGTCCAGATCCTCGTGGAGCTGCTTCGGCGTTTCCTGCGCCGTTCGCTCGGTCATGTTGCGCGTGGGCGTGACGTAGTCGTCAGGCGTCGGCATGCGGCCATAGGTGCGCTCCCAGCCGGCCAGCTTCCACTCGGCAAGGATGCGGGCAAGGGTAGGGTGCACCGGGACGCTCCGGGGAACGCCGGTCTTCGTCTTGGCGAGGTTCAAGGCCCCGAGCGGTTCGGCCTTCTCGTCGTATTGGCTCCAGCGCAGCCCAGCGGCTTCGCCATGTCTCAATCCGGCCAAGCCCTTCAGGGCGTAGAGCAGGCGGCGATCCTCCGGGATACGGCTATCCGAAATCAGGCGCTCGACCTCCTCCCGCGTGTAGATGGCCGTAGCTCGCCACGCCGGATCCTTGTCCACCTTCTTGGGCAGCACTCCCCTCGTGACCACGCACGGACTCGCGTCTATGAGTTCCTCGACCACGGCCGTGCGGAAGAGCAGGGCCGTGCTCTGGTACACGTGGTAGATCGACCGCGGCGCAAGATCGCCCTGTCGCAGGCCAAGCACGAATTCGCGGATGTGCCGAGGCCGCACCTCGGTCAGCTCCATGTGGCCAAGCCTTGGCAGCATGTGCTTCACAATCCGGCACACCTCATCCTTGTGGGACGCGTGTCGGAGGGGTTCTCGATCCTTGAGCCATTTCTGCGCATACTGCGCCACTGTGATCGGCGTGCCTGGCGCCAGCTCGGCCGCGTCCGTGACGTCTCTCGCGGCCGCGCTCCGGGCCTCCAGCCGCTTCAGGTAGCGCCGCGCCTCAACTTCCTGTCCAGTGCGGAAGGGCGTGGCTTCGCACGACCACTTGCCGGACTCGTCCTTGAGCCGTGCCCACAGCTTGTTACCCCTCTTGTAGACGCTGGACATGGCCTTCCTTTTCCAGACTAGGCGGCCACTTGATGGCCTGTCTGACTTTCGCTGATCACCTGGTACTCGCCGCTCTGGTCAAGCCGCAGGGTCAGCTTGAGAGGGTCGGCTGTCTTGCCGGCGACGGGGTTCGAGACGACGGCGCCGGCCAACTCCTGGTCGCGCACGTACAACACGGCCACCATCAGGCGCAGCAGACGATCGACTGCGGGACTGATGCGGTAGGCACCCTGCTCGTACCTCGATAGCGTTTCTGGCGCGATCCCAAGGCGTGCGGCTACCTGGCGCTTCGTCCAGTCGAAAGACTCCACCAAGAATTTCACCTCGTCAGGTGCCAGGGGACTGTCTTTGGCCAGGACCTCGACTGCTATCTTCCTCTCCAGCGCGGAAGCCCTGACAACGGTGCCCTCATGGTTTCCACATTTCGGGCAGGTGTGCAGCTCGCTGTCCGCTATGGTGACGGCCCACCGCGGGGTGATGGTGAACTTGAAGTCGCCCTTCTCGGTGCGCATGGTCGCGCCGCACTCGACGCAGGCCGGCCCCTTCTTCGCCGTCTGTTTCTTTGTCTTCTTCATCGCTTCATCCTCCAGGCGGTCACCACCACCACGTTGTCCTCGGTTCGGAACGTGACCACGACGTAGGCCCAGGACGTGCGGACGCGGTAGCGCCAGGTGCTTCGGCGGAGTTCGCCTGGCTCGACCACTCCACCGCGAAGAACGCGCAACACGTCCCGAATGGATAGATCATCGTCGGTCATCTCCTCGCGTGCATGGGCCTGTTTGAAGTCGACCCTGTCAGAATCTATCGCTTTCACGATGAGGCGCTTCGCCTCGTCCGCGGCTAGTGGTTCCTTCAGCATTGATACTCCATCATTGATGCCACGTCAAGGATTGCTGGGTCAGATTGGGCGGCGGAGACATTCTTGGTCTTCTCGGGTCGCAAGGGCGAATTCTGCCCCCACTTGGGGAAACGCAAAGCTGGGGAACCTCGCCCAAACCGGGCTGGGATGAAGCCCACCTCAAGGCGCGCCTCCAGGCAGTCGGCCGTGTGTGTTACTGCGTCGCTCGCGTCCGGCGGTCTGGCGCTGCCTGAAGCGCCGGTCAGCGAGTTCTTCCGGGCTCATCTGGGTAGTTGAGGACGGACTCGGGCCGGCGGCGAGGAAGTCCTCAAGCTCTGCCCTTCGCACCCGCAGAACCCGACCGGCGTGGTACCCCGTCAATCTGCCCTCTCGTACCCAGACCCGGATTGTCTGCGTGGCGACGGATGCAATCTGCGCGGCATCGGCCACGCTGACGAACTCGCCGACGGTCGCCGGCTTCTTGCCCAGCTCTTGCCGGATGGCCGTCCTGACCTCGTCGCGAATGATGTCCCGCAGCTCGGCTTCGTTGAAGAGGCTCACGGCTGACCTCCGGTCGGGTCGGGGTCAGAGGCATCGCCGTAGCCCTCCCCTTCTTCTTCAGAGCAACAAGAGAAAGTGCCGTCCTGCCCGGCACCCACGTCACCCCAGCGAGGGGAGGGCGATGCATCCGACGGCGGCACCCCGACGGCACCCGCCGTCACCCCGTCCGTGTGGGGGTGACAGGGCGGGTTCGGCGTTGGGCCACTGCCGTCACCTCTGCCGTCCGCGTTAACTAATGGAATCTGTGCAGGTTTTCGGAAGGGTGCCGGGGGTGACGCCGTTTTCGCCCTATTTTCTGCAATCGTCCGTGTCAGGCGCCAGAAGCGTTCACCATGCGACCGGAGTTGCTCGGCCTCGATCCCGTACTGTCGCAGGATGGGCGCGCATCGGCGAAGCTGGTTCCCGAGTTGGCTGGCGTTGGCTGGCCACCCACGGGTGCGATCCTGACCGGGGGCAAGCTGGGCAACCAGCTTGGGCAACAGCGCGCTTGCCGTGTCCTCCCACTCGGCGTGCTCCAGTTCCGTCATGAACTTGTGCACCGCGACCGCGACGAGATTCGATTCCAGGGTGACGGCGGCTGAGTCCGCCTGGCTCGTTTGGTTTGCAGCGAGGAAAGAACCATCCCGCCATCCCAGCACCCGCTCGGCAGCCACGCCGAAGCGCGCGAAGTCGGCCATACGTGGTTTCGCTGGAACGATCACCTGGTCGCGGATAGCAAGGATCTCGGCCACGACCGAGAGAGCCGCGCCGAGGATGGCCGGCCGCGCTCGCGTGAAGGCCGCCCAGAAGTCCGCTTCCTCTTGCCTCTGGTCATCTCGGATCTGAGGGAGATCGACGGCCAGGGCTCGACTGGCGAAGTCCGGGCGCGCGGTCATGTCGTCGATCCCGTTGACGCTCACCGGCCGGGTGGCCTCGATGATGTACTCCTCGTCGTCCGTGTAGAGAGCGCGTTTCGACTGCGCGGTTCCAGTGGCGAGGCAGCAGAGGCGGTCCGAAAGCCAGCGCGGCATCCCAGATAGGTTGTCGAAGGCCAACACCCAGGAGCTTTTTGCGCTCACGAGGAGCTTGTCCTCGTCCATGGGTGGGAGGCGAAGGGGCGCCTGCGATGGATCGATCAGCGCACGCAACACCCGCGCGGTCGTCGACTTTGCGCAGCCCTGCTCGCCTTGCAGAACCAAAACCGGAAACGGACCATACGGTTGGAAGGTGAACAACAGCCACACGAGGAGCAGTTGCCATCGCCACTCTTCATCACCAACGTTCAGAAAACGGCGCAGGTCGTTGATATCACCGCCGCGGGTGGGCTCGGGCAGAGGGCGCATGGACGATGTCCGCCGGAAGCGAATGGCGGTTGCGTCTGGCGCCACAACACGCCAGCCCGTGTGACAGACTTCGACGATTCTCCGAGTCGTGTCGCCGAGGTCGATAAAGAAACGGCTATCCTGGGCACCGACACGCAGGAAGGTAGTTCGCGTGACGGTGCCCAGGTGCGCCAGGGTTTCGAGGGCATCCACCGCCTCCTTCAGTCCCTGGCTGGACGGCGTCTTGTCATAGGCGTTGAAGAACTCTCCGAGGAGAAATGACCGGAACGCTTTTGAGCGAACAGCCAGTGTTTCGCTGCGCCGGATCGTCGCGTAGGCTTCGCCGTCGGTGGTCTTGAACAGTTCTGCGTGTTCCTGCGCAATAGCAACGAGAAGCCGAGCTTGAGTCGGGCGTTCTCGGTCATCCCCTTCCTTGGGATCACCGGCGTGGCCTTCAGTCCTGGCCGGAGGTTTCCACGGTTTGGTGGCGGCCACCATGTCGCGAAGTTTGGCTTGCGTGCCTCCCGCGTCCATCCAATCGCTGACATCACCCTTGGCCGGCAAGGCGGGGAGGTTGAGCACTTTAACGGATCGGGCGTGGCCCTGGATGGCCCGGGCGACACGTTCGGCGTGCTTCCTGCCGGGCTCGTCGTTGTCCGGCAGAATGACAACGTCCCGACCGCGGAGCGGTTCGCGGAAGGGCGCCGTGTCCCACAATTTGCTGTTGCTTGAGCCTTCCGGATTCGTCGTTGCCACCTCGCCCAAGCGGCTGAGGTTCCCCGCATCCTTCTCGCCCTCCACGATGAAGACCACCGCCAACGGATCAGCCTGCAGGAGTTCCGGCAGCCGGTACGGCACACGAGAAACACCGTCGAGGTTGTACACGTAAGCGCCCGGGCGGCTAGGATCGGGACGGCGTTGGCGAAAGTCCTTTCCGGGAAAGCGAAGGACCTCGAACAGGACTCGGCCTTGCGCGTTTCGGTACGGATAGATCGCTTCTGGCCTGCCCGATCTTCTGGCCGAAAACGAGCCGCGTGCCGGCGCCTTCTCTCGCGGGAAGAGATCGCGTTCCTTCAACCCGAGCTTCGCGAGAACGTCTTTGGTTTCGCAGCCGGCGAAGCACTTGAGGACGATTCCCTTTTCTCCCTGCGAAATGCTCAGGCTCTGCCGCCGATCGTCGTGAGCCGGACAGCGCGCTGTCCACCCGCTCGCGTTCTTTCGGACGCCCTCAAAGCGCCCGAGGAAATCTTCGATGGTCATGGCCGACCTCCGGTCATCGCGCGAGGCGGCCAGTCGCCACGAAGCCACGCCAGGATCGGCTGACGTGGGTAAAGGACGAGGCTGGTTCCGTGGGGCCGCACTCGCGGCAGAAGCCCCTTGCGATCCCAGTACCGGACTCGCTCCAGGGTCGTGCGCGCCATAGCGGCGACTTCGGCGCGGGTCAGGAACTCGGGATCGCTGAGCTGATTAGCGTCGACAACTCTCATGACCTCCACGGTATCGAACACAACTCACCCTGAAAACTCGGCCAAAAGCGCGGAGTTTTGGCCTCTGGGCGGATGTTCAGTTCAGGGCTACCGTTTGGGGCTGGCGATGAGCGGCGGAACGGGCAGGGGGGGAGCCTCGGCCACTTGGTTTTCGCGCAACTTGCGTCGCCGTCGGAGGTAAGCGGCGTCTTGTCCGAGACCCTTGGCCATCTGCCGGATCGGCATCCCGTCCTGGAACAGAACATCCAGCAGTCTGGCTCGCCAGGGATTCAAGCTGGGGCGGCCCGTCCTTCCTGGCGTCGGGACGAAGCCACGTGGGAGTCTTTCGCGCAGATGTTCTACCTGGGCGCGAATGAGCTTGGCCTCCTCCGGATCCGTCTTTTCAACCTGCTGTGCTTCAGCCAGGAGTTTGCGGATCTTGGGCTCCAAGCCCTGCGTGGTCTCTGCCAGACGGCCCAGAGCATACATCGCCGCCATCGGGAGTAGCCGGTCAATCCATTTGCACAAAATGTCGACATCGCCCCCGGTGGTAACTAGGAGATAGGGCATGAGGCCGGGCGCACACGATTGAATTTCTGCGATCAGCGTCTTGGCGTCGAGGCCCTCCTCAACGTAGTCCCGCCCGATCTCGACGACGCCATCGCGAAGTTGGTTGAGAAAATCCTGCGGCAGCGCCCGGAAGCCCTTCACTGCCTCGCCGAACGCTTTGAGCAATTGGTCCGCCAGGGCACCGTGCTTGGAGATTCCCCGCCACGCCTCGGCGATTCCCCGCCACGTCTCCTTGACCTGTTGGTGCGAGCGCCAGAATCTCGGACGCCGGTCTTGGGCCGGTTCGCCCCTGGCAACCTCGTGAGCGAGGTCCTCCACCGGATCCGGCGTCTGCGGTGCGGGCGAGGGCACGGCGCAGATCCGGCCGCGGTCTTGGGAAGGGCTCAAGAGCCACCCCCATCTTGCCCGTGCACTGGACCGTCTTTAGAAACCGCCAGCACCCATTTCCCTGCCTTCGTCGGAAATGTGCACCGCCAAGGAAAGAATTCCCCGCGATCTCGACCTCGTCGGAAACGACTCCTCGACCGGGCTGCCGGCACAGACGGTGCCATGTCCATGCCTTCAGGGTCGGACACGGCCCCAACCCGATCAAGAGGAATTTTCAGACGACAATTGCGGCGATTTCTCAACCAACGTCGCACACGCTGCCCGAATAACTCGCGCAGGGACGAAATGCTGCGCGAAAATGGGGAGAGGCACGGGTTTCGTGGTTTCGATCGCGAGCATGTTCGTGAGTTTTTCTTCGGGCGAGTTACGGGTTTTCAAATAGCCGGGCGGTGGACTCATGGGAGGAGCGATCAATTTGTCTCCGATTCCGGTCGAATAGCAGCTAACTCGTTGAAATCATGCGGGTTTAATCCAATAGAAACGATCTCTCGCGATTTCACGGCCTCCCGACACGATCAGGTTAATTAGCTAAGTTGGCGAGATTGTTCGGCTTTTAATTCACGAAAACCTCGTCTGGAAACCGCGCGGATCACTGGCCCCCCGACGGAGACGCCGCGGATCACCGGGAACGCGGCCGTGGCCAGAGAATTGCGAGTTGCAGCCCGCACTTCGATAGTTTTTCGCGCAAAAACAATCAAGGTTTGTCCGCGACCGTGGCCGAGATCCCGGCCTCGCCTAGGTCACATCGGCGCCGGCAGAATTCCAAGGAATCGGAGGGGCCGGACGCCGAAGAGACGGTTTCTGCTTTTGCCTGGATTCCGGGTTGCGCCGTATCCCGGTCGCGCTGTTGCGGTGGAAGGTGGCCACGTCACGCAACCTTGGTGCGGCGTTGCCGACATGCTCCGCTTCCTCACGGGCTGCACGTCTTCTGCGTCGTCGAACACGAGGACAAGAAATCGATGGAGTATGCGTTGCTACATTGTGCCCCGCCCGTGCACATGGTTCCGTTTCCACAAATCACGGCGCAGAAGCTGTTTCCGTTCGTGTCGTGGACGCAACACGTGTTGCCAGCACAGGACTGCGATCCGTTGCAGCCATCGTAGGGCGTGCCGTCGTTCGCCGAGCACGTGTTCACTCCTAGCGGCGTCGTCCCGTCCGCAGCGAGAGCTGGCGAACAAGAACCGCTCTGACATTGGCTCCCCGTCGTGCACCGACACGCTGCTACGTCACTCGTGCATGCTCCCTTTGCTGGCGGTGAACCGCCATTCGCCGGCGCGAGCAATGAGCAGCATGGCATGGCGACGGTGCACTCACTGCTGGTAGTGCAGGACTGAGCGCAACGTGTGACGCCAGCCTCGACAATGCACACCTCGTCGGTCCCGCAGCACGCGGCCTCACACACTCTAGCCGTCGGGCACGCTGCCACCGTGCTGCCGGTTCCACCGGCACTGCCGCCCGTCCCGCTCGTGCCTCCCGTGGAAGTTGTGCCCCCCGTTCCCGCAGGGGCGCAAGTGCACGCACCAAACTGGGTGCCGTCTGCGGCGCACGACTGCGCTCCAGTGCTGCCGTTGGTGCAGATGCATGCCTGAGTTTCGCCCGGCGTGCACACTTCCTTCGTTCCGCTACCTCCTCCGCCACAGCTCGGAAGGGCGATGCCCGCGACGGGCACCAGCAGGGCGAAAGCAAGCAGCGATCTCCGCGCTCGAACCAGCTCAACAGCAACTCGACGAAGTTCCATATTCCCTCCTATGCGATGTAGTGGACAAACGGCCCACCGCCCGATCATCGGTCCATCGGCACCCTACGTCAAGCCTGACGTATTCTGAGAGTAGGTAGGCTTCGTAGGGTGCCATCGGTTCTCTGATGGCCGCCAAGACTTCGCTGCCAACCCGGCTCGGCCGCCGCGTCCGCGAGGTGCGGACGGCGAAGGGGCTATCACAGATGGACCTTGTCCGTCGGTACGACTGGACGCTGTCCCACTACCAGAAGATCGAACGCGGCGATCTCGACCCGCGCCTGTCGACACTGGTGAAGCTGGCCGAGTCTTTCGGGATCGGGGTCGCCGAGCTACTGACTGGAATCTAGGGACCATTTCCCTTCGAGACACCGCGCCGTTGTTTCCTTCCCTTGCAATAGGAGCGATCTTGGCTGGTGGAAGAGAGATAGGCTTTCTGTGGCGGTCCACATCCACCATCGAGGCAGCGCCACCAATGCGCCGACCCCTCCGCGCAGTTTGCGTGCGCAGCCATCGATCGCCAGCCAGACACCCACGCGTCCGATTCTTTCGGCCCCGTGTGAGTCCACGCCGCTCCGGAGTGCGCAGACGAAAAACTAGCGTGTCGCGGGCAGGCGCGCTTGTGAACCGTTGCCGGCCTCAAGCGTGAGGGTGAGATGATCCCCACGTTGTTGCATTCCGTGCGACAATCACAATCTCCAACCCTGGCAGGAATGACCTATGGCAAAATGGTTTCGCACGAGATTACGGGAGGCTCGAGAAAGTCGTGGGCTATCCCAAGCAGAGCTGGCCATGGAATTTGGTGTAACCCAAGTAACAATCTCGAATTGGGAAAACGGTACATCGGAGCCACGGGATGAGCTGTACAATCGGGTCGTTAGCTGGATTGAGACTGTGGGGGTTCCAGTAGAGGCGGTGCCCCAACAGGCCGTCCTCGCTGATGACCACGGCGACCAGGAAGGTGCGAGTGACTTGGGTTGGGTGCAGGTTGCCGATTCGAAAAGCAAGGGACCGGCCGCAAAGGGTTGCATCGATGACGATGATGTCCTTGGGCTTGTCCCGGCAGACGGGTCAGCAGTTGGCAACCTGTGGCTGATAAAGAAGCTTGAAGCACGTGGCTGGAACGCAGACAGGTTCTGGCGTGTTCGAGATCGCCTTCTCGATGCCGGGACGCTCATAAAAGGGCGAGGTCGCGGCGGCAGTGTCCGCCGCCGAGTCACCGAAGCTGCCGAACAGGCAACGCCCTTGCCTGAGCCACGGCTGCGCGAATCCGAGGTGTCTCTCTACTCCCCCTTGCTGGGGGTTCTTCAGGGAGAGTGGGCTCGGGACATGCGAATTGCCCCGCACCAGATCCATTTCGAGGAAACGGCAAAGCAAGGGAAGAAGGCGACGGGTGGCACCTGGACACGGCCTGATATCACAGCGGTCAGCGTGCGCTCCTTTCCACATCTCCCGAACAAGTACCTAGACGTGTGGACGTTTGAGGCCAAGACGGTGGACTGGATGGACGTAACGGCGATCTTTGAAGCCGCAGCACACGCCAGCCGTGCGACCAGATCCTATGCTCTTCTTCAAGTGCCTGAGAAGGCGAACGATCGCACCAAGGAGATCCTGAGTCGGTGTGAACGAGAAGCAACGCGTTTGCGCGTGGGGCTTATTACCTTCGTCGATCCGTCAAAATTTGGGACGTGGGAAACTGTTGTGGACGCCCCTCGCGTCGACACGGATCCGGAACTCTTGGAGCAGTTCATCGCTACCCTCTCGGATGCTGCTCGAAGGCGCCTTTCAGAGTGGAAGTGACGTGGCGGCGCCTTGTCGTCCATTGCGCCCCTGGAAATCAGCGCACCGCCTGTAGGGGCTTGCCCGCCGTGGTTGTTCCGTCGCAGATGACGCGAATCTCCTCGATCAGCTCCAGCGCGCGGTGGAGATCGGCGTTTCGGACTGCATTTGCCGCGAGAATCGCGAGTTTTGCTACTTTGCTACCGTCTCGCTTCGTGAAGCGTTTCTTGGGTTGCGGCGGTAGCAAACTCTCCGTCGGAGACTCGGAATTCTCGTGATCTTTCGCGGTGTTTGGGACGCATTCAAGTCCCGATGGGGTCACAACGATTCTCTAGGCTCCCTCCCGTTTGAAGCCGATCCTGCGTTTGGATTTCTCAGGCACGGTCATCAGATCGCGGACAGCGTCGAACAGGACGACGATGCTATCGTCGTGGCGGGCTACCTTGCGCTCAAGTTCATTCAGCTTGGCGGCAAGATGGTGATTCGCGGCAAGAATCTGTCGCAACCGCACGAAGGCCCGAACGATCAGGATGCTCGTCTCGACGGCCTTTCGCGAGTTCAACACCGATGCGGCCATGAGCGCGCCGTGCTCGGTGAAGACCCGCGGAAGGTACTTTCGGTGGGCACCCCGGCCGGTCTCTAAGGTCGCAATTTGCGACCTTAAAGCCTCGAACTCCTCCTTGCTCAGGGAGAACGAGAAATCCTCGGGGAAGCGCTCGGCGTTCCGTCGGACTTGCTCATTCAGCCGCTTGACCGGCACGGAGTAGAGGGCCGCCAGATCGGAATCGAGTATGACCCGACGCCCACGCAGGATCAGCAGCGATTGCTGTACGCGTTTCACGGATACGAGGGCTTGCTTGGACATGCCCTGATTCTCGGCAAACGAAAGTCGAAAGTTGCGACTTCGAGCCTGGTCGCGAGCGGGTGTCATCGGTTGCGAGCGGTTCGTGTGCTGGTTTTTCGGCGACTCGACTTCCCTGCAGCGGCAACGTGTCCCGGGCAGGTCTTCTTTCGCTGCGTGCGTGGCGCCGCTCACATCATTTCGAATGCAAGCGCTGGAGCATTTCCGATTTGACCTGCCCCCAAGGGATGGTCTTCACTGTGCCCGCATCCAGCTCTTTCGCACGCCGGCCGAGTTCGGCGGCCCACGGAGCCGCCCATTCCGGATCCGCAGATCCCTCTGCGCCATCGAGGATCTCCGTCGCGAGCGCAATCGGCCTTTGCTCAGGAGCGCGATCGCTTTGCGACGCTTCGTCGTGATCGGCTACAATCGCGCCTGAGCAGCGAGCGGGATGACTGGCTTCGTTGCATCCGTGAGGTACTGACCATGAAGGTGTTCTTTTCGCCTGGTGTCTGCTTGATCGCTGCGCTGGCTGCGGGCTGTTCCTCAGACGCGAGCCACCTGGGGGCGTTGGCGGACGGCGCCGTTGAAGCGCCGGCTGCGCCCGATGCTCGCGCGGCTGGAAGCGGCAGCAGCACGGCCGGCGCGGCCGACGCTCCCCTCGCCACGGGTGGCAGCAGTGGTCGCACGCTCAGTCCACCCGACGCTGCCAGCGCCACAGGTGGCGGCGGTGGCTTTGCTGGTGTGAGCGGAACTGGCGGCACAGGAGATGCCGGAGGGACGGCTCGCGCCGACGGAGCTGCGGCCAGCGCGGGCACGACCGTCGCAGTTGGAGGGGCCGGGGGATACGTTGGCGCAGGTGGTGTTGGAGGCGGCCAAGTGGACGCGGCCACCGGCGGCGCGCCAGCGGCCTGCGTTCCTGGCCAGAGCGTGGCGTGCGCCTGCCCCACGGGCCAGCCGGGCGCGCAGACATGCACTTCGGCAGGGACGTTCGCCGCGTGCGTGTGCTTGTCGCCGCCGGTGGATGCGGAGGACATAGACGAGGGCGGGGTGACGGTTTCAGCCGATGTTGCCTGTGGCAGCACGACCGCCTCGCTCACCAAGCAGCCCGCTGATCTGCTGCTGGTTCTGGACAAGACGGGCTCGCTGAACCGTTCCCTGGACTCGACTGCCAGTTGCCCTACCGGCTCCACCACCTGCCAGCAACGCTGGGCAACCCTGGTGTATGGCCTCAACACCGTGCTTTCCGTCCCGTCGGGCAGCGTGAACTGGGGTCTCGAAGTCTTCAACTCGGACGGGAGCTGCGGGGTCGATCCGCCGGAGGTTCCCGTCGGGCCAGGGTCAGCCGCTGCGGTCCAAGCCTACATTGGCGAGATTACCCCTAGCGGGTCCACGCCCACCCGGCTCGCTATCGACACCGCGGTCACCTACTTGAAGACCCTGACCGACCCGAACCCCAAGTCGATCCTCTTGGCCACGGACGGAGAGCCCACCTGCCAGCCCGATGGCGGGAGCGCAGCCACCGAGATGCAGGGGACGCAAGACGCCGTCACTGCGGCCTTCAAGGCTGGGTTCAAGGTGTACGTGATCGGCGTCGGTCCCGAGACCGTGAACCTGAACATTCTCGCGGTCGCGGGCGGCACTCAACAATATTACCCAGCACTGACGCCGCAGGCTTTGACCGACGCCCTGTCCGCAATCGTGGGCTCGGTGACCAGTTGCACTTTCGGTTTGGGCGAGGCTCCCCCGGTTCCCAGCAACGTGGTCGTCGAGTTCAACTCTGACACTCGCTTGCGAGCTCCACGCGACACCTCGCACAGCAATGGCTGGGACTACATCTCCCCGGCCGACACCACCATCGAGCTCTACGGATCGTGGTGCGACGGCGTGACCAGCGGAGCCTACACGTCCGCCCAGATGATCATGGGGTGCCCGAGCGAGCCGTCCCCACCTTGAGATTCGGGGAGCTGCACGAGGGTCGGCGATGTCCGCGCGCGAAGACGTCGGGCGATCTCGGCGTGGACTTCGTCCGCCTCGATCAGGTCGACCTTATCGTCCGCCACTTCGCGCGCCCGTCGTTCAATCGCTGCCGCCCAAAACGCCTCGACTTGCGCGTCGGTCGCGGCGGGTTCACTTCGGGGCACTGGTCCCTGCGTTTCCCTGGGCCTCACACCCATGGGCCGCACCAGCGGAAGGAACAGGCTGGAAGGTGGTCGTCTGCTTCCCTGTTGAATCTTGCTCCCAGCCGTGAAGGATGGGCACGTATCTGCCCATGTCTCGAACCCATTCCGTCTCGACGAGGTAGCTGTATCCGGCCTTCATTGGAAAGATGAAGGTCGTCGGGACGAGGGGCGGGACGAGGGGTCCTGAATACGACGGCCCCCGCGCTCGCACATCGAGTTCTACAACGTGGCAGCCGGGCAAGAGTTCGAACGTCCAACCCTTCGCCAAGACATCCACTCCATCCACCATCTTGATGGGAACTGCCGCGTCGTCCCGTATTGGGCGCCCCTCGCCCCTCGCCAGCACGCCCAGTGTTGCCACTTTGCTAGCGGGAAGGGACGCACCTGCGTAGAGCGGAGAACCACGGGACGTCATCGAGGGGCCGACGCACCCAGCTCCGAAGATCGCCAATGAAACTCCGACAAAACGTGAAATCCGCACGCCGGGAAGCATGGGGGCCAGGATACGCCGTCATCGAATCGGGTCAAGCCGTCGGGGCGGTGTCTCAGATTCCTGGTTGGCACGGAATCCTTGCGGCCAACACCCACACCATCCGTCCTACCTTGGGGCCAATCGCGAGCCGAACGCGGCGGTCGTCAGTTCTCGTGCGTGCTCGCGCAGCGAGCGCAGCAGATCGACCTGGCTCGAGCCTTCCGCGGCGTCGGCGCCAAGCAAGCTGCCGCCTTTGGTTTCGTGCAGCTTGAGCGTGACGACGTAAAGTTGCTCCATCCGCACCACCTTGCCGGAAATCACGTAGTCCGCGCCTATGTTGCGGGCAGTCTCGACTTCGCAATCGCCCTCGCCGCAGTCTTGCTTTCCCATGTCCTTCAACAACACCAGCATGTTCTCGCGGGTCATCACGACGACCCCATGGCCCTGGATGCCCTGCAGTGCGCCACCGCGGATGGTGTCGGAGAAGGTCATCAGGATGTCCTGGTCCAGGTTCTTGCCCTGGAACTCCAGTACCGCCAGGCGCTTGTTGCCAGTTTGCGCGGCCGCGGAAGCCATTGACTGCTGCATCGGCGCCGACGGGGCGCGGGCCGTCTGTGTTGCGTAGCGTGTGTCGGTGGCGACCGGATTATCTGTCCACACCGTGGGGAAGGCCGCAGTTGGCATTGCCTTCGACGTGACGACGCCCGAGCATCCGGAGACGCACGCCACGCTTGCAAGCAAAATGGTCCGATGATTCATTTTCGCAATTCTCGCCCCAGGGAAAGTCCTCGGCTGGGCTGCGAATCCTTTTACAATATCAATTCATTTCACAATGAGTAGATCTCTCAACTGGACGTTAAGTTCCCAACTGCCTCACCGATCGCCTCGCCGACGGCGCTGTCAATACCTGTAAGTTTGTTGTAGTAGAGCCCACCGTACCCGCTCCCCTGGCCGTGACCGGTGAACATTTGCTCGCCGATTTGCAGCTCCAGGGTGGTGCGAGCACTGGTGTACCCCGTCGGGCAGCCGATGACCTGGGTGTCAACACATAGAATGAAAACCCACCACCAGTAGCTCACGTGGACGCGGAGACGAAATCGCGCGGGTGTCACTCCCCGCTGTCCGAATTGAGTCTGAAGTAGGCTGGAAAGCGCATCGCGCACCTCATCGGCGTCAGCTTGATCGGGCGAGACATTACCCTCGTAGACGACCATCGACGCCTTCGAGTCGAGTCTAAACGGTGGGATCTCTCCGCTGAGCAGACTGGGTGCGCCCTTCCTGAGCTTCTCCATCAATGTCGGGTTACAGCCCGAGGCGACCGACACGGCCGCCGCGAGTCCAATCGCCAAGAACATGAATCGTCCAGCGGTCCAGTTGGGACGCGCGATCCTTGCTGGCAACGGATCTGGGCCTGCTGAGCACTCCGTCAGACGAATCTTCGGATTGGGATCCTTCCACCTTGGCCGAAGCCAGTCTGAAAAGCTCATCGGATACTCCGTTGCGTTTGGCAAGGCGACGATGCGGGCGCTCTCGTGTTTGGAAAGCCGCTACCCTTGTCCTTCGACTCACCACGGATGGCGGACGGAGGAACAAGGGGTTTTCCTTCCTGCGGTATCGCGCCCGATTTGTCAAGGCTACCCAGAGCTGACCGCTCTTGTGCCCAGCTCGCTACATCGGTGCCTTGCGCGTGCGCACGGCGGAAACCCTGGTCACCAGCAAGGGAAGTCGGGCCGCCAGCTCATCGTAGGCCTGGCGCGAGACCTGACGGCGCACGTGGGTCAGCTCGTGCCAGATCTCGGCTTCGTGCCGCTCGGCCTGGGTCAGTCTGCGGAGGTCGAAGGCTCGGGCGGCCGGCAACTTGCCAAGAATGCGGCCCCGCGCTTGGCCTGCCGGTTCCTTGAACACGCCGGGGCCGAAGTGGTCGTAGTAGAAAATGCTGTGCGCGGTGGAAAGCGAGCCGGCCCAAGGGTAGCTGCGCAGCAGCCAGCCCGAGGCCAGCCTGTCGAGCGCTTCTTCCAGCCGGACGCGCTCGCGCGCGCGCTTGCCCGGCTTTCGCTCGGCGAAGAACAACGCTGTGCCCAGCTCGTCGCCTTGTACGGTCCAGATCTCGCGCAGTCCAAAGTGCGTCGGATCCCGCGCCACACGTGAGCCATGGGTCAACTCGAACTGTCCGACGATGAAGGCCGCGATATGCGGGGCGTGTTGTTCTACAAATCCCAAAGTCATCATGGCTTCTGCGAATGTCTCCGTCGGAAAGTCGGTGAAACACATGGCCTCGGCCGCAATGCCTGCTCGGGCCAGATTGCGCACAGCCGCGGCTGCACGGGCTGGCGTAATCCCTTTGTCAATCAGGCGCAAGACCCGCGGGCTGCCGGACTCGACCCCCAGGCTGCACGCCACGGCGCCGCCCCGACGCAGTCCCTGACAGCGCTCGAAAGTCAGAAACGGCTCGGGTCGCAGGTCAGTGCCCCAGCGCAGGTCCAGGTTAGCCTTGGCCAGCGCGTCGGCCAGTCGGCAGAGCATGGCAGGCGCGACCGAGTCCTGCGACAGGTAGAAGAAGCGCGTGTGATGGCGGGCTGACAGCGCGGCCAGGTGCTCGACCACAGTGTCCACTGCACGCTCGCGGTAGCGGGCCGTTCCCGTTGCCGCCAGTCCGTAGTGGCAGAAGGCGCAGCGGCCCCAATAGCAGCCGCGCGTGGGGTCGTAGGGCAGAAGCAGATGCGGCGACAGATAGCGATCGAGCGGCAGGCCGTCGAAGTCAGGCGCGGGCAGGGTGCGCAGATCCAGGGCGGGCGGCCCAGGCAGATAGCGAGCTCCCAGCAAGGGATCGCGCAGCACCAAGTTAGGTATTTGGTCGAGCGCCCGCGTGGATCTTCCCGAAAGCGCGCGACATAACGCCAGCAGGGTGTGCTCGCCCTCGAATACCACGGCGCTGTCAAAGGGCCCGAGCGCTTGCGCCAACGCCGGTCCTCGCAGCCGCAGCAACACCTGCGTGATGGCTGGCCCGCCTGCGACGAGGTGTGCCCCGGGAAATGCGGCCTTGAGCTTGAGCGCGAACGAGAAGGCGGGCACGAGTTGGCCGGGGAAGCACACCGACAGGCCGATGCAATCCGGGCGTGCGTGGCGCAGGCGCGGGATCAAGTCGCGGGTCAGGTAGGCGTCGAAGGGATTACGCTCGGGATGGGCGTCCCGCGCGATCTCGTCCGGCGTGGTCAGGGCGAAGGGCGTGCGATACGCGGTGAAGTCGAGCTGCAGAGGCGTATGCGTGGCCGCGACCACGCGCACGGCCGCGCTGACTGTAGCCACCGCGTCGGCATAGAGCCCTGGATCATAGAAGCGCTCGTCGGTGCGCAGAATGTCCAATGCTGTGCTGATCCCGCCGGGCACGGCGTGGGCATCGCCTCTCACCCGCAAGAGCGCCAGCAGTTCGAGTTGCGCTTGATGGTCGAGCGCGCGTCGGCGTCGCAGGTTGGCGATGCGCCGCTCGACGTGGCCGGCCAGCCGGGTCAGCGGCTCGCGCCGGAGGAGGGCCAGGAACCCATCCAGGTTGGCATCGATGGGCAGAACCTCGATGCCCTGGGGACGCAGGAAACCAGCCAGCGCCGGAAGGGCCGAATAGGGCGCCGTGGGATCACAGGCCGGCGGATAGATGAGTGCAAGCTTCACGCGCGTCGGACCCGCGCTGTTGGCAGACCATCCGCAGTCGAGTTTTCCGCTGGGATCAATGCTGGCACGAGACTTTCCGCCGAGGGCAACACGGAATATACTTGGCAAAGAAGGGAGCTTATCATGCGCAGGGCAGCCTTCATTCTGGCCGTGCTTGCAGGAGCCTGTGGCAGCGATTCTGCCGCCAACGTGGCCGGCACCTATACCATTGCCCTGACCATCCAGCAGAACGAGTGCGGCATCTTGGGCAATGATCCGGGGACCTCCTCGTCTGGCGTCACCGTGGAGGTGACCCAAGACGGCTCCAATGTGACGGCCAAGGTGCAGGGTTTGGCCGGCTTGGCTCTCGGCGTGGCCACGGGCAGCGCCACGTTCACCGGAAAAGTCTCGGGCAACTCACTGGACTTGTCGATCAGCGGAACCGTGTCCGGGTCCAGCGGCACTTGCGCCTTCACCCGCAACGCCCACCTGGTGGGCACGGTCTCTGGAGATGTGCTCACCGGCAGCGTGACCTACACCTACGCCACCAACAAGACTGCGGATTGCGGAACCCGCGACAGCTGCCAGGACATACAGGTCTTCAACGGCACCCGGCCTCCCACGGTGAGTTTGTAGCCCCGGTCCTTTCGGTAATGGTTGCGATCGGGGGAATCATCGTGCTCTCGCGGGGGTGCCTTCTTCTGGGGCTGGAGTTGATTCGGAACCGGCGGAACGGAGAAGCTGCGGCGGGTGGAACAGGCCTTTGATCTCTCTTCCCAGTGCACACCGTGCGCAGCCTGTTGGGACGTTGCTGCAGGGCTGGCCGGCAGCGAGCGCGACGCTGCCCTATGGCAAGAGAAGACACTCGCGTCGAACGCGCTGTCGAGGCATGATGCGACCCCATTGACGTGAGGCCGCAAGTCCACTACGAAGGGCCAGACAGTTCATTTGAGCTCCCTTGAGGGGGGCCCCCCATCACGCGAAGGACGCGTTCATGAAGACGATCACCGAGTTCTCCGGGATTCTCCTGCAACAGGCAGCAGCCGCGCAGCAGGCGTTTCTGGCCGCGCATCCACCAGCTGAGGAGCCTGCGTCCGAGCCCACGGCGGCGGCCGAGCCCTCTGCGGCGGCCGAACCCGCGGCCGAGGCAGCACCGGCTGCAGACACCCCGGAAGAAGCCACCGCCCAGCCGCAGTCAGAAGAGGCCTCTGTCGCGCAGGAGGTCGCGCCGACCGAGCCCGAGACAGGCGGTCAACCTGCGGGGGATCCGGCGTCCGAACCAGCCGCCGAAACGGCAGCGCCCGACCTTGGTACCGGACCCGAGGCTGAGGCTGTGGCCGCGGCGACCAGCATCCAGGGTGATCGCCTGTCACGCCTCATGGAGGCGCTGGCCGTGGTGGGCAAACGCGCAGCTGGGGTACGCTTGGTGCGCGTCTTGTCGGGTGACAAGCCTCCTGCCAACGCCCAGAAGAAGGGCGAATTCTACTACGTGGTGGACATGATGCCGCGGCCCGAAAGTCGGCGCGATGCGGATTCGCGTGGCCGCGACCGGGATGGCCGCGGTCGGGATGGCGGCGGCGGCGGTCGAGGTCGCGGTCCTGGGGGACCTGGCGGTCCTGGTGGCGGCGGTGGCCGTGGTGCGGGTGGAGGTCCCGGTGGTGGCGGCCGGGGCGCAGCCGGCTTCGGTGGTCGCGGTGGCGGCTTCAATGCACTCGCCCGCGATGCCGATCTGCCCCGAGGAGAGCTGGCCAAAGGAGGCGAAGGGTGGATGCTGACTCGCGCTCCGGAGGAGCGACGAGGCGGCAATCGAGGGCCAGTTGATCCGACGCGACGGGAGCAACCAGCTCGGCCACCGCGGGCCCCACGCTTTGATGGCCGGGGACCCCGTCCGTCTGGCGATCGGCCGGCCGGCGATCGGTCTCCGGGTGGCCGTCCCCCGCGCGGAGATCGCCCGCCAATGGGAGATCGCCCGCCCAGTGGAGAGCGCCCGCGATTCGGGGGTCGCCCGCGCGACCCGGCTGGCGGCGGTGAGGTGCGCGCCCAAGCGCCTGTCCCGGGCAATCAGGCAACGCATGCGCTCGGGCCGGGCGGTCCACCACGTCCGCGCCGTAACGGCGGCGACGATCAGCGGCGTGGCCAAGGCTGGTCTGGGCCGGTGCGTCGGCGTGGCGGATGGGATGAGCCGATGGTGGTGGAAGCGAGTCCTGCCGCGGACATCGTGCCTCCGCCGCCACAAACTGAGCCCGCTCCTGCCGTCGAGTCGGCCGAAGGCGAGAAGAAATAGGCCAGCGCCGTCTGCTCCGTCGGCTCTCTAGGGCTCGCGGTGCGCGTGTCGGCCGAATGATCGCCGGGACGCCTGTTTCTGATCACGATCCGACTCAACCGCCGCGGCTTGCAGGGCTTCACTTGCACCCCCGGGTGCGACCGTCCGGCTGGGTGCGCTTGCGTCGAACCCAATGGTGATGTCGCTTCCATCCCAGTGCACCACAGAGCCACTGTGCGTGCGGAGGACGTCAGTCCTCGCCGCAGCCCGAGGGGCTACGCTCGCGGAGAGCAGCGCGAGCAGAATGGTGAGCGTAGGCCGAATGGCCACTCTTGGTCATCGGCTCGTCGGCTCGAATCGTTCATAATGCGTCGTGGCCTTCCAACGGGAAGGAAAGTCGGGGCCTTTCGTGCTACGAAGAGCCCGAAACGAGGACAGGCATGCAAGCAATGAGACCACCGGCTGCGCGTCGCACGGCCGCTCCGACCATCGGATGCATGGTGGTCGCGTCAATGACCCTGGCAGCTTCCACATTCGCCGGCTCGGCGCAGCCGCCTACCAGCGAGGCGCAACGGGCCGCGCAAATCATAGAACGGGCGCTGCAGAAGCACGGGTCCGATGTGCATCGATGTTTCGAGAAGGCGCTGGCTGACCGACTGGATACTTCGGGCAAGCTGGAAATCGAAGTGGAGGTGGGGCTGGCAGGGCATGTGACTGCGGTCAAGCTCCTGCCGCACGGGCAGTCCGCTCCGGTTGGGCTGTCGGCGTGCGTGCAGAAGGCAGCCACGGGTTGGACAGTGGAAGGGATCGAGCCTGGTGCCAAGGTCGTGCTTCCCTTCTCGTTCCAACAGCAGGCGAGCCAGTTCGTGGTCAAGGCGGAGGACGCGCCCGAGCGTGTGCTGGGCGCGGGTTCTCCCGGCAAGGCCAAGCCCGGCCCCAAGCGCGATGCTCCGTTCACCGTCAAGGTGTTGGCCGACGAGATCAACGTGCGCGTGCCAGACATCTCGCTGACCCAGCTCAACATTGGCCCGGCCAGCCGGGTGGCCATGCACCGTCACCCCCGCAGCGGCAAGGTCCTCTACTTGCTCAAGGGCCATGCCCGCCTGCTGGGACCGGCCGGGGTGGCGCCCATCAAGCTGGACGAGGGCATGGCTGCTTTCGTGCCCGCCGGCTACCCGCATGTGATCGAGAACATGGGTCGCCAGAGCACCGCGGTCTTCCTGCAGGCGTTCGTGCCGCCGGGGCCCGAGCGCGTCTACCGCGACTCGACCGACGCGCGTGGCCGGGAGGATTTTGAGGTGATTCGCGACTCGACCACAGCCAAGCTGCCGCCCGAAGGGAGCGGTCATGTGGTGGCGGTGACAGCGAGCGAGGTGGCGGCTGTGCCCGCCTTCGCCGGAAAAGGCACCGCCAAGCCTCTGCTTGATGCCAAGGCGACCGGGTGCGAAGCCGTGACCGTCAACTTGTTGGAGTTTCCCGTCAATGCCGAGGTGCCGCGACACGATCACGGTCGATCGACGGAGATCCTCTACGTGGTGGCAGGGGAGGGCAAACTGACCGTCGGCAGTGAGGACTACCCCTTTGCCAGCGATACCGTGCTGGTTCTGCCTGCCGGCCAGCCCCACGCCATCAAGTTCGTGGCCGAGAAGACCGACAAGGCCGAAAAACCACCCGAGAAGGTCGTAGCTGTTCAGTTTCTCACCTCGGCCCGCGCGGCAGGAACTGCGTCCAGCCCGGTCGCGCCAAGCAAGTCCGCGACCAAGGCGCGTCCCACGCCAGCGGGGATCGCTCCATGACCCTCGATTTCACCGACCAGCAAGAGCTCCCAGCGAGATACAGAAAATGTTGATCGCCGACGAGTTGATCGCCGACGAGGTTCTCAAGCACCCGGTCATAGGATAAGCTCCCAGCCATGCGCGGCCCCGTCGGGCCTTTCTCGATTGCCTGGCTTGTCGCCGCCGGTGCGGCAGGCGGATGCAGCTTCTTTGATGAAGCGGGTGGCGGAGATTTGAGTTTCGACCTGCCAGTGGCCCGAGAGTTCAAGATTGACTCGGCCGATTCCCGCTGGTGGCCATGTCCGTCCCAGGGTGTGCCGGACGCGGCCTGCAGCGGTCCGGCCGCGCTGGTCAGCGATTGCTGTCAGCCGCCCGCCCCGATGACCGCGATCGACTGCCAGGAGTATCCGCTCAGCTGTGATCCGGCCGATGGGTATTGCGCGCTGGCTTTTGACTACGACGATGCGGTGGAGATCGATCTGGGGCGCGACGTTTCGGCGCTGAAAGACCGGCCTCGCAGAGTGCTTGCACAGGCGACGCTCGCCACTATCGACACGACGGTTAACCCCATGGTTGGCCGCTTGCCCCTGCGGACCGCTAGCCTATACGTGGCACCCCAAGGCACGACTTCAGCGCGGGAAGCCGGGGCGACTCTTCTGGCTGACGTTCCGCTGGGGAAGGGGTCGGGGCACGTCGATCTCGCCGCACAAGCGCAGATGGGATTTTCACCGTTTCTCACGGACTTCAACACGCCGTTTGTCCTGATCCTTACCACTCACGTGGTGGTGAAGAGCGGCGCGGCGCCCAGCGGGGTGGAGACGATCAAGGTGGGCGGACACGTGAACGCGAGCTTCTAGAACTTCTTGATGGCCGAGGCCGCGACGGTCGGAAGGGCCAGGGCTGGCAATTCGCTGGTGGTGTGCAGGCGGTTGCTGATGCGGTCGCGCAGCTCTTTGCCAACCTTGAAGAAGGGCAGGCGCTTTTGCTTCACCTGCACGGGCGCGCCGGTGCGAGGATTGCGGCCCTTGCGGGCGCGGTAGTGCCGGGTTTCGAAACTCCCGAACCCTCGGATTTCGATGCGCTCATCGCGGCTCAACGCCTGAATCAGACAATCAAAGACGGTGTCGAGCAGCATCCCAGCGCGGCCCTTGGGCAGCTTCTGCGCCTGCGCCAGGCGTTCGGCAAGCTCCGATTTGGTCATGACACAAGCCCCACTACGAATCGGCCTCAATAGTATAGACGATTTTGACCCTCAACCTTGATCGGTTCGTCGCATCAGGTTATCGGCATGTCGGTCGCAAGACTTTACTAGGGGTGCCGTGCACATAGGTGCTAACCACAATTTTCCGCAGGTTTGCCCGGATTTCACCACAGAGAGCACAGAGATCACAGAGACGGATCGGAAGGAAAGAAGGGTTCGGATCCGGATCCGAAACCCTTTCCTTCCGGCCTCTGTGGTGAGACTCCGGATCGCGCCGGCGGCTGTCAAGTCCCGAGAGAATCGTGGTAAGCACCCATGGGTACCGGGCACGCCGTGGGTCGCTTTGCGGGGCAAGCGGCCAAGGGGGGATTTGCAGGTCACGCTTGCAGGACACCCAAGTGGTAGGATACCCACTGCAGGCCATGGCCATCGTTACGCTCACCACCGACTTTGGGTCGGCCGACGTCTATGCGGCCGCCATGAAGGGCGTGATCCTATCCATGTCGCCCAGCACAGTACTGGTCGATATTACGCATGAAGTCCCAGCCCGTGACGTGGTGGCGGGGGCTCTTACCCTGGCCCAGGCCGCGCCGTTTTTCCCCAGCGGGGCGATCCACGTGGCGGTGGTTGACCCGGGGGTGGGGGGCCCGCGCGCCGACGTGATCGTGGAGGCGGCCGGGAGCACGTTCATCGGTCCGGACAATGGGCTGCTGACCTTGGCGGCGCGCAACCCCAGGCGCGTCTTTCGCATCGAGAATCCCTCATTTCGTCGCGAGCCGGTCAGCCCTACCTTTCACGGTCGGGACGTCCTAGCGCAGGCCGCCGGGTGCTTGGCGCGTGGGCTGCCGGCGTGTGAAGCGGGACCGCCGCTGGCGGGAATGACCGAGCTACCCATTTCCACCAGCGGGCCCTTGCAAGGGGAAGGGCGGGGCGAGGTCATCCATGTGGACCGATTTGGCAATCTCATCACGTCGTTCGACGGCAGCCGGGCGCCCGCTGGCACCTGGGAGCTGGAGATGGAATGGCACGACCGCTGCTTGGCTGTGGTCGCGGGCCGCACCTACTCCGACGTGACTCCCGGTGGACTGGTCCTCTACCCGGGCAGCAGCGGGCAGATCGAATTGGCGGTGCGCGATGGCTCGGCTTCCGAGCAAACTGGGGCTCGACGGGGAACACGCTTTCGCTTGAGGAGGACAGGATGATGGTCAGCAAGTCCTGGGGTTTGGGCCTGGTGCTGGTCGCGCTCACCCAGTCGGGGTGCAGCGTCGGTCAGGGCGTGGGAGAAGCGAGTGGCACGCTCTTCGTGCTCGGCTGCTCCTCCTCGGGCGACTACTGCGATGGCGCCGGCGTATGCGGAACTCCATCGGCCCCGGTGTCCTACAGCCTGAATCCGGACTTTTTTGCCGGCGAGCCCATCAACCAGCTCACCTCTTTCCCTACCAACGGGTCGCCGCCACTGAGCGGGTCGCTACCTCTGATGAATCGCATAACCATTCGCTTGCAGCACTCGGGCAAGCAAGTCGAGAACACCGATGCCCTGTTCTTCGACGTGGTGAATTCTTATGAAGTGGCTCGCTGCGTGCGGGGTCGTGAGATCGTGGTCCCCGGCCAGCCCAACCAGCACGACTATGACGATCGCTACTGTTTCCGCGCCTCGGCGACTGGACCTGCACGGGTGCGCATTTCAGAGGTGATGGGTATCATCCACTCGACCCTAAGTCCGCGGGCGACCTGCACCCGCCCGGTGGCGGCAACCGCGGACGACGTGTTTCCGGTCAATGGTGTCGTGCAGATCGTGGACAACGGATCTTGGGAATCGTGGGTCGAATTTGCGGAATTTGGCTCTGCGGCGCAAAACCAGCAGCCAGACACGACCGCGCGAACGGCAATCAGCCCCACCTTCAAGGTCGAGCTGAACCAACGCTTGTACGCCTCGGCGTTCTCCCTGACCTTGCAGGATCAGAAAGTGGAAACCGCAGAAGTAGCTCTCCAGCCGGCGCCCAACCCCGACATCGGGGGCTCGCTCACCGGGTATTTCGATTTCGACCTAAAGCGAGGGCAGGGCGCGCAGATCTTTCCGTGATGGGCCGACTCCTGCCTGTTTCCCTGCCCATCGATCCACTGTTGCCAGAGATGGTGGCGTCGCTGCGGGCGCGTGGCGCTGTGGTGATCGAGGCGCCACCTGGTGCGGGCAAGACCACGCGCGTTCCGCCCGCGCTGCTCGACGCGGGCTTTGGCCAGCAGGGAGAGATCGTGGTGCTGCAGCCCCGTCGCCTGCCGGCGCGCCTGGCGGCCGAACGCGTGGCTGGCGAACGGGGCGAGAAAGTCGGCGAGACCGTGGGCTATACCGTGCGTTTCGCCGAGGAGGCCAGCCCGCGTACGCGGATTCGCTTTGTCACCGAAGGGATCCTGCTGCGGCGGCTTCTGGGTGACCCGCGGCTCTCCGGGGTGGAGGTGGTGATTCTGGACGAGTTCCACGAGCGCCATCTGGCCAGTGACCTGGCCCTGGGTCTGTTGCGACGCTTGCAGCTCAGCGCGCGTCCCGATCTGGGCCTGGTGGCCATGTCGGCGACGCTGGATGCGCATCCGGCGTGCGAATTCTTGGGCGACTGTCCGCTGCTGCGCAGCGAGGGTCGCTTGTTTGAAATCTCGCTGGAGCATCTGCCCCAGCCCGACGCGCGGCCGCTGGCCGATCAAGTCGCCAGCGCCGTGCGCCGGCTGTGCCAGGAAGGGCTCGATGGCGATGTGTTGGTTTTTCTGCCAGGCGCTGCCGAGATCCGGCGCGCTGCCGAGAAACTGGCGTCATTGGCCGAGACCCGCGATTTGTTGCTGCTGCCGCTACACGGTGATCTGTCGCCCGCAGAACAGCGGCGGGCGGTGGAGCCCGCGTCGCGCCGCAAGGTGATCCTTTCTACCAACGTGGCCGAGACATCGGTCACCATCGACGGCGTGGTCGCGGTCATCGATTCGGGGCTGGCCCGCATCGCCTCGCATTCGCCCTGGAGCGGTTTGCCCGTGTTGGCGGTGAGCAAGATCAGCCAGGCATCGGCGGTGCAGCGCGCGGGTCGAGCGGGTCGCACCCGGCCCGGGCGAGTCCTGCGCCTGTACACGCAGACCGATTTCGAATCGCGCCGGCCCTACGATCTTCCCGAGATCGCGCGCCTCGATCTGGGCGAGGCCCTTCTGACCTTGGCGGCCTTGGACGTGCGCGACGAGGAGAGTTTCGAGTGGTTCGAGCGGCCGGCGGCGCCGGCGCTGCAAGCCGCGCACGACTTGCTCCATCGCTTGGGCGCTCTCGATGGCCGGGGCGGGCTGAGCGACACGGGCCGCGCGATGCTTCGCTTTCCGGTTCATCCCCGCCTGCAGCGGCTGATCGTCGAGGGCGAGCGGCGGGGCGTGGGCGAGGAGGCAGCGGCGCTGGCCGCCCTGGTCGCCGAGGGCGATATCAGCGACAGCGCGCGAACGCGCCTGGGGGGCACGAGCTCACGCTCGGGCACGACCGAGGGCGCCGACCTGCTGGAGAGGCTGGATCGCTTCCAGCAGGCGCGCGCTGCGCGTTTCGCTCGGGACCGCTTGCGTGGCTTGGGTGTGGATGGGCGCGCGGCCGAGGCAGCCGAGTTGGCGAGACGGCAGCTCGCCGGGGCTTTGCGGCGGGATGGGCCGGTGAAGCGGTCACTGAACCCTGATGACATTGACGAGGCCCTGGCCATGGCCACGCTGGCGGCCTTTCCCGATCGTGTGATGCGCCGACGCAGCTCGGGCAGCAACCAAGCGCTGCTGGCTTCGGGCGGGGTGGCTGAGGTCGGGCCGCTGCCCCCCGACGATTTGCTTTGTGCCATCGACGTCGAGGAGCGCACGGCAGCGGCAGCCCGCGGAGGCAACCGGGTGGTGCGCGTGCGTCTGGCGGTCGGCATCCGTCCCGAGTGGCTGCTCGACATCGCGCCGGGTGAGTTGAGCGAACGTGACGAGCTGGAGTGGAACGCGGATCGCCAGCGCGTGGAGCGGGTGAGTCGCCTGCTCTGCGGCGCGATCACGCTGGAGGAGTCGCGCCAACCCGCACCGCCTTCGGCCGAGGCGAGTCGTCTGCTTTGCGAGGCCGTTCTGGCGAATGGCCGGAGTGGACGCGAGTACGGACAAGTTCCGACGGAGTTGCAAGCCAAGCTGGAGGTCTTGCGCCAAGCCTTTCCTGAGGCGGGCGTGCCCGAGCTGGGCGCGCAGGCGTGGCAAGCCAAGGTGGTGGCGGCTTGCCAAGGCATCACCAGCCGAGCTGAACTCGAGGCCAGTCCGATCGAAAGTCACTGGCTGGCCAGCTTGCCGGCGGCGGTCGGCCGGCTGCTGCGCGAGGAGGTGCCAGAGCGCATACGTCTGGCGAGCGGGCGCCTGCTCCCTGTGCACTACGAGACCGGCAAGCCGCCGTGGATCGAATCACGGCTACAGGATTTCTTTGGCACGCCCGCAGGGCCGACCATCTGCAAGGGCCGCGTGCCGATCACGTTGCACCTCTTGGCACCCAACCAACGGGCGGTGCAGGTCACTAGCGATCTCGGCAATTTCTGGCGCCAGCACTACCCGTCGATCCGGCGCGAGCTGGGGCGCCGCTATCCGCGCCATTCCTGGCCCGAGGACGGTGCCCACGCGACTCCCCCGGCCCCGCGCGGTCGGAGGAGCTAGCTTTTTCACCACAGAGAGCACAGAGGCCACAGAGCCGGATCGGAAAGGGTTGGGTTCTGTCCGGTCCGAACCCCTTCTTGAACCTCTGTGTTCTCTGTGCTCTCTGTGGTGAAAAAAAGCTAACCTTCCGCCTTGGGAGCGGTCAGCGACGGGTGCGAGATGAAGAAGGGGATGGCCTCGGCCATGACATCAAGATCGGGATCGAGCTGCTTGCCGATGCCTTCGGTGACCGCGATGGCGATATTCACGATGGTGAACGCTGGGGTCATGCGGATGCGGTGGCGCCGCAAGATGCCCAGCATATCGACCAGCACTTTGCCCACCTGGACATCGGCCAGGCGCTGGCCCCAGTAGCGGCCCACGAAATCGCTGACCGAAGCGCGGAAGGCCTGGTAGGTGGTCTGGTCGTCGCTGTGGCTGGTGGACAGCGAGTACATCTGCTTGGCCATGGTGTCGCCATCACGCTGGGCCCAGGCCGCAAAAAAGCCTGCCAAGGCCGCTCGATGAGGCGGGTCAAGCTCCCCGACCAGACCCAGGTCGAGCAAGGCCACTCGATCGTCGGTCGTGATTAGGATGTTGCCCGGGTGCAGATCCGCATGCACGAATCCGTCCTCGAAGATCATCTTCATGAGAGCGTGTATGCCCAGCCGGGCGATGCGTTTGGGATCCGATCGGGTGTGGCCCACGCCCAGGATCTTGGTCCCCTCGATAAAGGACATGCACAGGATGCGCTCGCTCGACAGCTGGGGCATCACCTCTGGGAAAACCACATCCTTCTCGTCGCGGAAGTTTTCGCGAAAGCGCTGGTTGTTGCGTGCCTCGATGCCGAAGTCGAGCTGCGCGAACACGGCTCGTCCGAATTCCTCGACGGCGGATTCCGGTTGCATCGGGACGAGAGGGGGCAGCTTGCCCAGCCAGCGCGCCACCGTGCGCATGATGGCCAAGTCGAAGGTGCACAGCTCGACCAGGTTGGGTCGCCGCACCTTGACCGCCACCACGCGGCCGTCGGGCAGACGCGCCTTGTGGACCTGCGCCACCGAAGCCGAGGCCAAGGGCACTGGGGCGAATTCGGCAAAGATCTCGCGCAAGGGCCGGTGCAGATCCTCCTCGATGGTGCGCACCACGTGGGAGAAGGGGAAAGGGCCCACGTCGTCCTGCAGGTGCTCGAGGGCGTGCGTGATGTAGTCGGGAAGCAGATCCGGGCGCGTGCTCATGATCTGGCCGACCTTGATGAAGGTGGCGCTTAGTCTGCGAAAGAGAGCCAGCACGCAGCGGCCAAACCAGGCCTGACGGCGTTTTCGTCCCGCGAAGATGATGAGCAGCCACAGCCAGCCCAGAAACCAGCGCAATCCTTGCTCGATGAACAGAACCAGGATGGTCAGGGCGCGCAGGATGAGCCGCGTGGTGGTGAAAGTGGCTCGCTTCATCGCTGAAGGCTATGATTGTCCCACTCTCAACGAATGACGTCTACCGCCAGTCCGTCGCCCTATGCCGCGCTCGAGGACAAGCTCGGCTATTGCTTTCGTGACCCCACGCTGTGCGAGACCGCGCTCACGCACAGGTCGTGGATGAACGAGACGCACGAGACTGATCGCTCGGACAATGAGCGGCTTGAGTTTCTGGGTGATTCGGTGCTGTCGTTGGCCATCAGTGACATGCTGATGCGCCGCTATCCCGAACATCCCGAGGGCGAGCTATCGAAAGCGCGCTCTGCCTTGGTCAACGAGGCGGGCTTGGCGCGCGTGTCGGACGATCTCCTGCTCGGGCAGTGGATCTTTCTCGGTCGGGGTGAGGAACAGGCTGGCGGGCGGCAAAAGCGATCGCTTTTGTCCAATGCGCTGGAGGCGCTTTTGGGCGCGGTTTATCTCGACGGGGGATTCGCCGCAGCCATGGCGGTGGTGGAGCGGCTTTTTGCACCTGCGCTGGCCGACACGCCGGCTAGCGCCGCCCGCGATTTCAAGTCGCGCTTGCAGGAAGTCTCGCAGGCCCGCATGCAACTGGCGCCTCGCTACGCCATCGTCGCCGAGCACGGCCCGGATCACGACAAGACCTTCGAGATAGCCATTTTTCTCGGTGACAAGGAGTACGGCCGCGCTAGGGGAAAGTCGAAGAAGGAAGCCCAGCAGAATGCAGCCGAGATAGCGCTGGCGGCGTTGCAAGTTGAAGGTGGGGATTCCTAGCTTGATCGATGCGAAACAGATCCCCGACGACGTGCTTTCCCTGTGTCGTCGGCTGCGCCAGGCCGGGTTCGAGGCGTACTTGGTCGGCGGCTCCGTGCGCGACCTGCTGGTGGGCCGAAGCCTAGGCGATTTCGATGTGGCGACCAGTGCGCGCCCCGAGGAGATTCTGCGGGTCTTCGGCGCGCGCTTCAGCGTTCCTACCGGGCTGCAGCATGGCACGGTCACGGTGCTGGCCGGCTCGCCCCCGCGCCAGGTGGAGGTCACCACCTTCCGAGGGGAAGGCGCGTATCTCGACGGACGACACCCCTCGGTGGTGACCTTTGGCGCGACCCTGGCGGAAGATCTCTCCCGCCGCGATTTCACCATGAACGCCATTGCCTATGAGCCACAGGCGGGCGCGGTCATCGATCTTCACCAAGGCCAGCAGGACATCGCGCGCCGGTTGGTGCGCACTGTGGGCGATCCAGTCCAGCGTTTCGCCGAGGATGGGCTGCGCCCCATGCGCGCCGTGCGCCAGGCGACCCAGCTCGGGTTCGACGTGGACGCTGCCACTTTGGCCGCCATCCCCGCAACCCTGGACGTTTTTCGCAAAGTCTCGGCGGAACGCGTGCGCGACGAGCTTCTCAAGCTGTTGCTCGCGCCTCAGCCCTCGCGCGGGATCGAACTCATGAGGCAGACGGGTTTGCTGGCTGAAGTCCTGCCCGAGTTGTTGGCCGAGGTCGGGTGCCAGCAGAACCGCTTTCACAAGCACGACGTGTACCAGCACAGCCTCGCCACCCTGGATGCCGTGGCGGCCAAGCCCATCTTGCGCCTGGCCGCGCTGTTGCACGACGTGGGCAAGCCGCGCACCCAGACCCCGCAGCCAGACGCGCCTGGTGAATTTGGCTTTTTCAAGCACGAGTATGCGGGCGCAGAGATGGCGGAAGCCATCGCCGGGCGACTGCGGCTGTCGGGTGCAGAAACCGAGCTGTTGGTCGCGCTGGTGGCGCACCATATGTTCTTTTACACACCCGAGTGGAGCGACGGCACAGTTCGACGTTTCGTAAATCGTGTGCAAGCGGATCGGATTGCGCTGTTGTTTGCTTTGCGCGAGGCCGACATCGTCAGCCGCGGGCGAGGCGAGGATCCCCAGTGCGAAACCCGCGAGCTCGAGGCCCGCATCGCGCGCGTGGCCGCCGAGGATGCGGTCCTGCGGGTCAAGGATCTTGCCGTCGACGGCGCCGACGTGATGCGCGTGCTGGGCGCGGGCCCTGGCCCGCAAGTGGGGAAGGTTCTCAACCGCTTGCTCGAACGCGTGCTCGACGATCCGGCGCTCAATCAGAAAGAGACGTTGGAACGACTTATCCTCGAAGTGGCG
>PMLB01000198.1 GCA_003158735.1 Myxococcales bacterium | reverse complement strand
GCTCCATTGCAGACTCTCCAGGTCAAGAAGCGACGTGCGCGAGGCATTGGATACGTCGGTCACATGGACCTGTCCGCCTGTCAGGCGCCAGATGAGGAAGCTGTCGACTGTGCCAAACGCGATCTCGCCCGCCTCGGCTCGGCGCCGCAGATCGGGGATGTGATCCAGCAACCAGGCAATCTTGCTGGCCGAGAAATACGGGTCGAGCAACAGACCGGTCCGCTGGCGCACCAGCGGCTCCAGGCCCTCGGCGCGCAGTCGATCGCACATTTCGGCCGTGCGCCGGTCCTGCCAAACCATCGCCGGCGCCACTGGTCGGCCTGTCGTGCGATCCCACAGCACCGTAGTTTCGCGCTGGTTGGTGATGCCAATGGCCGCAATCTCACCCAGCCCCAACTGGCCGCGCGCCTGCGCGAAAGCCGTGATCACCGACTGCCAGATCGCCTCGGGGTCATGTTCCACTTGCCCTGGCTGGGGGTAGTTTTGCGGAATTTCGCAATAGCCGCGGCCCAGAATTGCAAGCTGCTGGTCTAGCACCAGCACGGTGGTACCGGTGGTGCCCTGGTCGATGCCCACTATGACGGGACGGCTACTCATTGCTCAGCTCTGAGTGCCACTCTAACCAGGATCTCGTGGAACGCGATCCAAAATGCTCGTGGCTAGTTTTTCACCACAGAGAGCACAGAGAACACAGAGGTCGGAAAGAAGCCAAACGTACGAACCTCATAGGTGTGTCCTGGTCGGGCGATGAAGCAACCTATGAGTGGGCTGGATTTCTCCGCATGTGCCTCGTCGGAACTAGCACCAATTACGCCACCGACAACTCCCCCCAGTACTAAGCCAATCGCCGCACCGGTGCTGTCCTTTTTCGAGCCAGTCACTTCGACGCTGTGGCGACCAGGTAGAAGTTCAAAGCTGCTGCCGTCGATCTCCTTGCCGTCAATCCTCGCCACCCTCGTGGAGACGCCCGACTGGCTCTTGCCATCAATGATGACTTGACCCTTCGTCGTGATGAGCACCGCCACTTCATCGGAATTCCGTCTGGGACCGCTGTACAGCGGAGTCGTGCATGCGGCGCCCCACAATCCTATGCCTGTCAGGGCGAGAACGCGTTTCATTCCACCTATCGCTAGACGCACGTGCTTTTCCGACCCCCTGAGGATTTTGTCGCGCAACTCCGTCCACGAGTCTACCGTTGACTGGCCGTCTCAGGTCTCAGCCGGCTCCGACCTCCGGCCCCGGCCTTACGGTCCCGGCCACCGGCTCCGGTCCCGGCCTCCGGCCCCGCCGCCAAAGGCGGCAAAGGCGGCGTGGAACCTAGCGTAAATACACGGGTTCATGATACGATGGCATCTTACCCTTCGTCTGATGACATGCAACGGCCACAGTCCTGAGGTCCCATGCGGCGCGTGCTAGTGGTGGATGACGAAGAGAACCTTCGTCACATGCTGCAGACGTTGCTCAAGCGGGAAGGCTACGAACCGGTGGGCGTGCCCTCAGTCGACAGCGCGCTGCGCGAGCTGGGAAATCTGCCCTACGACATCATCATCACTGACCTGCGCATGCCCGGCCGGAGCGGCATGGATCTCGTCGATGAGGTGCGCCGGCGCAACCTGGATACCACCGTCGTCGTGATGACCGCTTTCGGCAGCAAGGACGTGGCCATCGAAGCCATGAAGCGAGGAGCGTACGACTATCTGTCCAAGCCCTTCGAAGCGGACGAGCTGATCCTGCTTCTGCGCAAGGCCGAGGAGCGGGAACGGCTCTTTCGCGAGAACCAGACTCTGGCGCGCCAGGTTGGTTCGGCCGGGGTGGAGCCCGAGGGGGGTTTTGGTGATTTCGTCGCGCGCAGCCCGCAGATGCTCGAGCTGTTCCGCACGGTGCGCAAGATCGCCGAATTCAAGACCACGGTGCTCATCGACGGTGAATCGGGCACCGGCAAGGAGCTGGTGGCGCGCGCCATCCACAGCAGCTCACCGCGCGCTCGCGCGGCCTTCATCGCGGTGAACTGCGGGGCCATCCCGGCCAACCTGCTCGAATCCGAGCTGTTCGGCCATCGCAAAGGGGCATTCACCGACGCAAACCGAGATCGCAAAGGCCTATTCGAAGAGGCCTCGGGCGGAACCCTCTTTCTCGACGAGATCGGAGAACTGCCGCTCAACCTGCAGGTCAAGCTGCTGCGCGTTTTGCAAGAGGGAGAGATCCGTCGACTGGGCGATAGCCAGGACACCAAGGTCGACGTCCGCGTGGTGGCCGCCACCGCGCGTGACCTGGCCGAGGAGGTCAAGCGGGGAGCGTTCCGCGAGGATCTGTACTACCGACTGAATGTCTTCGCCTTGCACTTGCCGGCTCTGCGTGACCGGCGCGAGGACATCCCGCTGCTGGTGGAGCACTTCCTGGCCCGCATGAACGCCCGCATGGGCCTTGCCATCTCGGGAGTCACGGCCGAGGCTATGCGCGTTCTCACGGCATGCGCCTGGCCCGGAAACGTCCGGGAGTTGGAGAACACCGTGGAACGCGCCGTCGTGCTGGCAGAAGGCCCCACGATTGACGTTGATTCTCTGCCCGACCGGATAAGGGCTCCAGCCTCAGGGACGACCCCGGCCCCAGTCGCGGTGGACGACGGCGATCTGTCAATCAAGAGGGCATCGCGGCGTTCCGAGGAGGATCTCATCCGCCGCGCCCTGGAGCGCACCAAGGGCAATCGCACCAGGGCCGCCGAGCTCCTGGAGATCAGCCACCGGGCTCTCCTCTATAAGATCAGGGAGTACGGGATCGGAGCCGCCAGAGACACGCGGGACTATGCCGCAAGCGGCCACGGGAACGAACAAACGCCCAATCCGGTCACACCGACACCGGTCGGCTCAACTTGGAAGGCAAAGTGAACGATGAGGATGGGATGGAGAAGGTTTTTTGACCTTTCCCGCAAATGCCCCACCATGTAGGTGAAGATAGGGTAATGAAGGCAAACATCCAGAGACGACCTCGATGTCAAGAAACTGCATAGGCCTCGATATCGGTTCGAGCTCCGTGAAAGTCGTCCAGCTCAGGGAAACCTCCAAGGGCCTTCAACTGGTCAACTTCGGTTTCGAGCCGCTGCCAGCGCAGACCATCGTCGACGGTGCGATCATGAACCAGACCGCCGTGGTCGAGGCCATCAAGACTTTGCGCGACAACCTCGGGATCAAAGGCAAAGAGGTAGCCACAGCCATTTCCGGACACTCCGTCATCATCAAGAAAATCAAAGTCCCACCCATGACCCCCGAGGAGCTGGAAGAGCAGATTCCGTGGGAAGCTGAGCACCACATCCCCTTTTCCAAGGATGACGTGGAGATCGATCATCAATTGGTGGGCAACGAGGGTGGAGCCGGGGGCCAGATGGAGCTCTTGCTGGTGGCGGCCAAGAAGGAAGTCGTCTCCGACTACAGCATGGTCATTCGCGAGGCCAAACTGGTTCCCATGATCATGGATGTGGCCGCCTTCACCATCCAGAATGCCTACGAGGCCAACTACCCGGTGGTTCCCGAGGAGGCAGTGGCCATCATCAACGTCGGTGCCACCCTCTGCAACATCAACATCGTGGCGGGCGGCACCAGCGCATTCACGCGCGACGTGACCGTGGGCGGCAACGCGTTTACTGAGGAGATTCAGAAGCGCCTCAACGTCAGCCAAGAGGAAGCCGAGGCGTGGAAGATCGGCTCCGCGGGCGAGGGCGCCAGCGAGGTGGTCCCCCAGGAGGTCGAAGCGGTCATTGCCGCGGTTGCGGACAGCGTGGCCGGCAAGTTCCAACGCTCACTCGATTTTTATCTGGCGGCCAGCAGCGACGCGACCATCACGAAGATCTACCTGTGCGGTGGCTCCGCCAAGGTGCCCGCTTTGCAGCGCGCGCTGGAGGAAAAGGCGCGCACCGCGGTCGAGGTGATGGATCCCTTCCGCAAGATCGCGGTGGACGAACATAAGTTCGACATGGCCTTCATTCAGCAACACGCGGCCGAGGCCGCGGTGGCGGTGGGCCTGGCTTTGCGTCGCCCGGGGGACAAGCAGTGATTCGCATCAACCTGCTTCCCATAAGGAAGGTCAAGCGGGCCGAGGCCAGCCAGCGGCAATTCGTGTACATGGGCATGGCCATCCTGGCCACCGTGGTCGGGGTGGTCTTCTTGCACCTGCAGGCGGACGGGCAGCTTGAAGACATCAAGCGCAGAAACACCATCCTCACGGCGGAGGTGGCCCGCTTGAAACAGGAAATCGGAGACTACGACAAGATCCGTTCCCAGCGCGAAGAGCTGCTGCGACAGCGAAAGACCATTCAGGCGCTGGATGCAGGGCGCACCGGGCCGGTGTATCTGCTGCGCGAAATGTCCGAGATCCTGAGCCCAGGCAAGGGGCCGACGTTCGACCGGGTCACTTACGAAGAGACGTTGCGGCGCGACCCCAACGCCGGGTTCAACGCGAGTTGGGATCCGCGCCGCGTATGGATGGAGGGCTACGCCGAAGACCAGAAGCACGTCCGGATTCGAGGTTCGGCCAAATCGAACGAGGACGTGGCCGAGTTCCTCAAGCGACTGAACTCGTCGGTATTCTTCGGCAACGTGAACTTGGACTCGACCACACAGGTGTCGGGGCATGGGATCAAATTCGTCAACTTCGGCCTCTCAGCAGACGTGACCTACTGACATGAACGACCTCCTGCAAAAACTGATGCGGCTCAAGACGCCGGTGAAGATCGCCGCCACCGCGGGTGTCATCGTGATGATCGTGGCCGTCTACTACATGTTGTTCTACATGGACCTGCAGGATCAGATTAAGGGGGGCGAAGTCCAGCAACGCAGCCTGATCGCCGAAAAAGAGAACTACGAGAAACGCAAAAAGGAGTATCTGGCCTACCGGAACGAGCTGACACAATTGCAGCAGGAGCAGCGGGAGCTGCTCAAGGCCTTGCCCAAGCGGGCAGAGATTCCCACTTTCCTTTCGAGTATCCAGGAACAGGCGGAGCTTGCGGGCTTGGAGGTTCTCAACCTGGCCATCGAAGCAGAAGCACCCGCCGAGTTGTATGTGCGCATCCCGGTCCGCATTGAGATCCGCGGCAGCTATCACACCATCACCAAGTTCTTCAAGAACGTCGCCGATCTCCCGCGCATCGTGAACGTGGAAAACCTGGCCCTCAGCCTGGAAAAAGCTGACGAAACAGGCTCACCCCGGCTGCGTGCCAAGTTCTACGCGGTGACCTTCCGCTACAATGATCAGCCTGGAGCGGGAGGGGGAACATGAGGCGGACTAGGCTGGCCCTGCTTGTCGGTCTCGCTCTCGCGCCCTGGGGGGACTTTTCGGTTGCGCGTGCAGCCCCGCCCGCCCCCCCGGCCAAGCCCAGCCCGGGCGGCAAGCCGGTTGCACCTGCGCCGGTCAATGCCGCAGCCGCAGCGGCGGAGGCCTTGCAACAACGGCTGACCATCTTGCGCAGAAAAGTCCTGCGCGACGAAGATTTCAACGAAACTGATGACGCCAACCGAGACCCGTTCCGGTCCTTCACTGGGATCTTCACCGATCGGGGTCCTCGGGTGAACGTCCAGCAGGTCGTTCCGGCGATCTTCGGGAAGTTCTCTCTTGAGGAGCTGACCCTGATTGCCGTGGTCACTGGCGACGCGAACCCGCGCGCCATGTTCCGGGATCCGAGCGGTTTGGGACAGGTGATCAGACGAGGCGACTACGTTTCCAAATCGGCCGCACGGGTCACAAAGATCCTGTCCGACCGCGTGGTGTTGGAGTTGGCGGAGGTCACGTCAGGCGGCGAAACCCGAGCCTTGGAGAAAGCCATTCTGGTGAATCCAGAGGGGGCAGAGAAATGACCGGTCAACCAGTGCCTTCTGTCATGAAGAGAGAACTCGCGATTCTGTTGGGCGTTGTCCTGGGCGTGTGGCTTTCTGCACCGGCGTTTGCCGAGACTGCGCAGGTGCGCGCCATTCGCGTCTCCGAGGCCGGTGGCGACACCGCGGTGGTGATATCGGCCTCAGCGCGACCCACTTTCACGACCTGGAAGCTCGAGCAGCCGGCACGCGTGGTGATAGACTTGAGCGGAGTCCGCTTGGGCAACCTCGAGGTTCCCATGGATGCGGGCACCTATGCCGTGGGGCTGGTCAGCGCGAACGTCAGTGAAGATGAAGGGGGCGGTTCGAGGACGCGCATCGTCTTGACGTTGCGGCAGGCCTCCGACTATCGAGTCGAGGCACGCGGCAACGACATCGTCGTCCGCATCATCCCCCACCTGCACCCAGCCGCGAGCAAGCTTGCAGCGCCCGACCCCGGCGAGGCTGAAGCCAAAGTCCAGGCACAGGCCAAGGCCGAACAAGCCAAGGCACAGGCCAAGGCCGAACAAGCCCAAGCACAAGCCAAGGCCGAACAAGCCAAGGCGCAGGCCAAGGCCGAACAAGCCGAGGCACAGGCCAAGGCCGAACAAGCCAAGGCCGAACAAGCCGAGGCACAAGCCAAAGTCGAACGAGCCAAGGCAGAACGCGCCGAGGCGCAAGCCAAGGCCGACAGGGCCGAAGCACAAGCCAAGGCCGACAGGGCCACGGCGCAAGCCAAAGCCGACAGGGCTGAGGCACAGGCCAAAGCCGACAAGGCCGAGGCACAGGCCAAAGCCGACAAGGCCGAGGCACAAGCCAAGGCCGACAAGGCCGAGGCACAAGCCAAGGCCGACAGGGCCACGGCGCAAGCCAAAGCCGACAGGGCTGAGGCACAAGCCAAAGCCGACAGGGCCACGGCGCAAGCCAAAGCCGACAGGGCTGAGGCACAAGCCAAGACCGAGGCACAGGCCAAGGCCGAGGCCCAGCTCAGGGCTGAGGCTCAGACTCGGGCGGCCGCGCAAGCCAATGCTGAGAACGCCAAGCTAAAGTTGCAATTGCAGCAGGCCCGGCGCGACGCCGAGGATGCACAGGCCAAGGCCCATGCGGCCAGCGCCGAGGCTGAGCGACAAAAGGCGGCTGTGGCTCGCGCGGAAGAACACGCCCGCAGGGTCGAGCGCGAAGCCGACCAAGCCATCAAGCGCGCAAAGCTGGCCGAGCGGGAGACGCTCACGGCCCAGCAGCGTGAAATGGAACACGATCGGGCGCTGCAGAAAGCCGCTCGCGAGGTCGAGATGCGCACCGCGGCTCTCGAAGCAAAGGCCAAGCACCAGGAGGAACAGAGGAAACGGCTGCTGGAGGCCGAACGCCTGGTCGCAGAACGAGAAGCCAAGCTGCACGTGGCGGCCACCGAGCTGACCCAGCGCGAGCAGGCTAGCCGAGCCGCCCAGGCCAAGCGTGAGCGGCTGGAACATAGTGGCGCTTCCTCACCTGACAGGGCGCGTGCCGCAGCGGCGGTGACCAAGGCCGAGGAAGAGCGCAAGAACGCGGCTGACGCAGCCGAACGCTCACGCAAGGAGCTCACCCTCGCAGTGGCCACGCGCCGTGCAGAAGAGACCCGACGCCAGGAAGAGATGCGCGGCCGTCGCGACGAGGAAGAAAAGTTGAAGCAGGCCGAGTCTGCCCGCACGGCCGAAGAGACCCGCCTGGCGCAAGCGCGCGCTGACCGGGCTCGCGTTGAAAATGAGCGTGCCAAGCTGGAGCAGGAGCGAGCCCAGCTGGAGGCGGCTCGTGATGCGTTAGCGGCTGAGGTCAAGCGGCTTGCGCAGGCGTCCGCGCCGGCCCAGGTGGCGGCCACGGCGTCCGCCCCGGTCGCGCTCCCGATCCCCACGCCAGCCAAGCCGGTTTCCCAGGAAGAGAAAGCCATCGTCGCCAGTGCGTCGCCTGCACCCGATTCGGCCAAGCCGGTTGCACATCCTCGCTCGATCACTTTGCGCGTTCCCAGCCGTGTTCGCCGCATCGATTTCGTCGACGAGCCCAGCCGGTCTTCCGTCATCATCGACTTGGAGGAGCCATCAGGATTTTCTGTCGAACGCTCGGCCAATCGGCGCGTCAGCCTGCGTCTCGACCACGCCGATCTCCCCGATGAGCTGGCGCGCAGTCTGGACGCAACGGAGTACCTAGGGCCGGTTCGGCTCATCAGCTCGTACCAGGATCCGCGTGCCCGCGGCACGGTTCGCGTCGACGTGGACTTGGCTGAGGATGTGCCCAACCGTGTTCGCCAGGATGGCAACCGGATCTACTGGGATTTCCAGAAGGCGACGCCGGCCAATGGACAAAAACTGCCCGCGCTGGGCGTGCCCCTGCCGCCGTCGGTCCTGTTCGTGCCCGCTCGTCGCGTGGCGGGTTTCAGTGTCACATTTGATCCGAGACGGGAACCCTCAAAGGGTTCCCGTGCCCTCCCGCGATGGTCCGCCGCCGGCAACGAGGGCGCGCGCGAAGCGCGCGGGGTGGGCAGGGTGGCGGGCCGTCCCGAAGTCCCCGCAGGGGGAGCCGGCGGGCTCCCCACGCGTGTGACCCTGACCCTGGCCCAAGCTCAACCTCAGGCGCAAAACCCCGCGCGCAGGGCCGGCGAGGACGAATCACCGACCGCCAAGCGCGCAACCTTGACGGGCAAGAAGCGCTACACCGGTCGCCGCATCGACCTGGATTTCAAGGGCGCGGACATTCACAACATCTTGCGACTCCTGGCCGACGTGGGGCAGATGAACATCGTGACCTCGGACGAGGTCAAGGGCGAAGTCACCATCAAAATGCGCGATGTGCCCTGGGACCAGGCCCTGGACGTCGTGCTGCGAGCCAAAGGGTTGGGATCGGTTCGCGAGGGCAACCTGGTTCGGGTCGCGCCCCTCTCGGTGTTGGAGAAGGAACTGGAACAGGAGATCGCTCGCCAGAAGCAGATTGCTGAGGTCTTGCCAACGGAAACCCGACTCATCGGCGTGTCGTACGCACACGCTTCCTCCCTGCAAGACAAAGCCAAGGATCTGCTGTCCCCGAGAGGAAAAATCTCCGTCGATGATCGCACCAACAATTTGATCGTGTCCGATGTTGCACGCAATCTGCAACTCATCGAGGACCTAGTCCGCAACCTCGACACCCAGACCTCGCAAGTGGTCATCGAGGCCCGCATCGTGGAGGCCAACACGGACTACGCCCGCCAGATCGGCATCCAGTGGGGCGGCAACACCTTCATGGATACGTCACATGGCAATCCCACGGGTCTGGTTTTCCCGTACAACGTCGGTATCGGTGGCGGGGCGGACGACGGCAGTTCGCCGCTGTCCGGTCTGGTTCCAGGAGCCCGAACTGGCGTCTCCGGGGGGGCCAATCCGAATTTCGTGGTCAACATGCCGGCTCCAGCCGGCCTCGCCACTGGAAGTGCCATCGGCCTCACCATGGGGTCAGTGGCGGGGGCTTTCAACTTGAACCTGCGTCTCTCGGCCATGGAATCCACCGGCACGGTTCGCATCTTGTCTTCGCCGCGCATTACCACCATGGACAACATAGATGCCGTGATCGAACAGGGCGTGTCGATCCCGGTTTCCGTGGTGAGCGCGATGGGCGCCATGACCCAGTTCGTGGATGCCAAACTTCACCTGGGTGTCAAGCCGCATGTCACCAATGAAGGCACCGTCATGCTCACGGTCACCGTGACCAAGAACGAGCCAGACTTCGTCAACACCGGCGCCCGCGGCGACCCCACAATTCTGAAAAAGGAAGCCAGGACGACCATGCTGGTGCGCGACGGCGACACCGCGGTCATCGGCGGGATCTACACGCGCAACGCGGGTCTCAGCTACACCAAGGTTCCCTTCTTCTCGGACATCCCGGTGTTGGGCTGGTTCTTCCGCAACCGTAAGGAGAACGACAACCGCACCGAGTTCCTGGTCTTCCTCACTCCGCGCATTGTCAACCGGGCTCGCGCACTTGGGCAGTAACAACGACCAGGGAGCAAGATTCAATAAGAACGAGATGGAGAGAGCCATGACAGCAAGTATCGGCAGCACCATTGGTCGCGTGGGCGCCTTCGCCATCCCCGTGGGCATGTTCCTGTCCTTTGCCGCCTGCGTGGTGGACGACGGCCCCACAGGACTGTTGATCCAACAGGATCAGTGGCTCGACGCCACAACCGGTTCCACGACCTGCACCGTTCCCGCAACAGCCACGGCAATTCGCAGAATTGACGGAATCCTGGACGTTTCCGTTCTGGACCCGGCCCACACATCGTATCTGTTCTACCCGCTGGTGGAGAATCTGTTGGGGTCTATGATCGGCGTGGTGGGCAGCGCGTCGACCGCGCCGATCGACGAGCTGAACAACATCACTATGAAGTCGTTGCACGTCAAGTTGGACGCGGCGGCCAGTGCGGGCACCGGCGTCACGTGGGCCTCCGGATGCTCGGGCGAGTTCGACGTTCCGGTCGATACCTCCCTGCTTGCGCCCGGGGCCACCATCGCCGAAATAGCGGAGATTATCAGGCCCTGCCACGCGGCCTCGCTCACGCAATATCTACAGGACCAGAATCTCGGGGAGATCGAGGTCACCGCAACCATTCGGGCCAAGGGCCGTCTGGGCAGCGAGGACATCGAGAGCCCGCCCTTCGTGTTCCCGGTGACGGTTTGCTCCGGCTGCTTGCAGGCCGGATATTCCGACCCAACCGCTGAGCAGTTCAGCTTCCCGAACATTGCCAAGTGCTCGGATCTGACCGCCAACCCATACTCGGGTGATCCTTGCAATCCGGCCCAGGACCACCTGATTCTTTGCTGTGCGACCGGCGTCGACGCCCAGGGCCAGGCCACCGGGATACAATGCCCGGCGGTCCCGACTGGTACGGCGACGACGACGCCGTGACCGCGCCACCCCGCCAGACAACCCCGCCAGAGCTGCTATTGACACGCCCGGCTCGCGGTGGCTAGAAGCCGGACGCATGTTCCGCGACACCCTTCAGAAAATGGTCAACCGCCTCGATGGGGGCGTGGCCGCCATTCTGATGGGGTTTGACGGCATCGCGGTTGAGCAATACAGCCGGGAAGGGCGGGACGGGATCGACATTCAAACCGTGGGCATGGAGCTGGCCCACGCCGTTACACAGATGCGCAAGGCGGTCGAGCAGCTCGACCTGGGCGAGGCGGCGGAAATCACCATACGAACCGACAAGCTGGTCATTCTCACGTACGTGCTGAGCGAGGAATATTTCGTCGCCTGTGCCGTGCGCCCCGACTCGAGCTTCGGCAAAGCGCGCTATGTGATGCGCCTGACGGCGCCCCAGATTCGGGCCGACCTGTGAACGCCAAGCGGACGTCGCTACCGGTCGTCGTGGTTCTGCACGGCCCGAACCTGAACTTGCTCGGTTCACGAGAACCCCACATCTACGGCCGCACCACCTTGCAGGAGATCGACGATGGATTGCGGACGCGGGGGCGCGAGCTGGGGCTGCTGGTGCAGACGTTTCAGTCGAACCAAGAAGGCGCCCTCATCGATCGGGTGCAGCAGGCGCGCGGGCAAGCGAGTGGTCTCATCATCAACGCAGGCGGCCTGACCCATACCAGTGTCTCTCTACGGGACGCCATCGCGGCCGTGGCCCTGCCCAGCGTGGAGGTCCACCTGTCCAACCTTCATGCACGCGAAGAATTCCGCCACCGTTCCCTGCTGGCTCCGGTTTGCCTGGGCCAGATCGCCGGGCTGGGGCCTGTGGGATACCGGCTGGCGCTCGAGGCGCTCGCGCAGCTTTTCGCCGCCCGCCCGCCTGAGGGACAGGCGCCTTCCCCTGATGTAGAACTGTCTTCCGCAAAGCCACGCCCTGCGGTTGCCTCGCCTAAGAAAGGAGCCCTCCCCCGATGAGCAAAGCCAAGGCCCCGGTTCGAAAAGACGAGAAGAAATCCTCGTCTTGTTGTTGTGAGGAGCCGCTATGCGCCCTCGGGCCCAAGGAACTCGCCACCGTGCGAGAGCTGGCCGAGATCGCCACCGAGTTTGACCTGGCTGAGCTGGAGGTAGATCCCTGCGGCGGAATACGCATCGTCCGCCGTCAGGCGGGCGGCGGTGCGGGTACGACTGCAGCGCCGGCCGCGCCACCCTTGCCTCCTCCCTCGCCTGCTCCAACCGTCGAAAAGGCGGACAAGTCGGTCGAGATCGGCGTGCTCCTCACTTCGCCATTTGTGGGCACCTTCTACCGTGCCCCAGCTCCCGAAGCGCCGCCTTTCGTCGACGTCGGCCAAACCGTGCGCAAAGGCCAAGTCCTGTGCATCGTCGAAGCCATGAAGCTGATGAACGAGATCGAATCCGATTTCGATGGCAAGATCCTCGAGATTCTGGTGAAGAACGCGGAACACGTCGAGTATGGGCATCCCTTGTTCCGCATCGAAAAGGCCTAGCGACCCTCTGTGGTGAATCCGAAAGCACCATCACCGTGTTCAAGAAAGTACTGATAGCCAACCGGGGCGAAATCGCCCTGCGCGTGATTCGCGCCTGCCGCGACATGGGGCTGCGATCCGTCGCGGTCCATTCCACCGCCGACGCGGATTCCCTTCACGTCCGCTTTGCGGACGAGAAGGTGTGCATCGGCCCGCCCCCGGCACGCCAGAGCTACAACAACGTCCCCGCGCTGATCAGTGCGGCGGAGGTCACTGGCGCTGACGCCATCCACCCAGGCTACGGATTTCTGGCCGAGAATGCCGAGTTCGCCGACGTCGTACAGAAGTGCGGGATCCATTGGATTGGCCCCCAGCCCGAGCTGATGCGCCTCATGGGCGACAAGGTGTCCGCGCGCAAAGCCATGGAGGCGGCAGGCGTTCCGGTGGTTCCTGGCTCGTCCATCATCGAAACCGACCGCCAGGCAGAAGAGGCGGTGGAGCGCATCGGGTTGCCCGTCATCATCAAGGCCACGGGAGGCGGCGGCGGTCGGGGTATGAAGATCGTCGAGGACAAGACGCGCCTTTTCACCCAGTTGGCCTCAGCCAGGGCTGAAGCCCAGGCTGGGTTCAACAACCCCGCGGTCTACCTGGAACGCTATATCGGACGGCCCCGCCACATCGAAGTACAGGTTCTGGGCGACGGCTCTGCGGCCATTGCCATGGGCGAGCGCGAGTGCTCCATCCAGCGCCGGCACCAGAAGTTGATCGAGGAAGCACCCTCGGTGGCACTCGACGACGCCCGGCGCGTCGAGCTTCTGCGCACCGCACGCAAGGCCACCTCTGCCATCGGCTACCGCACGGTTGGCACCCTGGAGTTCCTGCTCGACGAAGAAAAGCATTTCTACTTCATCGAGATGAACACGCGCATCCAGGTCGAGCACACGGTCACTGAGATGGTCTTTGGCGTGGACCTGGTGCGGGAGCAGATGAGGCTGGCCGCGGGCGATCCAATACGCTTCCCTCCGGACATGCGGCCGCGTGGTCACGCCATCGAGGTTCGCATCAACGCCGAGGATCCCGTCACCTTCGCACCCTCGCCCGGACTGATCACGGCGCTAAATCTTCCCGGCGGACCAGGCGTGCGTGTCGACACGCACATCTATGCCCACTATCGCGTTCCCTCGTTCTACGACTCGCTGATCGCCAAGCTGATTGTGCACGGGGAAAACCGCCATGTGGCCTTGGCCAGGCTGCGGCGTGCTTTGGGCGAGGTGGTCGTGGAAGGCATCAAGACCAACGTCGATCTGCACAAGCGGGTCATCGACCACCCGGACTTCATCGCCGGGAAATTCGATACGCACTTCCTCGAACGCCTCTGAGCCGCCACCGCCCCCGCTACGGCGCATCCCCGATTGACTCGTCGCTCAGACCGTCAAATTTCGGTCCACTCCTTTACAGGTTTACCGTATGCGGTAACACTGTAGGGCTGGACTGTTTCAGGTGGTAACCAAGAAAGACAAGCACCTCGCAGCCGCTCAGAAGTACCTGGAGCGGGGCAGCCTGGAAAAGGCCCTGACGGAGTTTCAAAACGCCGTCAAGGAAGACGCGAAGGACACCCGCACATGGCTGCGCATGGCGGAGGTGCATGTTCGCCTCGGGCAGAACGACAAGGCCACTGAGGTCTATCAGACCACGGTGGACCTCTACGTCGAGCAGGGGTTCTTCCAGCGCGCGGTAGCCGTCTACAAGAACATCATCAAGCTTTCTCCTGGGTCGGTGCAGGCCCGGGTCAAACTGGCGGATGTCTACCGCCAACTCGGGCTGTTCTCGGATGCCATCCAGCAACTGGAACAGGCCGTCGCGCTCCACCAGAAGGCCGGCCAGCTTACTGAGGCGCTGGCCGCGCTGAAGCAGGTCCTCGAACTCAATCCGGACCAGCCGGCCACGCGCATACGCTATGCCGAGTTGGCCGTGCAAGCGGGAGAGATCAACGACGCCGTGGCAGAGTTCCGCGAGGCGGCCAATCTGCTCAAAGCCCAAGGGCGAAGCGATGAGTTCACGCGTGTGGCAGAGCGAATCCTATACTACCAGCCCGACGATCTGGCCCTCGGCCAGGAGCTTGCCGCCAGCTACCTGGATCGCAACAACGCCCGGGCCGCCCTGGCCCGGCTCAAGCCCTGTTTCGAGGCCGACCAAGGCGACGTCGGTATCCTCGACCTTCTGGCCCGTTGTTTCGAGCAGCTGGGTCAGCCGCACAAGAGCTTGCCCGTGCTCAAGGAACTCTGCCGTATCTACGCCAACACGGGGCGCTCCGCGGAGCGCAACCAGACCATCCAGCGAGCCCTTGCCCTGGATCCGAACGATCCCGAAATCCACGCGATGCTGGGGCGGATCACGCCCGGTGCCGTCGAGACTCCTGCCCCTGTCGTTCCTCTGCACCGACGGATGCCCAGCCTGTCCGGCGACACCACCCCAACACCCGTGACGTCTGCGCGAGCCACAGCCATCACCTTCAGTGAGATGGAGGTTCCCGTCGCGCTGCAGAACAAGTACAAGACTTCTTCTTTCGATGAGGTCCCCAGCGTCGCGGATCGAGCGGCCATCGCCTCGGGCCTGGTGGAGAAGCCCGACGACGAAGGCGAGATCAAGCGAATCCTGGCCGAGGCTGACGTGTTCGTGAGGTACGGACTGGTGGAGCGCGCTGCCGATCATCTGCGGCGTGTGTTCGAGCGAGTTCCCTCGCATATCGGAGCGCACGAGCGCCTGGCTGCGGTGCTGACCCAGCTCGGCCGCAAGACCGAGGCGGCGGCGGAACTGGAGATTTTGGCCCATCAGCTCTTCCAAACGAACCGAGCCGAGGCAGCCGCCTACGCCCGACGAGCGTTGGAGATGAACCCGAACGCCCGGCGGGCACAGGAGGTTCTGACCGCAGCCAGTCGCCTGACCCCAGGAGTTGCCGCCTCAGCGCCAGCCCGCGCAAGCACCCCTGCCCCTCGGGCGACAACGCCTGAGCCGGAATTGATCGACAGTGGCGAACTTGAACTCGATGGCGACGAGGCGCCGCCTTTAGGAGACGAGGCGGAGGGCAAGACCGGCGCGGTCGCGGCTCTGGCCGAGGCGTTCGGCAGTGGCCAAGTCGATGAGGAGCAAGGCGCCGGGGAGTTCGACGAGAGAAACACGCCGGTTACGCCAAAGTCCCGACCGGAGCCTGAAAGTGCCGCTGCGAGCCTAAACCCACCGGCCGACCGTGCGGAAACGGATGATGACGGTTCCGATCCGGTGTTGGATGAACTGGAGCAGGTCGACTTCTTCATCGAAGAGGAGCTGACTGAAGAGGCACAGGCGTTGCTCGACGAGCTGGAGAAACGCCATCCGGGCCACATCCTGGTAGCGGACCGGCGCGAGAAGTTGATGTCCGTCAAGAAGGGCACGGCACCCGAGGAGCCACTGCCGCCAGAGCCGCCCGCGCCGGCAGCGGCGCAGCCGACCCCTATGCCGCAAGCGGCCACGGGAGGATTCCCTTCGCAGGATCTCGACAGTGAGGCTGACCTTGGGCTGATGAACAAGACCATGGAGCGCCACGATGCCGCAATCCAGCACTTCACGGCGCTGCTGGGAGACCCCAGGCGCGAGGTATTCGCTCTCACCATGATCGGCGAAAGCCACGAGGCCATGGGCAACCGCGCGGAGGCCACTCGTTGCTACCAGGACGCGCTCAAGAGCCCGCGTGCCAGCGAAGTCGAGGCCACGCAGCTCTACTTCCTCCTCGGCAACCTTTTCTACAACACAGGTGACCGCGCCGAGGCCCTCTACTACTTTGAACGGGTCTCCAAGCGAGATCCGACCTTCCGTGACGTACAGCGCCGCCTGGCGGCCCTGAAGTCGCGCGGTAGCCCCCACTAGCTTATCTATTACGCTGCCACCCTGCGCGGCTCTTGGTTTCCCACGCTGGTGATGCTAGCGTCACCTCCCCTATTAGAGCGTCATCCTTCCCGGTTGTAGCTTGACCGGCGCCATCGCCTAATCCTCCGGAGGGCCCGAAATGCCCAGCGAGCGCGAGTACGAACAGGTCTTGCAGAAAGAGCCCGCCAACGGCGATGCATTCGTGGCTCTGCGTAAGGCCTATCGTGAATCGAATCGGTTCGACAAGCTGGTCACGTTGTACGAGACGCGTGCCCAGGCTATCGACGACCAAGCCAAGGCGGCCGAGCTCTTCTACCTGGCGGCCGAGGTCCGCCTGGACCATCTGAGCGACACAGCGGGAGCCGAGGCGGACTTGGCTCATGCGGTGAGTCGCGACGCGAGCCATCGCAAGGCAGCCAAGCGTCTCAAAGACATCTACCGCGAGCAGGGTCGCACCGACGAGTACCTGACCATGCTGGAGATGGAAGCAGCGGCGGTGATGCGCGTCCAGGACGCGGCCCGCATCGAGGAAATCAGGACTGAAGCTGAGCAAGCCGCTGGTCAGGAGATTCAACGCATCGCGCGGGCGGTATCCACGCCTGCTCTGCGCGGCAGCATCACGGCCGACAATCTGAAGACGGTCGAGCAGGCGCGAAAGATCTTCGCCGCCATCGGCGAGTACCCAACCGCGTGCCGCCTATTCGAGCTGGAGCTGGCGGCCACCACCGATCCAAAACGGCGCGCGAACCTAACCTTCCGGCTGGGACGCATGCTGGCCGAGAAGGTTGGCGACTTGCAACAAGCGGCCCAGAAGCTGAGCGATGTGGTTCGGCTCTACCCGCGCGACGACAAGGCTTTGGACACGCTGGCCGCAGTCTTCGCCAATCCCCAGTGGACAGGTGAGGATGGCCCGGAGCGGGCCGTGGGTCTGTACAGCCAGATCGCACGGCGCCGCCACGAGGCTGGTGACGTGGACAACGCCGTGGCAGCTCTGCGCAAGGCCTTGACCGCGATGCCCGGCCATCCCGAAGCCTCGGCGCTCATGGAGCGCGTGCTGACCCACGCGAACCGCTTGGCCGATCTGGACCGGTTTCTGCGCGAGCGCGTGGCCACCGCTCACAGCGACCAGGAGAAGATCGAAGTCCTGTTCAAGCGGGCTCAGCTGGCCCGCACCTCGCTCAACGACATCGCCGAGGCGATGCGCATCTACCAGGAAATTGTGGCTCTCGAGCCGGCGGGGGGAACCGCATCACAAGAACTGGCGACGCTGTACCTGGAACGTCAGGATTTCGGCAAACTGGCCGAGCTGCGCGAACGGCAGCTGGAAAAGGCGACAGAGCCGGAGTTCCGCCTCAAGCTGCAGCGCGAGCTGGCGTCGCTGTACCGCGACCGGCTGGGCGACCGCGAGCAGGCGGCGGTGTACCTGCACGCCATCCTGCAAGCCCACCCCAGCGACCCCGAAGCACTGCACGCCTATGCCGAACATTTCCGCCAGCGTGGGGCCTGGCGCGAACTAGTGGACGTGCTGGAATTCGCGCTCAACCACGCGCGATCGACCGGCACCCCAGCGTCCGAGCTGCTTCCTCGCCTGGAAGAGGTGGCGGTCATCGCCGAGACCAAGCTGGGCGACATCGATCGCGCGCTGACGGTGTGGCGGCAGATGTTCGAGCTGGACCCCAGCTATCAGCGGGCGCGCGAGGCTTGCAAGCGCATCCTGCAGAAGTCCGGTCGTTGGGAAGAGATGGCGACCATTCTGGCCGAGGATGCAGCGGCCAGCGAGCCCGAGCCCCGGGCCGAGATTCTGCGTCGCCTGGCCCGGCTATACCTCGACAAACTCAACGCACCCGATCGCGCAGCGGCGGTCTACCGTGAGGTTCTCGCGCTCGATGCCAAGGACGCGGTCGCGCTGCGCGCGGTAGTGGAGGCGTACGAGCGGGCCGAGCAGTGGGCCGAGCTGGCCGCCCTCTTGCGCGGCCAGGTCGAGGCAACCAGCGTCGACGCCGAGAAGGTCAATCTTCTGCGGCGCCTGTTGGTCCTGTACGAGGAGCGCCTGGCCGACCTGTCGTCCGCTTCGTGGGCTGCGGCGCAGATTCTCAAGTTGGTGCCCGGAGACCGGGACTCCCTGGTTCGTCTCGAGAGCATCTTCGAACGGTCGAGCGACAAGCCTCGGCTGGTCAAGATGCTCGAGTACCACCTGCGCTACTCCACCAACGCGGAGGAGAAACTGGGCCTGGTCCGGCGCGTCGCCGAAATCTTGCAGAACCAGGTCGACGACTTCGACCGGGCGATCCCATATTGGGACAATGTACTGAAGCACCTTCCCGGGGACCAGCAGGCCCTGCAGGCCTTGCTCGCGGGCTACGAAAAGGCGGGACGGCACGAGGATCTGGCGCGCACGCTGGACATGCAGATCACCGCTCTGGCCGCCGATCCGTCGGCGCGGGCGGAGCTTATGCGGCGACTGGCTCGCTTGGCCGGGGATGCCCTCAAGCAGACCCCGCGCGCCCAGCAAGCCTGGCAGGATCTGCTCAAGATTGTGCCCGGCGATCGCGAGGGCTTGGAAGCGCTCTCGGCCATCGCCGCCGCGCAGTCCGATTGGGCCACGCTGGCGGACTTGCTGGCGCGCCGGATCGCCCTGTCGACCAATCCGGCCGAGGCCGTTCCCATGGCGCTCGAGCGCGCCCGCCTGCTGGTCGAGAAGCTGGATGATTCGGCCGAGGCGATCCGCGCCCTGGAGCACACCATCAGCGATCTCGATCCCGCTAGCGTGGAGGCGCACGAGGCCTTGCGCCGGGTGGCGGAGGTTCGCAACGATTGGCCTCGGGTGGCGAGCGTGGCGGAACGGCAGCTCAGCTTCGCCACCGATCCTAGGGAACGCGTGGTGCGGGCGCTGGAAATCGGCTGCCTGTACCGCGACCGCCTGCTGGACGCCAAGAAGGCCATCGGCGCTTTTGAGCGGGTGATCGAGATCGAGCCCGAGCAATCCGATGCGCTGACCGCCCTGGCGCCGCTCTACGCCGAGGCCAATGACGGCGAGGCGTTCATCGCCACCGCCGAAAAACTTCTGCATCACGCCGAAGACCCCACGCAACGGCGCCGCTTGCACTTCGAGATGGCCGGCGCGGCCGAGACCATGCTCAAGGAACCCCGCCGGGCCTTCGATCTGATCCGGCGTGCCTACGTCGAGAAGCCAGACGAAGAAGCCCTGGCGCGCTTGGAAGCGACCGCTGAGGCCCACGGGCTGTGGGAGGACCTCATCAAGGTCTACGCGGGCGAAGGATCACGCTCGGCCGATCCGCTCGCGCAGGTGCAGCTGGCCATCAAGGTGGCTGGGTTATGCGAAAGCCGACTGCAGCAGCCAGCGCGCGCCTTCACGGTGTTGCGCGAGGCACTGGCCCACGATCCGGCGGGCACCGTGCTTTTGCCCGAACTGGAAAGGCTGGCTCGCACGTCCAAAGATTGGCAAGGGCTACTCGATGTCTACGCGCAAGTGGCGCGCGGCCGAGCCCAACCAGAGGAGCGTTTCGCCCTGCTCTGCCTGCGCGCAAACCTGCGCGAAACCGAGATGGGCGATCCCTCGGGGGCGTTTGATGAGCTGTTGCGGGCCTTCGCGCTCTCTCCGGGCAACGAGGTTACCCGGCTCGAAATCTCGCGTCTGGCCGAGGCCACCGGACGCTGGGAGGATGCGCTGTCGGTTGAAGGGCAAGCCTTCGCTCGCGCCACCACCACGGCGGAGAAGGTCACCGTGGCACGGCGGGCGGCGGCCTTGGTCGAGGACAAGGTCAAGGATCGGGTGCGCGCCTTCCGCGCCTACCTGAATGCGTTCCGGCTGGCGCCCGAGGATGGAGAGATTGCGGCCAACCTGTGGCGTCTGGGCGCGCTCATCGGCCGGTATCAAGACGCGGGAGCTGAGCCAGCATCCGCCCCTGAGCATGCGCAGCAGGCTCCCTCGGAGATCGAGGCTGCCGAGGTCGACTTGCTCACGCCAGCTCCGGTGGCAACCGGCGGAGCGGCCGCCCCGATGCTGGAATTCGATGAGGTGACGGGCGAGATCGAGATCGGCGACGTGGACATCGTTGATCCGACGGATTTGCTTGAGCCAGACGCGCCAGCCAGCGCACCGGCCGCCTTCGCCTTCGAGACGCCCTGGCAAGAGTGGGTGCAAGCCTACGAACTGTTGCCCGCTGATCTGATCACGCGACATCACTACCTGAAGAAGCAAGCCGAGATCTGGGAGCGCGGCGCCCACGACAACGACCTGGCCTTGGACACGCTGGAGCGGGCTTTCGTCCTCAAGACCAGCGACGATTCCGTGCGCGCCGAGATGGAGCGTCTGGCGCGCGAGGGAGAACGCTGGGATCACGTATGCGAGATCTACTTGCGCGCCGCCGAGCGGGAGGCCCGTGCCGAGGCGGTGACGCTCAACCTGCGGGTGGGACAAATCCGCGAGGAGCTGGGCCAGATCGCTCTGGCTGAAGAGCGCTACCGCAAGGTGGTGGTGCTGGAGACCGACAACCCGGTCGCGGTCGAGCGGCTTGAGCAGATGTTCCGCACTCAAGAACGCTGGGCTGACCTGGCGCAGATTCTGGAACGCCGGATCACCGTGCCGGGCGGGCGCCTGGAAGGCACAGAAGCGCGCCGACGCGCCTTCGAGCTGGCTGAGCTTTACGAAAAACGGCTGGAACGACCATACGAAGCCGTGGACACTTTCGAGCGCTACGTGGCAAGCTCCGAGGAGGAAGAGCGCGGACTCGTGGCGGGCGACCCGCGCGCCCCCGAGCTGGCCCAGGAAGCGCGGGCCGGCTACGCCGCTCTGGCGCGGCTCTATGGTCGCGTGGGCATGGCACAGAAAGCGGCCACAGCCCTGCAGCGTGAGCTGGAGTTGACGGGTGAGGGAGAAGACGCACGTGAGGCGCGCTGGCGCCTGGCCGAGATCTACGAACGCGAGCTGTCGCTGCCCGCTCGCGCGGTGGAGATCTACGAGGACATCCTCAAACGAGCACCGCACGACGCCGAGGCCCTCGCGGCGCTCGACCGTTTGCAACAGGCCATGGGTCGCTTCGAAGCGCTGGCCGAGGTGCTGCGGCGGCGAGCCGAGATCAGTGAGGGCACGGAAAAGAACGAGCTGGTGTGGCGGCGCGCGCGCATCCTGGAAGAAAAGTTGGGCAATCCCGAGGCGGCGGCGGCCTGCTTGCGCAGCCTGGGTGCCGACGCACTCTCCGATGAACGGACCGCGGCCGCGCTCTTGCGCAACCTGCGCAGCGCGGGCCTGGCCCACGAGGCCCTGCGCATCCTCGAGCAGCGCATCGAGGTCCTGTCCAAGGCTGGCAATGATCCCAAGTTGATTGCAGCCCTAAACCTCGAGATGGCCCAGCTCAAGTCCGACGACCTGTCGGACCCCAAGGGAGCCCAGCAAGCCATCGAAGCGGCCTTCGCGCTGCAGCCGGAAGATCCGGAGGTTCTGGGCGCGCTGGCGCGCTTCCACCTCAAACACAACGACTTCCAGGCCTATGCCGACGTTCTCCTGCGCCGGGCCGATGCCCTGGTGGGCCAGCCCGAGCAGGCTGCGGCCCTGCTCGAAGCGGGCGCCGTGTTCCGCGATCAACTTGGCCAGCCGGCCGAGGCGCGCGCCTGCTTCGAGAAGGCCGTCAATCTCCACCCCTCGAATCCCGACGTGCTGGCGGCCCTGGCAGCCACGCTGACTGGCGAAGGTCGCATCGACGAGGCCAAGGATCTGTACGAACGCCAGCTCAGCTTGTGTGACTCGCCCTCGGCCAAGGCTGCGGTGCTGACCAATCTGGCGCGCGCGTTGTGTGAGAAACCCGACGGCCTTACCGAGGCCGAACGTCGGCTCGACGAAGCGCTGGACCTGGACCCCAACCACCTGCCCGCCGTGGTCACCATGGCCGACATCCTGTATCGCGAGGAGCAGTGGGATCGGGCCGAGCGCCGATTGAACGAGGCGCTCCGTCGCATGCGAGGCCAGCCCGAGCAGACGGCCAAGCTGTATCACCGGCTGGGTGAGGTCTACGAGAAGCTGGGACGCCTTGACGAAGGCTACCGACAGCTGGTGGAGGCCGACAAGGCTCTTCCCGGACAACTCATGCTGCGCATTGCCCTGGGCGAAAACCGCTTCCAGGCGCGACGCTGGCGGGACGCGGCCACTCATCTGGAGGGGATCGCAGATCACGTGGCAGCGCCCAACTATCCCGAGGAAGTGGCGCTGGCGCTGGCCCACGGCGCGATGGCCGAGTTGCGCCAGAAACGCCCCGAACGTGCGGCGGCCCTGCACGAGGCTGCGCTGCGCCTGTCGCCCAGCCATCCGCAGACCCTGCGCGCCCTGGCAGACCTGGCGATCGAACGCGGAGACAAACTGGAAGCCGCACGGTCGCTGCGCCTGGTGGCCGAGTCGTGTGGTGATCCGGCGGAGCAATGCCGACTGTACGAGCAGATCGGCGACCTGCACCTGGCCTTGGGGAACATGGCGGCCGCCCGCGAAGCCTACGAAGAAGCGGTGGCCCGGATTGAAGCCGACACCCTTGAGCAGGTGCCTCTGCTGGAAAAGACGCTGGCCGCACAACGGGCCGAGGGATCCCCGCGCACCGCCATCGAAACCGCGCGCCGGATCGCCGACATCGTAGTCGAGCCCAAGGATCGGGCTGTGCGCCGATGCGAGATCGCCGGCTTCGAGATGGAGCAAGGCAACTTCGACCGGGCCGCGGACTTGCTCGAACAGGCCATCGCAGACGATTCCAGCGACGAGACGGCGCTGTGGAACCTGTGTCAGGCGTACGAGCACGCCGGACGCGGGGCTGACGTGGCCGCGACCCTGCAGCGAGTCCTGCCTCAACTGGCCGAGCCGGCAACTGATGCGGAGCTGGCGCACCGGCGGGCCGTGCTGTGGGCCAAGCTGGGTGCCCTGCTGGTTCCCACCGATCCAGCGGCGGCGGTGGGCGCCTTGCAAGCGGCCATCACGGCCGACCCCAACCGCGTGGAAGCACGATTGGCTCTGGCCGAGATCTACGGCGCACGTCCCGAGCACCGAGAGATGGCCATCGAGAACCACAAGGCCATCCTGGTATTCGATCCCATCCGCCAGGAATCCTTGCACGCTCTGGCCGCCGATCACATCCAGGCCGGGCACGTCGATCGGGCGCGCTGCCTGCTCGAAGTCCTGGACCTGTTCGGCTTCACCAGCGACGAGGACAAGGATTTCTTGGCGCAGAACCCGGCACCCGAACGCAAGCCCGACGATCCCTACGCGGGAACCATGGAAGACGGCGGGCGCGGCCAGTATCTAGATCCGCTGCAAGACCTGCACTTCATGGCCGAGGTGTTGGCAGCGGTGTGGGAAGGAGCGCCCGGACTCTCACAGGCCAACCTGGACAGCTTCGGCGTGACGGCCAAGGACAAGGTTTCCACGGTGGCGGACCTGGCCATCGCCCAGATATGGGGGCAAGCCGCCAAGACACTGGGCAACCGGCGCACCAGCCTCTACCTGCGGCCGGATGCCGACTTCGACGGAGTCAGCCTGGTTGGCGTGGCGCCGCCCGCGATCGTGGTTGGGCCGCGCCTGGCCGAAGAGGCCGCCGTAGGCGAGCTGCGCTTCCGCATCGGCCGCGCTCTCGAGCTGGGCCGGCCCGAGTACTTGCTGGCGGCGACGCTGCCGGCTCCCGAGTTCGACATCTTGTTCATGGGTGTGCTCAAGGCCTTCCACCCCAAGCATGCGCGCTTCCGGGCTGGCAGCGAGGACGCCGCCACCGAGCAAGCGGCCAGGTTGAAGAAGGCCCTGCCCTACAAGATCGCGAAGCGGGTGGGCGAACTGTTTCAGGAACACGCCGAGGTCGCCCTGGATCCGGTGCGCTGGCGGGAAGGGGCGCGCGAAGCCGGCAACCGCGCCGGGCTGCTCATGTGCGGAGCCGCAAGAGTGGCGGTGCACATCGTGGGCCACGAGTCGATCCCCGGGGCCTCGGCTACGCCGGATGCGGAAACCCTGCGCGACCACGCCGGAAAGCCCGGTCCCTTGCGGGACCTGCTTCGCTTCGCAGTCAGCGATGCCTATCTTGATGCGCGCGACCGGCTCGGCCTAGGCCGTCCGGCTGCGTAGTCGCGGGAGGGAATCGCGGCATCGTCGCTGCATTGACAGTAAACTTCAGCCCGACTATAAGCGGCCACTCTGGCCTACCCGCGAGGATGGCGGAACTTGGTAGACGCACTAGCTTGAGGTGCTAGCGGTTAACAGCCATGGGGGTTCAAGTCCCCCTCCTCGCACAACGGAACCCCTTGGAAACAAGGGAGTTTTTGTTGCCCGTCTGTGTCTTCCCTAGGCTGCCTTGGGAACGTGTCCAACAGTTTTGGACGGAGTTTTGGACGGAGTTTGGGACGCTAGCAGGGTTTCAGATGCTGCCTGCTGTTTGGCGGCAGCTACGGCTTCGGGCTGGGCATAATGTCTCTCGGTCACCCGGAACGAGGTGTGGCCAAGTGCAGCCGCAACCTCGTGCGGGTTGGCGTGAGGCCGCATGGACGCCGTGGCGTGGGTGCCACGCAATCCCTGCGGAGTGACAATCGGTAGGCCCATCTCCTTGCAAAGTGCCTTCGTCCAGTAGCGCATCCCCTCCTTGGTCAGGCTCGGAAAGAGCGACTCGGTCCCGCCACGGTTCTCGGTGAGCTTCAGCAAGTGCGGACGGAGCACGTCGGGAACTTCAACCCGACGAAGGCCCGCCGGTGTCTTGCTCGCCGCGATCCAAAGCGTGCACCCGCCGTCGTCCAGGTCTCGAACCTGGCAACCGACAACTTCACCGTTGCGCAGTCCAAGCAGGAGCGCCGTAGCCGCCCCCAGAACCCCAACCTCCTGCTGGCTGCTCTGCCGCTCGCTGATTTTCTCGCCGTTCGAGACGGTGAGTGCCCGTTCCAGGAACGCGCGCGCCTCGTCGAGCCGAAGCTGCGGCTTACCTCGTTTCTTCTTGCCCGCGATCTTGATGCCGACGAGAGGGTTCTTCTTGAGATACGCCTGTCCAATGCACCACTCGAAGAACCCCTTGGCCGCCGAACGGATGCCGTGGAGGGTGTCCACGGCGTTCTTGGAAACCAGTCCATTCCAAGCTGTCACCGCTGGGAAAGCCTGAATCAGCACTTCTTCAAAGCCGCTTGCCAGTGCCTCCAGCCGGTACTGAATGGTCGCGCGCGACGACGGCCTCAGTTCAACCCGCGATTCGCCATACTCTCTGATTGCCTCTGGGACCGTGATCGGCTTGGCCACGATTCGCGCCTCGTTTCTGTGTACGAACTCCATCGCCGCTTCTTCGGTCGCGAACGACTTGTACTTCCGGGTGCCGTCGAGGAGATGGAGATGAACATGATGATGGCCGTTCTTGTAGTACGGCCCGTAGATCTTGAAATACATGGGTTCCTCCTTCGGTGCGGAGGAACCGCCATCCAACGCTATGGGGTTGTCAGAGAACGAAGCTCCATCATCACCCTCCCGGCGCGACAGATCAACGGCGTTGGCTAGAGACGCGACAAGCTGAGGGTTTTGCGCGAGCTGTTTGGCCAGCGCCAGAATGACAGCGGCCGACGTGGCGGGTTCAGCAGGTGGACGAGCCACAGCTTCCTCCGTCGGCTTGGGCGACGCGATGCCGCTCCAGTTGTGGGACGGAGTCAGTGTTCCACCACCGGCCAACGATCAGCGCGCAGGCGATCGTCCGCGCGCTGTCGGTCAACGCGTTCTCGCAGCTTGCCCCGTCTTGAGGCGCGAGTCTGTCCGTCACGCAACCAAGTCTGGGACGATCTTCTGGGCCAAAGCTTTGGGGGGAAATCGCTGCGATTTGCTCCCTGACCGATGCCAGCCGTTGCAGGCCGCGTCGTGGCTGCCGCCTTCGCCGTCAGCGAGCAGGCCGCGCTTGGGCGTCCCAGATCAAGGATTGGACGGGTGTCGTCGTGGGCTCACCCTGTCCCGGACTTCTTCCGCCCTGTCGCGCTCATCGTGTGCCGCCGTAGAAGGTCCGGCGGCATCCAGAGGATCATTGAGGTCTTGTATCAGTTTCTCGCCGATCTCCTCACGCGTGAACCCTACGGCCAAGAGACACCGTTCGACGCGCGTTCGCAGGCTCACGAGTTGTCCTCTGGCCACGACACCTGGCTGCGCATATCCCGGGTTGCGGGTGTCCACGAGGGCATCCTCCTGCAAGCCCTGAAGCACCCCTCCCAGCTGCTCGAACATGGAATCGAGGCCCAGGTTGTCCATGAGGCGCACAGTCGTTCCCTTCTCGATGTCTTGCAGGCGCTCCTCGAAGTAGTGCGCGATCTCCCCACCTTGGCCACTCGCCGAGGTGGCTGCCACCTTGGCATGTTCCAAGAAATCCCGGATGCGCACAATGTGCTCCCGTCGGTATTCCTCGGACGCCTTGGCGAATCGGCGTCGAGATTGATCGACCAGGCTCCGGATCTTGCCCAGTTCTGCGGCGAATGCGGTGACATGTGCCAAGTCCTTCTGGGCCTCGGCGCCAGCCAGATAGCACAGCCAGATTGCCGTCGAGATTCCACAGATCTTGCATGCAGCCGACGATGGAGCCGCACCCTCCATAATCCATCCATGCCCTGGTAGGGTCACGTGAGCGGCTGCGCCAAGGCGCCTTTCCCAGTCCTCTGGCTGCTCCTTTCCTCTGGGATCTGACCAGACTGGATGCCAATTCTCCGGCAAATCAGCGGCCAAATGGCCCTGCCCATTCAACCAGACACGAAGGCCCTTGATGTCGAACTTGAAGTTTCGCCGAACCGCACTCACCAGGTGCAGCCACGGCGATTCTTCATTTGATTGTGCCACCAAGGTGTCTTCCTCCCGCCCAAGGCTGCCAGAAATGCCAATCGCGGCAAGACTGACGACCGGCTGGGCGGGGCGTGTACCAGGCAGATGGCCGATGCCACGCAACGATCGAGGAGTCGCCGACAGTCGGCATTCCACGCCGCCGTCCCGGTGGACTTCTCCGTGCAGTTCGTGGAGTTGACGTTGAAGTCCTCGTAGTACTCGCCGGCTAGGCTTGCTTTCTCGAAAGCCTTCACAGCAGCGAGCAAGCCAGCATCAGCGGTGCCATCTGGTTCGAGCCTCGATGGATCGATATACGGCTTGGTCAGCTTCAAGAGTTCGGCCTCGGGCAAGAGATCGATCGCCTCATCCAGCATGTAGAACACGTATTCGCTGCCAAGGTGGCGAATGGCGGCGCGGAGCTTGTTGCGATCGATCTGTTGGCTGGCCATGGCTGTTTCTTCTTGGACTCCCCGTGGGTGCTGGAGTCGTCGACAGGATGGCACGCACCAGGATCGCCTGGCAAACGAGTCGTCACCGTCCGTGGGCGACCATGTGCGATCTGGACGGCTCTCTGTGCTGGCGATTCGTTGGAGGCTGAGGCGTCCACGGATTGGCAATTGGGCAGCAAGCTGCTGCCCGATTCGGAGAGGCGGACTCAACTACTCGTTTGCGGTGCGCGACGGGCTCGGCAGGCCCGTCGCCGCCGCATCCAGCCTTTCCGTCAGCTCCCGTATGTATGACCGGCCAGCCGCCTTGAATTCGCTGTAGTCGACCTCACGCATACCGATATCAGGCAGTGCCTCGCCGTCCTTCATCTTTTCGGCCACGAGACGATTGAGTATCGCTGGCTCATACTCGGGATCGAGTTCAATCGCCTTGTTCAGACAATCGAGCGCCTTCTGCCGGTTCCCGAGCCCGGCATAGGCCAATCCCATGTTGCCGTAGGACTGCACATGTCCCTTTTCCGTTGCCAGAACCTGCTCGAACAAATCGATTGCTGCCTGGAACCGCTTCTCGCGCAAGGCCGCGAACGCCCGATCAAAAACCCGGTTGTTATTGATGTACGTTTGCAGGTTGATGCCGTTCCGCCTCGCCATGGCTTCCAGCTGGTCGAGGCGTTTCCGTGCCCGTTGTCCAACCGGACCGTCATCTCCGTCAACATCAATGGCTGCCTGAAGAGCCTTGACCGCATTCCCGACATCGACCTTCTGGCAATATGCCGAGGCCAGGTTGTAGTGGGCATGAGCGAGGCCGGGGGAAATCTCGACTGCCCGTTCGAGGCAGCGGATGGCCTCGTCCGCTTCGCCCTTCAGGCAATGGCAGACACCGATGCCGTAGAGCACCGAGTGGTAGTTCGGGTGTCTGGTCTGGAGGTCACGCAGAATTGACTCCCCCTTGCCCATGTCGCCTTCGTCGACAAGAGTCAGAGCTTCGTCGCATCGGTCGTCGAGGTCGGGACGGACTTCAGCGATGAATGCCTTGTTCCTGATCTGCTTCTCGCGTTGATAGGCCAACGACGGTTCGTAGTAGGCGCAGCCGCTACACTCGTCTCGTCGTGTGGATGCGCAGCAAGGCGGGCAGATGAACTCAGCGGACGTGAGCTTGCAGTTGCGTTTCCCTTTTCTCTCGTGACACAGCACGCACTTCATCGGTTGGTTCCCTGTCTGGTGACGAAGCCGATCGTACCCGTTCATGCCACCTCTCGGGAACAGAAAGTGACACGCGGCCCGGGCTGAAACCCGCCGACCCACGTTCCCGGTTCCCCTCACCGGGCGCGACGGATATCATCATCCCGGCCGTGGCAGAAGCATCGAAGCGCAGCGTCTTGTCCGTCCTGACCAAGGGACGACTGGAGGATCTGGGGCGCGAGTTTGGGGTTCCCCTGCCGCCCACGGCGACCAAGGACGCCCAGGTGACGGTTTTGGCCGACTCGGCGCTCGCACGGGGCAGAAGGTTGGCAACAGCGCTACGGCGCCGAGGCGGCGGTCGTAGTCGGCGAGGGGACCAACGCGGAAATCGAACTATCGGTGCTGCTGGCCCAGTACGCCGCTCTGTTGAAGCAGAAGAACCGTCGCAGCCGCCTGGGCATCGCCAGCCTACAAAAACGCCTGCTCTCCAGTATCGAGGCTTTCGCGCGCACCCTGGCCGTTCACGCTAAGAGCGTCGGGGAACGCACCGACCAGGCTGTCGCGTCCCCGTCATCGCCCGATGACGACGAGTACGGCGAGGACGAGACCACCTCGGACGAGCGGTCAGACTCGCAGATGACCTTGCTTTCGGTCGGCCTGGCAGCACCCAGCACGGACGCCCGCAGCCTGCTCGAACGCATGACCAGCCTGGCCGAGCAGAGCCGCCGCGCCCCTGGCCCCAAGGTGCTGGCTCTGATCGACTGGATTCGCCGCAACCAGTGCAAGGCCGTCCAGCTTGGCGGCGCCACGCCCACCCGCAGCCCGGCGACCTGGAAGGACCGCCGCCTGATCGTGTTCACGGAATACGCGGACACGAAACGCTACCTGGCCGCCATTCTGCGCGCCGCCTTTGACGGAACCGCTGACGGGGAGCTTCGCCTGATGGAATTCCACGGCGGCATGTCGGACCGCCAGCGCGAGGAAGTGCAGCGCGCCTTCAACGGCCCGCCCGCCCAGTATCCCGTGCGCATTCTGCTCGCCACCGACGCCGCCCGCGAGGGCGTGAACCATCAGGGCTACTGCGCCGGCATCTTCCATTTCGACGTGCCCTGGAATCCGGCGCGGCTGGAACAACGAAACGGCCGCGTGGATCGGACCCTTCAGCGCGAAAAGGAAGTCCGCTGCCGCTGAAAGCTCAGGTGTCAACCGGCAGTGGAAGAGGCCGTCTCCACCGCCAGTCCCGGGGCGCGGGGGGGGGCTGGCGAGTGACTCTAGTCACTAGAACATGTGGGTTTTCCCGACACACCTGCGTTTTTGTATCGGAGGTAACCGCCTGAGATCGTGAGGAAAAGTTGCCTCCTCCGTAGAGGGGGGCTCCCTTGGGTTGGACGGACCAAGGACCCGCCAGAACGAAGGGAGGCCGTGGCCAACATCGTTTGCATACCGATCAACTGCCCACTGCCGCGAACCCTCCTCAGGCCGCAACGCCACCTGATCATCAAGCGCTGCGAGAACATGAGATGAGCGCCGAGGAAATGCAGAATCTCGACGAGTTGCTGGCCCTGCAGCCCAAGCTGCGCGTTCTGCGCGGCTTCATGGACGGGTAACTGCGCTATCTTCGAGCGCGACGGAGGCAGCTCCCCCACCGCGCACGTGTGCGGCGGACCTTGCTGCTGCAAGAGGCCCGCTACCGCCGCTGTCGGGCTTTCTGCGCGACCCGGTGCCGGAGACCACCTCCAACCACGTCGAGCGAGCCAACCGCAGGTACGGCAAACGGCAGAAGAGCCACTACCGGCTCCGCTCCGAGGGCAGCGTCCGCACCAGCCTATACCGGATGACGTACTACCACGGTCGCCCAGTAAACGACCTTGCCCGTCATCGCGGCAAAGCTGCCCCTGCAGCTCCATTGTCGACGATCCTGCGCCGGGCAGCCGCATGACCCTGGTGCGAAAACCTGTTCGGAATGCGCAACAGCTCTACACGCAAGGCTACGCTCCAGTCCCATTGAGCGACGCCGAACCGACGCCCAGGTCCCGGCACAAAAGCGCAGGAGTGTCGCCTTTCCTGCCCCTTTTCCTTCGTCAGTCGGCCGGCTGCGTGCTCAAGCCCCGATTCTCCTTTGGCTTTTGGTCACATTGACTGTTTTCGTGGGTGCGGTACGCTCATTGATATCGCGGGTCGTGGTTCAGTCGACTCTCCGAGCGGGACGAGATTGAATCTCCACACGATCAGGCCCTGGTGAATGGTGAATGGCGAAGGTCAGCACGCTGCTGCGGCGACCTTCTCGTGGGTTCCAACAATTCACAGGAGCAACAATGGTCGACGATACATCCATCTTGTCTGACGCCGAATTTGAAGCACAAACCTCTCCACCCGACGACGTTCCCGCGAGCGATAATTCCGTATCTACATCCACTGGCAATCCCATCATCAATCGTCTGAACGAGATGAGTAGCGCCCTCCTCCGACAGATTCCCCCGCCCGACCCCAATGTGGTTCCGCCTGACAGTGACCTCGGGCAAATGCTCGCTGCCGTTTTGGGCGGTGGCGGCGAAATCTCCGACGCCGCCCTAGCCGCTTACCGGCAGAAAGTCGATGAGGCAAACGGTACCGCCCTGCCCCCGGGGGCGCCCGTCGCTTGCCGGCCCGAACGATCTGCCCATCTCGCCGTGGTCCGGCGCGATCTGCACAGTCGCCTCCGCCGCAGCGACATTCAGGAATTGCTTCGTGGTCAGGCATCACCTCCGGAACCTGAGCCCGTGATCGACATCAAGCTCGGCCAGATCTCTCTTGAATTCGAGAACATGCGCTCGGGTGTCGACGAGGAGGCGGACGCAGCCCTGGAAGCGTCGATGGTTGCTCTCCGTCAGTTTTCGCCCCTGCTGGTTGCGCGAGACCGAGATGATCCAGAGAAGTACATCTTGCTTGCGGGTTTCTCGCGCTTTCGTATCGCTCAAAAGTTGGGCTGGACGACCGTCAAGGTAATTGTCCGTTCGCTCTGCTCCGAGCTTGAGGCCTACGCCGTCAACCTCCTCGAAAACGTTGCTCACGCGCCTCTCGCCACTTTCGATTTGGCTGATCGCTGCGATCTAATCTGCCGCAAATTTGGGGTCTCTGTTCCCGACCTGGCCAAATTGATTGGCAAGGCTCCCAGCTATGTCTACCAACTGCGCGGGCTGCTGGCATCACTACCGTCCAATGCCCTCCGCGACTGGCGAAACCGACATCCCGCAGCCACTCTGCCCAATCTGGTGGCTGTAACACGCGCGTTCGACAAGCCCGGCGCGTGGGAAAAGGTTCGCGCACGCTACGAGTGCTCAGAGGGCCGCACCACTCCCGCTCTGGTTCCCAGCGACGAGGACACTTCTGGTCCGACCGGCTGGACGGAATTCAAGCGTCCGAGCAAGGCTGCTCTCCGCCGCCTCCGCGACGTGGCCAGTTGCGCCCGCCTCCCCGACGATCCGCGTGTTTTCCAGGAAATTCTGGTCGGCGTGCTCGACTACGCGCGCGGTGCCACGAACAAGATTCCCCATTTGCTCACGCCTCCGTTGAAACGAAAACGCCCTCAACGTCAGGCGTCTGAGGAGTAGATGTTCCCAGGGATTCCTAACCTTCACTGGCCATCCAAGCTGGCTGGCTGCAATCGCACCCAGGCCATGCTTACCGACGCGGCTATCAGCAGAGCGTTGGGGTGTTCTTCGGGCCTGTTCATGTCATCCACTCGAACACACCCTGCCCCCGTAGATGTCTGTCCTACACGTTAAGCCGCTGGCACACGGTTGGCTTGAGCAGTCTGCCCCTAACCCGCCACCACAGGAGCTTGACGAACATGTTCCGGAGCAATTGTTGTACCCCACCCAGCATGTTCCGCTGACAACGCAGGTTCTGTTGCCACCGTCGTGATATCCGATCGAACAGGTTCCGCTGACCACGCACGTCCCCGTGCCACCATCGTGGCATCCGGTTGAGCAGGTTCCGCTGGCCACGCACGTCCCTGTCCCGCCATTGTGATACCCGGTCGAGCAAGTCCCGACGACCACGCAAGTTCCCACGCCGTTGTCATGGTACCCGGCCGAGCAAGTCCCGCTAGCCACGCAGGTTCCCCCGCCGCCGTCGTGATAGCCGGCAGAACAGGTTCCGCTGATCACGCAGGTCCCCGCGCCACCGTCGTGATACCCAGTCGGGCAGGCTCCGATGACAGCGCCGACCAGCGCGAGGATCTCGGCTGCGCTCAGTGCGCGATTGTAGACGCGGAACTCATCAATCGCGCCGTCCAGGAAGGGAGTGCCAGTAAACTCGGAGCCCCCTATCCAGTCGTTGGGGGTGGCGCCCAAGTCGGCTGGACGCATCTTCATGGTCGTGTTGATGCCGACTTGGACGCCGTTCAAATACAGTCGGCCACCAGAAGCGTCGAGCACCACAGCCAGATGCTCCCACACGCCCGTGGGAACCGTGATCCCGGTCGCCGTAATGTCTTCCCTGTACAGACCTGCGTCAGTGAGAGCCGTTCGGATAGTGAAACGAGGGTAGCCGTCGGTGTACGTCGGCGTCAGGTACATCGAAGAGGTCGCGCTGCTGTTGCCTATCTCGAAGATCCGCTGAAAACTCGGCGTGCTGTTGATCTTGAACCAGGTGGCAACTGTCATGTCGCGGGCGGTGGCAAGAATCGCGGGGGGCATGGCGACATAGCTACCCGACACGGCGGCATCCGTGTTGTTCGCGAGCACCAGCGCGTTTCCCACTTTGCCCGGGGCGATGCTGACGGTACCCACGAGAGTCCCGTTGTTTCCCTTCCCGGACATGTCGGGGAGCGAGGTGCCGTTGACCTGGTCGCAACTGTAGTAGAGGACAAGGCCCAGCGTACTGACCGAGGTCGCATCAGGGATTGAGGTCGCATCGACAACGAGCGGCGCATCTGCCCCAGCATCGAACGGCTGAGCCCGGTCCGCCGGCGCGGGGACATCGTGCGCAGTTCCCAGATCGGGCAAGGCCGCTGCGTCGCCGAAGCTCGTGCTCCCGTCGACTGCCACACCGCCTGCGTCAACGCTTCCCCCACTGCCGCCTGTGTCACCGCCCCCGCCACCATCCGCGCCCGTGATAGCGTCGGGTGAGTTGGATCTGGTGCCGTCACTTCCGGAGGCGCCAGCTTCGGGCACAGCGGGGTACTCGATAGCTCCGTCAGGGGCGGGCGACGCCAAGGCCCGCAGTTGGCTGGCGTCGAAAGAACACGCGGTAGCCAGAAGCGTGATCAGGCAGATGCCACAGATATCAAGACGCGGAAACAAGAAGGAGAGGGCTTTCATGTTTTTGTACCTCACGCCTGCTCAAGCAAAGCCGGAATACGCACTACTTCGGTCTGGCTGCACCCAGGTCGTGCTGGATCGCCGGCGCCGCACGAGCTTCTCAGGCTGTCGAACTTGAAATCCACATCCGAAAGTGCCCGTAGCTGGCTGGCGTCGAAGGAACATGCCGCCGCCAGCGCAGCGACGAGGCAGAAGGCAGGAACGTCGAGGCGTGCAGACAGGAAGGAGAGAGATTTCATGGTCAGTACCTCACTCGCGGTCGGCTGAGTGGCTACTGCGTGCAGCCGCATACCAGACGGGCCGAGGTATGGCTGGCTGTGGCGTCGAACGCAGGCGAACTCACCCACCACAGAACCCCGCTGTAGATATGGCAGCCAAGTCCGAGTCCGTCGGATCTTACGCCACTCGCAGGTGTTCCCGTGACTCCGAGCAGTCCCAAAAGAATTCCACACTCTGCAAGGCTGCCGCCCTGGGCTGTTGTGCCGACGTGGCTTGCGGCTCCGGGCGCCACGGTACCGTGGCTCGCGCAGACTTGCTGGCAACTCGATCCATCCGGCCCAAGGTACCAGCAGATCCCTCCGCGAAGCGGCCCCGAGCAGGAGGCGGCGTCGCTGCTTGCGCTCGTGCCAGCGTCGGCACCGCCTTGGCCACCACTGTTCATCGTCGCGGCGTCGCTGCCGCCCAATCCGCCGCTACCGCCGGCACCGATG
>PMLB01000325.1:28395-82635 GCA_003158735.1 Myxococcales bacterium | reverse complement strand
GACCAGGCTTGCTTGAAGCGCAGGACAAGACGGCCGTCGGGCAGTTCTTGTAGACGATCATTCGCGATGGGGGGCCGAGCAAGATATCGGCACAAATGTTCCAGGCCGTTGCGGTCATTGGCACTCACGCGCACGTTGGCGTGCACGTTGAACCCGGCGACCTCCGCGCATCGTTTGCCTATGATTGCGGCCTCGGCGTCCTCGCCGGTGCCTCCCAGGCGCAATACGCGGCAGCCTCGGCGCGGACCAGTCGCGACCAGGCCTTGCACCGAGGCATTGGCCAGATGGTCGAGGGTCAGCTGCTGGTCCTTGTCTTCCCCCGTGAGCTGCCCCAGGTAGCGAGTGGCCTTCCGGCACACGGCACGCGCCAGGCGCGCAATGTCCTCGTCGCGGGGTGCAGGCAGCGGGTGGAACAGCATGGTTCCATCGGGCTGCTCCGCGTACACACCATCCATCACGATGGCGTGAAAATGAACATTCAGATTCAGCGACGATCCAAATCGTTGCACGACGGTCAGACTTCCGGTCTGCAGCCGACCGCGCAGCTTGCGCTTCCGGGCGCGGCGGCGGAGGTCAGAGTTGATGGCGCTGATGAATGCTCCGAGCACCACGCTTGTGGCATCTGCGGAATAGGCCAGCTCGAAGCGTAAGGCATAGGGTAGCGACAGGACATATTGCCGGGCAGGCACTTGGGGGAAAAGGTGATCCACACAGAAAGCCGCCGTGTCGGCCATCCTGCGACCGAGACAGCTTGGGCAGAAGCCACGTCGTTTGCACGCGAAAGCCACGACTCTGCTGTGCCCACAGTCTTTGCATCGGACGCGAAGAAGGCCGTGTGCGAGGATGCCGCAACGAAGGTAAGCCTCGAACTCGTCAAGCACGAAGGCAGGCAGTTCGCCGCCTCCCGCTTCAAGATCCGCCAGGAACGTCGACCAATGTTCCTGTATCGTTCCGAAAAGCAGGGTCGTTTCGGGGCAATGGCGTTCGTACGGGGCCGCGCCCGCGGTCGCGTGAGTGTGACAGCTTGCTCCTGGTTGCGTGGAAAGCACCAGCAGGAGTTGTCGGCAACGGGGCGAACCCAGTTGCTGGCTGAACGCAGAATTCAGTGCAATCTCTGGCCTGGGGTGTCTCCCCCGCTCACCCCAAAAGAGGGCTTCGGGACGGACAACCCACCCTGCCCACCCCTCGCGCTTCGCGCTCGCCCGTCGCGCTCACGCGTGCCGCCCACGCTGGCCGCAGCACGCTGGGCGCTACCGCTCACGCTCACGCTCACGCTGGCCGATCTGCGCCGGGAATTTCCCGACAAGCCGTAGTTACTGCCACAGGGCACGCAGGTGCCCTGCCATGTCGACGCGGCTGGTGACGCTGGCCTCGGGCATTGCCTCGCGAGGCTGCGTTGGCGCGAATTGATCGAAGTGGCCGAGCACGCTCTCAGGCAGGAATCGGCTGCGCGGAGTGTAGACATGGCGATCGCCGTGGCGGTTTTGCTGGCGGATGAAGAAACGCACGGGGTGGATTAGGTTCAGGGTGTTCTTGGCGCGGGTCATGGCCACGTAGAGCAGACGCCGCTCTTCCTCGATCTCTTCGGCGCGACCGGTGGCCAGGTCGGACGGGATGCAACCGTCGGCCACGCTGAGCACATAGACGGTGTCCCATTCCTGTCCCTTGGCGGAATGAATGGTCGATAGGATCAAGAAGTCTTCGTCGAGATGGGGCGGGCCAGCCAGGGCCCCCGCGCTCTCGGGTGGATCCAGGGTCAAATCAGAAAGAAAACGTTCGCGCGAAGGGGCCGCGTCAGCCAGGCGTTCGATCTGATCGAGATCCGCCAGGCGCGTGCGCGCGTTGTCATACAGACGTTCCAGATGTGGTTCGTAGAACCGGCGCACCCGGGCCAACTGCCCGGGCCAAGGTGTGCTGGGATTCGTGAGCGTCTGCACCAGCTCGACCAGGGCCGGCCAGTCGGCGGCGGCTGCGGGCGGCGGCACGGCGTGGGCAATGACCTTGGCCGGATTCTCCCGGTCAGCCAGCAGCATCTTTTGAACCCGCCCAGCCAGCACCGGCCCCATGCCGGGCAGAAGCTGCAGGACCCGGGCGGAGGCCAGGGCGTCGCGCGGATTCTCGGCCCAGCGCAGGCAGGCCAGCGCGTCCTTCACATGCGCAGCCTCGAGGAATCGCAGGCCGCCAAACTTCACGAAAGGAATGTTGCGGCGGCCCAGCTCGACCTCCAGGGTGTCGCTGTGATGGGTCGTGCGGAAGAGCACCGCTTGCTGCTTCAACAAGACGCCAGCCTCGCGTTGTTCCAGAACGCGATCCGCGACGAAGCTGGCCTGGGCATCCTCGTCGTTCACGGTGACCAGACACGGCCGCGCTCCCCCTTTGCGCGTGCTGAAGAGATCCTTGGTGAATCGCTCGGCCGCCAGACCGATGATGGCGTTGGCCGCTGCAAGAATCGGCTGGGTCGAGCGGTAGTTCTGCGCCAAAGTGAGCACCGTTGCGGGCGGCGTGAACTGTTTGGGAAAATCCAGGATGTTGCGTACCGTGGCCGCGCGAAAGGCGTAGATTGACTGGGCATCGTCGCCCACCACGCACACGCCCCGTCCGTCGGGTCGCAGGCGGCGCAGGATCTCGGCCTGCAACACATTGGTGTCCTGGTATTCGTCGACCAAGATGTGGTCGTAAAGATCCGAGACGGCCTTGGCCACGCTCGCATCGCCGAGCAAGTGGTACCAGTAGAGCAGGAGATCGTCGTAATCCAGAACTTGACGGCTGAGCTTGGCCTCAACATAACCGGCAAAGAGTCCGCGCAAAGCGTCCTCCCATTCGAGACACCAGGGAAAGGCTCGCTCCAGGCAGGCGCGCAGCGACGACTGGGTGTTCACCACGCGCGAATAGATGGCCAGGGCTGTGCCTTTGCGTGGGAAGCGTCGCTGCTGCTGGCCCAGGCCGGACTCGGCGCGCACGGCATCGATCAGGTCGGCCGAGTCCTCACGGTCGAGCAAGGTGAAACCCGGATCCAGTCCCACCACCTGGGCGTGCTGGCGCAGCAGGCGGTTGGCCACGGCGTGGAAGGTTCCGGCCCAGGGCAAGGTTCCTTCAAGATCGCGCTGCCGCGCGGCCAGCCGCGCCGCCCGTCTGGTCATCTCGAGCGCAGCCCGGCGTGTGAACGTGAGCAAGAGGATGCGCCGAGGATCCACTCCACGGCCCATGAGCGCGGCCACCCGATGCGCCAGGGTTTGGGTCTTGCCCGACCCTGCTCCTGCAATGACCAGCAACGGCCCCTCGCCATGCGCACAGGCCGCAGCCTGCGCTTCATTGAGGGGAGTCTCGCTGCGAGTTGAGGCCATTCATCTGATACTATGCAAATGTTCAGGCAGCGCAAGATCGCGATTCTCGAAGGTCATCTGGGATCCCGAGCCCGCGGCGAACGCTTCTCAACCACCCCATTCGAGGTCCTGCCCAACATGACTGCTGCCAACCCACGTGATCGACTAGAGTCACCTCGATGACCCAGATGCGCTTGCTGATGGTGCTGGCACTGTCGGGCGCGTGCGCTCGACCGATGCCGGCCCCGATTCCGGCTCCGGCCCCGGCTCCGGCTCCCGCTCAGCCATTGGCGCCGGCTCCGCAAGCCAATCCACTCCTGACGGAGATCTCCACGGCGGAGCGCGCAGCGACCGAACATCCTGACGACGCAGAAACATGGAGCCGCCTGGCCTCGGCGCTGAGACGGGCCAACCGCCTTCAGGAAGCCGCACGCGCGGCCTGGCGCACGGTTGAGCTGGCTTCGTCGGTGGAATCTTGGACGTTGCTCGGGAACGTGTTCATACAAGGGGGTGCGCCCAACGGCGCCATGGCCGCCTTTGAAGAAGTGAGCCAGCAGACCAGCGACGGGTTTCTGGCAGCGCAAAACTTTCTCAACCTGGGCTATCACGCCTGGCGCTGGGGCATGGACGATCTTGCCATGCGCGCCTACGCGCGTGCCGACGAGCTCGCCCCCGGCCATCCCCTGGTACTGTACGACCGGACCTTGTTGTTTGCGGCTTCGGGCGAGGTGGCCAAAGCAAAGGCGGAAGCAAGCAAGCTTGGTACCGTGGTGGATCGCGTGCTTCTGGACCGGCCGCCGCTGGAGATGGTCGAGATCCTGGAACCGATGAAGGCGCTGACAGAATCGGTCGCCAGCGGCGAACCCGTTGCAAGGCTGCCGCCCCAGCCTGAGCCTGGACAACCGCTGCCAGACCGTTTTTTTCGGCGCAATCCCAGCCAGAGCCGTGCTCTCGATCTGGCGATTGACGAAACCTCGGAGCGCTTATACCCCATCGCGGGCTGGCAGGTGCTCGCGCTCGCCCTGCCGTCGGGATGGAGCGACAGCCTGGAGGTGAGCAAGAAGGGTCAGCCGGCCTCGGCCCGAATCCGGCTGGAGGTCGGTGGGCCCCAGCCCGTACTGTGGCTGCTGACCGTCACTGAGAGCCGGCCGGCGTCCGATCTTGACCGCCTCATCGTCGAGGCGCGGCGCAATCTGCCAGGTTCGCCCACCCTGGGCGAAGTGCGCTCATTCACCGACCGCGGCCTGGAGGGCCGCGCTTTCGTCGCCGACGACCCTGGAGCGCGGCCCGGAGATCCTGGCGCCTTTCCCCGCGTTTGGGTGGCGATCTTGCGCGCCAAGGGTTTTCTGGTCACAGCTACCCGCTTTTTGCGCGATCGCGACCCAAGCCTGATCGAAGAGAGCGAGCGCATCTTGCGCGCCCTGGAGGTTCGCGATCTTACCCCGCCCGGCCGCTGACGGTTGCGCTATAAGAATCCTCTCATGCCCCGGCGGCGCAAGCGCGCGTTCAGCTATCACGCAGGGGTCACTCTGGATGGCACGCAGCTCACCTGCGATGCGGCGGGGTTTGCCACCGATCTTGTGTTTCTTTCGCACGCCAAGGCGCTGGCGCCGGGGTCATCGTTCAGCCTCTCGTCGCGCCGGGCGGGGCGGCGCCAGCTGCTGGCCACCGAGGGCACGCTGGTGCTGCTGGGCGCGGCCGGGGAACGCTTGCGCGCGCGCACCTTGCCGGCTGGTTTCGGGCGAGCATTCAACCTGGGTGGGCTGCGACTGGCGCTGCTGCCCGCTGGGTACTTGCCAGGCGCGGCCTCGTTGCTTTGCGAGGCCGGCGGCCGCCGACTGCTCTACGCCGGAACCATCTGCCGCGAGCGCGCCTTTGCCAACCTGGGTGCCGCGGAGGTGCGCAGCGCAGACGCGGTGTGCCTAGACGCCACCTTCGGGGATCCGCGCTTTGTGTTGCCACCGCGCGAGGAGGCAGAGGGGTCGTTGCGGCGGTTCGTGGAGGCAGCCATGGCCGCGCGGCGTGCCCCGGTCCTGCTCGTGTCGCCCTTTGGCCCGGCGCCAGCGACGGTGGAGGCGCTGCAGGCCGCTGGAATCGCCGTACGCGCGCACGGCACCATCGTGGCGGCGCTGGCCCGCTTCGGTCAGGCCGGGGCTTCGGTGCCGACGTTGCGTCGTTTTGCGGGGAAACTGGACTCCAACGAGGCACTGATCTGGCCACCGGAAGCGCGCGAGGCCCCGGCGCTGGGCGCGCTTGACTCTCCGTCTTTTGCCTTTGTTTCCGGCTTCAGCGTCGAGCGCACGGCCGTGGATTGCATGCGCGCCGACCAGGGCATCGCCTTGTCCAACCAGGCAGGCTTCGATGACCTGGTCGCCTATCTCGAAGCGACCGGGGCGCACGAGGTCGCCTTGCACAGAGGATTCGCGGAAACCTTCGCCGCGATCCTGCATGCGCGCGGCTACGACGCCTACGCCATCGACCCTCCGCGCCAGATGGAGCTGTTTCGCGGTTAGTCGCGTGGGGAGCCCGCCNNAGGCCGAGCGAAGCGAGCGTGGGGCGGTGGCAGGTGGGGGGCCGAAGGGCAGAGCCAACCCTTTGAGGGTTCCCATGAAGTAGTCTCCCTCGATCCGGTCTGGAACCGCAGCTGATTCCGATCTAGAAAGACCACCGTGTTGAACCTCGGCTTTCAGGAGATCCTCGTTATTCTTTTCGTAGCGTTGATTTTCCTCGGGCCCAACATGCTCCCGGAGATCGCCTCTGGCCTTGGCAAGGCCATTCGTGAGGTGCGCAAAGCAGCCTCGGACATCAAGAACGAGATCGGGTTGGATGATGCCATCCGCGGGCCGCTGGCAGAGCTGCGCGATGCGACCATGCTGCCTCCCGAGGAGCTGAAGCGTCGTGATGAGGCCCAGGACGCCAAGCGGCGGGTCGATCGCGAGGAGCGTGAACGCAAGGCGCGCGAAGAGGCTGAACGACGGCGTATCGAAGGCGAGGAGCAGAAGCGTCGCGGCGAAGAGCAGGCGGCCAAGGCGCGCGCCGAGCGAGAAGAGCACGAGCGCAAGGCACGCGAAGAAGCTGAGCACAAGGCGCGCGAGGAGGCTGAGCGGCGACGCATCGAAGCCGAGGAGCGAAAGCATCGCGACGAAGAGAAAGCCGCCCAGGCGCGCGAGGAGGCCGAGAAGCGGCAAGCCGAGCGTGAGGAGCAGAAGCGTCGCGATGAGGAGCAGGCGGCCAAGGCGCGAGCCGAGCGAGAAGAACAGGAGGGCAAGGCGCGCGCAGAGGCTGAACACAAGGCCCGCGAGGAGGCTGAGCGGCGACGCATAGAAGCCGAGGAGCGCAAGCATCGCGATGAAGAGAAGGCCGCCAAGAAGCGCGCCGAGAAAGGGGAGCAGGAGCGCAAGGCGCGCGGGGAGACAGAGCGGCGGCGCGCCGAGCGTGAGGAGCAGACGGCCAAGAAGCGCGCTGAACGCGAGGAGCAGGAGCGCAAGGCGCGCGAGGAGGCCGAGAAGCAGCACGCGGCTAGTGAGGCTTCTGCACGAGCGGCCAAAGCAGCAGAGGCCCGCGCCGCCGCCGGGGGCGCTGTGGTTTCGGGCGTGACCATGGTCATGAACCCACCGCCTGACGCCAATCGACCCCCGCTGACGCCCACTCCCGAGCTTCTTAGTTTGACACCCGAGCCGGTGTCGGTCGTGCCCCCGCCTGCTCCTGCGGGAGCGCGTCCGCCCCCTGTGCCGGCGACATCATCGCGATCCATCGCCAGCCATTTGCCGCCACCGCTGCCGGGCCATGCCGATGCCAAGTCACCTCGGTCGTCCTTGCCGCCGTTGCCCCGGAAGAAAGGCTAGCGGAGCATGTCAGCACCAGAAGACGCCGGATCGTCCGACAAGACCATCGTCACGGAAATGCCGACGGACATGATGCCCGCCCAGCCAACCGATGCGCCGGCGGTGGCGTCCACGACGGACGCGTCGCCCACGGCGGCGCCCGCGACAGTTGAGACGGCCGCGGTGGCGCCCGCGACGGCTGAGTGGTCGGCGTTGTCGTCGGAGATGCGCACGGACCAAGGCCCAGCGGCGGCGTCCGCGCCGTCGTCGGATACGCGGACGGACCCACCGGCGAAGGAGGGACTGGACAGCAAGCGCATGAGCCTGCTCGAGCATCTGGGCGAGTTGCGCTCGCGCCTGCGCAACGCCGGCATCGCCTTCGTGGTGGCCATGATCGGCTCGTTCGTGCTCGTCGAGCGATACTTCGACTGGCTGACACGGCCCGTGCGCACCGGCATGAGGGCCGCCCTACCCAAGGAAGCTGGCGACAACCTCAGCTTCTACGCCAAGAGCCTGACCGAGCCCTTTTGGGTCTACATGAAGCTGGCGATCGTCGGCGGTCTCATCCTCGCAGGTCCCTTTGTCGTCTGGGAGCTCTGGAGGTTCGTGGCGCCCGGCCTCTACCGCAAGGAGAGGCGGCTCACCATGCTCATCATCGGTTCCACCGTGGGCTGTTTCGCCGCTGGCTCCGTGTTCGCCTACCTCGTCTTGTGCGAGCCGGCTGCCTATTTTCTGACCAAGCTACTCACCAATTTTCAGGGCGATGCGCACTTCCATCTCTCCCCCATGATCATGATGGACGAGGTGGCCAACTTTCAGATGATGACCTTGGCGGGTTGTGGCCTTGCCTTCGAACTACCGGTGGTACTGTCGATCCTAGGTTGGATTGGGCTGATTTCCAGCCGAGGCATGCTCAAATTCAACCGCTACGCCATTGTCTTGGCTGTGGTTCTGGGCGGCGTGCTTACGCCCAGCACCGATCCCTTCACTCAATGCCTACTCGCGGCCCCGATCTTCCTGCTCTACAACATCTCCATTCTGGTGGTCTGGCTGATCGAGCGGGCGCGTCGCCGGCGCGACGAGGCTTTGGATCGGGGCGAGCCGCTGCCCAGCGGGTAGCATCGCTAGGTGACTTTGTACCAGCCCGCCATCGCCGCGATGGACGTGGTGGCCCACACCAGGGCGATGTTGCGCAGGGAGCGGTCCCGTGACCGGTTAACCTGCTCATCCAACTCGTCAAACTGGTGCAAGATCTCCTCGGTGCCTGGCTGGCGCGAAAGCACTTCCTGCCGCACACGGAGCTCGCGCGCGTCGGCGGAGCCTGGGCCGAAAGCGTAGTAGGCTGCCGGAAGTAGGCCCAGCAGAAATGCCACGGCCAGGCCAATGAAGGCCCGCTTGGCCGGCTGATTGCGCAGATTGGCCACCTTGAGGCTCGCGGGAGCGTTGCGGCTCTCGAACCCCATGGCCACCTCGCGGGCCGTCGACATGCACTTGCGACAGCCCGAGGCCTTGGTCTTGTCGTAGTACAGGCCATGCTGCGCGCACCGGACCAGGTTCAGGTTCCTGGGATCCTCGTCCATGGCGACGCCCGAGGCTTGCGTGGCGCCGATGTCGCGCAGGCTCCCCGCGGACTGTGTGTTCCTAACCGGCACGACGTCATCGGAGGGACGCGTGGCATCGCCGCGCGCCAGTTCGAGCCTGGGCCCCGACGAGACATCGGCGTGGAAGGCATCAGTGCCGGGCGCGGGGATGTTGTACTGGCTGGCCGGCGGCGGCGTCCGCGTGGCGCGCGAACGTCCGATGGGCGACCCTGCGGGCGGCGGCGCCAGCCATGTGCCACTCGACTCTGCCGGATTTGGGGCGGGGCGCGCTGCGAAGGGGTCGGTCCCTGGAGGCGCAGAGCCCTGGCTGGAGCCAGGCTGGGAGCCTGCGACCCTGCCAGACTGCGACGGCGCAAATGAACCACCGGTGACAGCGGAACCGGGTGGCGCAACCAGCGGCGGCCCAAAGCCTGGGGAAGCCACGGCCATTCCCGATGGAACAGAAACCGGGGTGGGAGTCGCGGCCGGGCGATCGACTCGGGACATTGTCATGGCCGGCGACACGGGCGCGCTAGGGCCTCGCCCCGCCGGGGAAGGCATATGCGATGAAGCCCGAGGCGGGCCGGCAGGCCGTATGACCGTGACCGCGCCCATGACCTGAAGCTGACGCACCAGAGTCTGCGCCTGAGTTTGCTCCAGGCTTTGACCTGCGCGCAGGTTCTTGGCAGATATCGCCTTGGCCACCGTGGCCAGCGGTACACCATGCTTCGCCGATAGCGCGGAAGCCAGGTGTGTCTCTCCAGCGGGGCTAGCATCGGCCGAACCCACCACGAACACGTCAAAGAGCTGACCGGCCATGCTGCCAGTATATCGGGCCTTCAAGGGCTGCCAAGCCGGGCAGACGCGTGCATGTGAAAAAAATTGACGGCGCGAGCGAGATCTCCAGGATGGGAATATGGCAGTGGCAGTCGCGCACGCCTCGTCCTTAGCAAGCAGCTCTGTGCCCTTTCCGAGCGCGGTCGCCGTTTTGGCGCGTCGTGTCTCGGTGGCCCAAGGTTTGGAGACACGCCGATTTCGACCAGTCCGACGTCTGCCAGAGCTGCCGCCCGACGATGCTATACCGGCGCGCAGTTGCATCATCTTGCGCAGCGGCGCGGCGTGCTTGCGCTAGCCCGCCTCGCTTTCATGACCTGACCGGCGACTGTTCAAGCAGGCCCGTCGGAGACCGAATCGTGGTGAATCGGGCTAGATCAGGGGCGATCGCGCCGCTTGAGAAAACCGTAGGTCGTGGGCCGTGGCCCCGGGATCACGGCCTTCACCCACCGGTAGCCCGGCGGAATCCAAGCTTGTTCCTCGGCGCAGGGACTAGGCAGACAGTACCTGTGTGTGATGAGGGTGGGGTTGCGCGACAGCATGTACTGGTCACTGCCCCACTTCTGGTGACCGGGCCGGTCGGACGCGCTCATGTGCGGGTCATGGGCGATGTGCGCATCGACCAAGCCGAAGACATCGTAGGCGGGGATGCCGGAGTAATACGGGATCACGCCCGCCCCTCCCACGGTCATCAGGTCGTCAGGGTGCGCGTTCTTGGCGAACCATTGACCGATGGGAATGCGATCCTCGGCATATTTCTTCAGGTAGCCCGGGGTGTCGATTCCGTTGTCAGCGCCGATGAAACTGACGGCCATCCGACTCACGCGCAGGCTGCCTGCTACGAAGGCGATCGCCAGAGCCGCGCCGGCCAACGCCAGCACGGGCCTGCCCACGGCTGGCCGCAGACGTTGGGCTAGCCGACGGATCGACTCCTGCACGACCACGGCACCCAGAGGCACGACCGGCAAGATGAAGCGGTACAGGCCCATGAAGTCGCCGCCCACCTTGACCACGTAGGCCGCAAACACCAGCCACACCAGAGCGGTCAGGCGCCAGAGATCGCGGCGGGGCTGGTCGGTTGCGGCTGGCCTGCCGAGCCAGGCCAGCAGGAAGAAGAAGGGCACGCCGTAGTCCTCGGCAAAGCGGCGCAGGTAGTATCCGCCCCGAGTCAAAGTGCCGGCGCCCCCGGACGACTTCACGTAGAACGTGTTGGGGAAGGGCCAGCCGTAGTAGCGCCAGCGCCAGGCGAAGTAGGGCACGAAGAGCGCGGCGAAGAGCATGAGCCATGCCCATTCGCCACGGCGTGGACGGAAACGGCGTTCGCGACCGACCGCCGTGAGCAGACGAAAAAAACCGCCCAAAGCAAAGAAAAGCAGTCCTTCAGGCCTAGTCATGGCAGCCAGGGCAAACACCGCTGCGCTGGCAAAACCGCGCTGTGAGGAGATCTCGGCCAGCAACAAATCGAATCCCAGGAAAGACAGGAAGGTGAAAAGTTGCGTTTCCAGCCCGCCCGTGCACCAGCAAGCAAACGCGCCCATCGAGGCGAGCAGACTGGGCGCTATCAGGTGCCAAACCGATGGACGCTGGCCCGACAGGCGCACAGACATGCGCACCACCAGGGCCAAGGTGCCGACCCCAAACGCCACGCCGAGAAAACGCGACGTCGCCACCGGGCCCAGGCCCAGCTTGATTCCCGCGGCCAGCAGCACGGTCCACAGGAAGTTGGTGAAGCCTTCCACGCGCTCGCCCAGGTTGAACACCAGTTGACCATGCTGGGCCAGGTTGGCGGCGTAGCGAAAAGAGATATAGGCGTCGTCGGTTACGAAGTCGAAGAGCCGCACGTGCGGCAGCAGCACCGCCGTGGCGGCCAGCACGGGCCAGTAGCGTCGGAAAACGGCAAGCATCTGGTTGGCGTGGTTCTAACCCCCTCGGGTGTGTCTAGCCAAATGTGCCGCCGTTCCAACCCCACATAGCGCCGTCGGCGTTGGTGAACTCGATGTAGATGCGTTTTTCGGGAACGCCAAACCCCGTTGAAAGCTCCTGGCACAGAATCTTGGAAAGATTCTCCACCTGGTCGGGCGACAAGCTACCCACGTTCTTCAGCTCCGCGTAGCAGGCGGGTGCGCTGCTGCCGGCGAAGCTCATTTCCGGGCGGGCGGCCAGGCTGATCATGACGTAGCTCTCGGGTTTGCCGAGAACGCGCGCCACCAGCGCAGACAGACCCTTCAGCAATTGTGTGCGCTTGTGTTCGTCGGCCGGATGGGCCGATGTGAAGACCTGGAGCAAAGGCATGGGCGCATCCTAGTCCAAACCGGGGCGCGCTGAAACCGGCGTCGAATGGAGTTGCGGAGTGCGGTGTGGGTGACGGGGGCGGTGGCGGGAACGGTGACGGAGACGGTGGCGGTGACAGGCATTGACACCTCTGTCACGCACCTGTCACCCACACCGCCACCCGCTACACCGACTTCCAGTCGGAACTTCTATTCGATGCTCAGCCCGGCCGCGACGGCCGGCCCTGGCTGGCCATGCTACCCGACCACGGCCAGGGCGGCTCGTAGCTGGTCGCGGGCGTGCGATTGCCCCTTGCGCTCACATTGCTCAATTCCCCGGCGCAAGAGATCTTGTGCTTCCTGGTTCCGGCCCAGACTGACCAGGGTGTCGGCTGCCGGTGCGTAGGCAGCGATGTAGTCGGGGTGGCTGTGGAGCAGCGCCTCGAAAACCGGCCACGCCTCCTGCAACTGGCCCTGCGTCCGCAATTCCATGGCTAGGCCATAGTGCGCAAATGGATCAATCGTACCCTGCGCCACAAGCGCCCGCAGCGTTTCCAGGCGCGACGGCATCACACCCGTCAGGAGACCGATGGTCGCGCTGGCCCTGGAATCTCGCCGTCCAGGTCGCAGCCGACGATGCGGTTGTGGTTGTCCACCCGAACCACGGTGGGCCTCCAGTTCCGCGCCTCAGACTCGTCCACCGCCTCGGCAAAGGTGGCGATGATTACCGTGTCGCCAGGCTGGGCGTGACGGGCAGCGGCTCCGTTGACGCAGACAACACCGGAACCGGACTTGCCGGGCAAGGCGTAGGTCTCGATGCGGCTGCCGTTGGTCACGTTCCAGATGCGGACCTGCTCGTAGGGCAGGATATTCGCGGCACGCATCAGGGTCTCATCGATCGTGACCGAACCCTCGTACGCCAAGTCGGCATGGGTGACGGTCACCCGGTGCAGCTTGGACTTGAACATCGTTCGCTTCATCAAGCACTCCGTCCCGGCCGGTTCCCCGGTCCAGGCAGTTTCATCAATCCTGGACCAAAGTAACGCGGAGTCAAATCGCTTTCGCGTTGACCGTCGCAAGGCCTTGTCCCAATGTCGAAGCGCGCGGCCTCACATCGAGGAAGTGAGAACCAGTGACGCACAAGCCATTCAAGCGTTTCATCGGGATCGACCTCGGAGGAGGCAGGGGCAAGAAGACGGCCCTGGCCGTGCTTGACCGGAGCAAGGGTGGGGTGACTGTCGTGGCTCTGCATCCGCGTCCCGACGAGGCGCCGCTCTACGATGCCGCGCTGATCGCGGCCGTGCGCGAGCGAGGCGAGGGCGCCGTGGTCTGCGTGGACGCACCCCTGACTCTGCCGCCCTGCGTACGGTGCGATGTGGCCTGCTGTCCCGGCCAGCAGAGCTGCATCGACGCCGAAGTGGTCACTTTGCGCCGCCTGTTCGGGCTTGGCGTAGGCCGCCGAGGCAAGCCGGCTTTCACGCCCTACACCCAGCGGGCCACCGAGGCGTACCTTGTGCGAAGACGAGGAATCCTGCCGCGCGAAGCTTTGGGCCAAGGAATGGGTCCGCTGACGGCGCGCGCTAGCTTTCTGGTGCGCGCACTGGCCGATCGGTTCGCTCTCAACGACAGCCTGATCGAGGTGTTCCCGCGCGCCACACTTGAGCTGCTTGGTTTTCGTGATCCGTACAAGAAGCGAGTCGACAAGCGCATCGAGATCCTGGCGCGGCTGCGTGACTTGAGCTTCGCGCCCGGCGTCTGGCGTGAAGAGTGTCGCCAAAGCGATCACATCTTCGATGCCGTCATTGGCGCGTACACAGGCTACCTGCGCAGCCGTGATGGCTGGACTGTATCGCCTGAAGTCGCGTCCCTCTTGCCGACCGCAGGTTGGATCTGGGTTCCCCCCGGAGAGATGGAGACAGCGGAAACATCCTGCGCCGTCGCCGACTGAAGTGGGCTCTATTCGGCCGTGGTGTCTTCTCCGGAGGTGTCGTGGTCTAGACCGGTAGGTTCGTGGCTGTCCTGGTCTGCGGAGGAAGCTTCGGAAGATGCCTCCGCTGCGCCCGATCCTAGCAGGAGAGCCGTGCCGCGTTCGCGGAGGAACTGGAGGAACACAAGTGCCGTGGGCAACTCGGCGGCTGGTATCTCGTCGAGCAGGTCGCGCGCCTGACGCCGCAGGATCTCGCCCGGAGCCTCTCCGGTGTGAGTGAGCCGCGGCACATCGGCCGTCTCTTCGTGTGCAGTCACCTGACCCCAGGGTGGAGGATTCGCCACCTGGATCTGCATGTGCTCGATCCAGGTTTGGATGTGCAGGTGGAGAAGCTCCGAGCGATGGGCGAACCAGCGCTCGCGTTCAGCGGGGAAGGCCAGCAACACGTCCTTGAACCGGCGAAATGCCCCCTTGCCATCGATGGCAACCAGCAGTCGCTCGCGCAGGGCTTGATCCTGTACCACGCCGACGAACCGTTCCATCCAGCGGTACTGCTCGCGTGACGAGGCGGGATCGACCCGAACGAACCGGTCCGGATTGTTGGACACCTTGGCCCGCCGGGCCGCGGCGTCAGGCTCGCCTTCCACGATGGAAAGCAGGTCGCCGTTCTCGAGGTCAAGAAAACTCTCCTGTTCGGGAGAATTGCGCTCAAACGCGATCTCAAGATCGCTCCAATTGATGGTAACTGGCGGCATGGCTAGTAACTCCTCTGGCGCCCCCCTCCCAGCGGAGTGCGCAGAAAGATAAGAAGACAAGCCTAGCCTAGAATCATGGCCTTCGCTTTGCAATGCCTTTGGCTGCGCTGGCCGGCCCCTTGACACCGGGAAGCCGGTCTATAAAACTAGCTATTCGACTTCTTTCGGAGTTCCCGTGGCACGAGTCACCGTCGAAGATTGTCTGGATAAGGTTTCCAACCGGTTCGCCTTGGTCATCCTGGCCGCAGAGAGGGCGCGCCAGCTATCAGGGGGCGCCAAAACCCTGGTCAAGTGCGACAACAAGCCAGGCGTGGCGGCCCTGCGCGAGATTGCGCAAGGCCAGGTGCGTTTCAGTGAGTCCGTCGAGGGCACCATCAGGCAGTATCTGGGCGAGATTCGCGGGCGTGATGCCCGTCCCGAGCGCAGCGCTGGCAAGCAGTAGCTACCTGCCGCGACGAACGCTGACCGCGAATCGGTCGGGCATGGTAGCGCCTCGGCCCACCCCGCTGAATTGCGTGGTCAGGAGTTTGTCCATGCGTGAGAGGCGCCCGTTCATGGGTATCTCGGGATGGGCGCTGGCCATGCGGCCAATCAGGCGCGCCATACCGCGCGGGTCGTAGCCGGCGCGATAGAGCAGGACCGTGCCCATCAGGTCCGCTTCAATCTCGTACTTCTCCAGGCGCGGCTTGTTCACCACCGCATAGGCTTGTTCAGCAAACTCGTCGAGATCGTCCTCGACAGCGTCGCGACTGGTTTCCGAATCCAGCTCGTCCATGGCATTGTCGGCGCGCAGACGGGTGGCTTGCACCTTCATCTCGCGAAGACCGTGCCGGCGCACGACGTGGATGATCTCGTGGGCGATCAACCCGGCTAGCTCGGCTTCATCGCGGCACAGGGACAGCAACCCGCGCGACAGGAAGATGTAGCCACCCGGAACGGCAAAGCTGCCCACGCCATCGCTGTCGAGGATGTAGACCGAGAAGTAGTAGTCGTAGAAGGCCGTCTCGATGAGCAGATTCGTGGCAATGAGATTCGCGTACCTTTGCAGGAGAGGGTCGCGCACCAGACCAGTGGCGGCCACGCGCGCGGCCACTGCCAGGCCTACGCCGCTTTCGCGCGGCCCGATGTCGTAGCCCTGCTTGCTGATGGTCTTGTCCTCGGCGGCCGCGAGCGCAACCGCGCTGGAACGATAGGGCAGAAGCAGGGCGCGGAAGGCCCAGAACTCCGTGGCACTGAAAAACGGCCCTTGCTGGGCGTAGAAGCTGTCCAAGGCCCCGCGCTGCACGTTCTTGATTTGTCCGGCGAAGCCCTTGACCGCCGCGCCTACGGTCCCGCGCGAGGCGCGCGCATCGGACCATTCCTTGCTCATGGCTTCCAGCGTTCCCGCCTGCTGCTTTTCGTCCAGGCTGGCCTCGGCCAGCCAGCCAATCTTGGTGTCTGCCTGCACGCGCAGCCAGCGGTCCTTCTCTTCCAGCTTTCGGACCTTGGTGTTGACCGGAAGGTTGGCCACTACGGGGAAGAAAGTGCCTGGTCCTTCGCGAAGCTGATTGTTTGAGCGTTTCGTGTAGAGGTCGGCCGCCCAAGCGACTACAGGAATCGCCGCGACCAGCCCGGTGGCAAGAAGTCTGTAGGACAGCCTCATGGTGGGCCAAGCGTATCACCGCGGCGTCCTCTGGGGCTAGATCGTGACTTGGATTTGCTCTGCGGCCTGGAACAGGGAAGAATCCAAGCTCGGGAGGATCCATGATTCGTTGTAGGTTCATGCTGATGACTGTGTTGCTCACCACGACCGTCCTATCCGCCCAGGCTGCCCCCAACGGGAGTGCGCCCACTCCGCCGGCCCCGTCTGTACCCGCTGAAGGCGCCGCCCCGCCCGTGCCGAGCAAGGTGACCACGGTGGAGGGAATCACCGAGTATCACCTGCCCAATGGGCTGCGCGTGTTGCTCTTCCCCGATCCCACCAAGCCGACGGTCCTGGTCAACGTGACCTACCTCGTGGGCTCGCGGGTCGAAGGCTACGGCGAGACCGGCATGGCCCACCTGCTTGAGCACATGCTGTTCAAGGGCACGCCCACCCGGCCCGAGATCTGGAAGCTGTTGCAATCCAAGGGCGCCAACTTCAACGGCAGCACCTGGTGGGACCGCACCAACTACTTCGAGGAGCTGCCCGCCTCGTCGGAAAGCCTGGAATTCGCGCTGGCCTTGGAGGCCGACCGGATGATCCACAGCAAGATCGCGGCCGAGGATCTGGCCAAGGAATTCTCGGTGGTGCGCAACGAGTTCGAGATGGGCGAGAACAACCCGGGCAACGTGCTGGAAGACAAGATGATGGCGACGGCCTTCCAGTGGCACAACTACGGCAAGTCGACCATCGGCTCGCGCAGCGACATCGAGCGCGTTCCCGTCGGCAGCCTGCGCGCTTTCTATCGCAAGTACTACCAGCCCGACAACGCCATCCTGATCATAGCGGGAAAGTTCGACGCGACCCAGGCGCTGCAACTGGTGGGCAAGCACTTCGGTCCTATCCCGCGTCCGTCGCGCATGTTGCAGCCTACCTGGACGGTCGAGCCGGTGCAGGACGGCGAGCGCCAGGTGACCTTGCGCCGAACCGGCGACGTGGCGCTGGTTTCGCTCGTCTATCACGGCGCGGCGGGCGCGGACCCCGATCGCATGACCGAAGACGCCATCGCGGACATTCTGACCAACAAGCCCAGCGGGCGTCTGTACAAGGCGCTGGTGGCCAAGGGCCTGGCCAGTGATGTGAGCGGCAACGTTTACCCCATGGCCGAGCCGGGCGTGATCATGCTGTCGGCAAAAGTGATTGCGGGCGTAGCCCCGGAGAAGGTGCGCGACGTCATGACGCGCATCGTCGAGGGCCTGGCAGGGAGCAAGGTGACCAAGGAGGAAGTGGAGCGTTGGCGGGCCGGCTGGATGAAGGACTTCGACCTGGGCCTGACCGAGACAGCCCGCACGGGCGTGCTGCTCTCGGAGTACGCGGCCATGGGCGACTGGCGCCTGCTCTTCCTGGCGCGCGACTGGGCCAAGGCGGTGACCTCGCTCGACGTGGAACGGGTGGCACGCGCCTATCTCAAGCAGTCCAATCGCACTTTGGGCCTCTTCTTGCCTGACAAGACGCCCGACCGCGCGCCGTTGGCACAGATACCCGACGTGGCGGCCTTGATCAAAGACTACAAGGGCAGCGCCACCCTGGCCGAGGGCGAGGCATTTCTCGCCACCGTCGAGAACGTGGAGAAACGGACGACTCGGACAGACCTGGCAGACGGGCTCAAGCTGGCTCTTCTGCCCAAGAAGACCAAGGGCGGCGCGGTTCGTCTGGTGCTGACCGTGCGTTTTGGCAGCGAGCAAGACGTCAAGGGCAAGACCACCGCTGCGGCTGTGCTGCCCAGCATGCTGATGCGCGGAACCAAGCAGCACAGCTTCCAGCAGATCAAAGATCAACTCGATCAACTTCGCGCCGAGGCAGATTTCGGCAGCGGCCATTCGTCTCCCGGCATGGTGAATGTCAGCCAGCTGCGGGTGAAGACCACGCGGGAGAATCTGCCAGCGGTGCTGGATCTTGTGACCGAGATCCTGCGCGAGCCGGCGTTTGCAAAGAGCGAACTGGAATCCCTGCGCAAGGAGATGCTGGCGGGTCTGGAGGAGCAACTGCAGGACCCGCGCGCCAACGGCCAGGTGGTCCTGATGCAGAAGCTGTTCCCCTTTGCCAAGGACGACGTGCGCTACGTGCCCAGCGTGAAGGAGAGCATCGAGCGAGTGCGCAAGCTTCAGGCGCCCGAGCTGGCCCGCATGCACAAGGCGCTTTGGGGTATGAGCGCCGCGCAGCTCGCCGTGGTGGGTGACTTCGACCCAGACGCGGTCAAGGCGCAGCTTGCGAAGGATCTGGGTGCCTGGAAGTCGCCCAGCCCCTACCAGCGGATTGGGCTCGCCTTCCGCACCAACGCGCCCGCCGATGAAACCATCAACACCCCGGATAAGGAGATGGCTTTCGTCATCATGGGCAGCACCCTGCCGGTGCGCGATGACGATCCTGCGTATCCTGCGCTGACCATGCTCAACTACATGCTGGGGGGCAGCCCGACCTCACGGCTCTTCGATCGTTTGCGCCAGAAAGAAGGTCTGTCCTATGGCGCCGGCTCGCGCATTTTCGCCCATCCCATCGACGTGAGTGGGCATTTTCTGGCCTGGGCCATTTGTGCGCCCCAAAACATGGACAAGAGCCTGGCGGCCATGCAGGAGGAAATTCGCAAGCTGGTCAAGGACGGCATCGGCGAAAAGGAGCTCGACGAGGCCAAGAAGAGCTACGCCAAGAACTGGGACAGCCGCATGGCCGACGACGAATTCGTGTCGTCTGAGCTGGCGCAGGGCCTGTTTCTGGGGCGCACGTTCGCGTACTGGCGCGACATTAACGACAAGATCCAGAAACTGACCCCGGTCGACATCAACGCGGCGGCGCAAAAGTTCATCAAGCCCGACGGGCTGGTGATGGTGAGGGCAGGGGATCTGGCGAAGCGAAAGTAGGCGAGCGGTCAAAGGGCCTGCAGGTGCCGGATGAAGCCCTCGGCAAAGTAGAACACCAACATCAGCCGGCCCAGTGAGATGGTCTCGCCGCCCGTGAGCCGCCGTGGCTTCTGCGGCACGAGGGACACGCCATCCACGATCGTTCCGTTGGTCGAGCCCATGTCGGTGAGCCGGAATTCGCCGTTCACCCGGGCGATGATGCAATGTCTCTTCGAGACCGAATACTCGGGGATGGCGATGTCGTTCTCCGATGTGCGCCCCAAGCTGATCGGTCCGGGCATCGAGTTGCGCGGCTTGACCACGGGGAAAACCCTTCCCGTCAGTCGCGTACAGGCAAAAGTCCCTTCGTTGAGGTTGACCACGCTCGTGCCTTCGCTCGACGCGCTGGGGTTGATCTCGCCCGCCATGCCCAGGGTTACCAGGACAGGCTGGAAATAGGCACGCTGAAAACTTGCAGGGCCGAGACGCTGCAATTCGTCTTTGTAGTCGATGGCGTAGGTCAGCATCCCAAGGCCGTTGCTGTGGCCAATCNNCGAAATGATCGCACCGGTTGCAATTCTGGCGGGAGGTCTAGCCACCCGGCTCCGTCCCATCACCGAGACAATTCCCAAGTCCCTGGTGGACGTGTGCGGTGAGCCGTTCATCGCACACCAACTCAAGTTGCTGCGCTCCAACGGAATCGATGATGTGGTGCTGTGCGTGGGGTACCGAGGCGAGCAGATCGCGCAGGTGGTCGGGCTCGGCACTGCCTTTGGCTTGCGCGTGCGCTACGCCTTTGACGGGGAACAGCTTCTGGGCACCGGCGGGGCCGTGCGTCGGGCGCTCGGCATGCTGGGCGATGAGTTCTTCGTGCTGTATGGCGACTCGTACCTGCCCTGCGACTATCAGGCTGTGCTCAGCAGTTTCCGCGCGTCGGGCAAGCTCTCTCTGATGACGGTCTATCGGAATGAAGGCCAGTACGACACGAGCAACGTGCACTACGACGCCGGGATGATCCGGCGGTATGACAAGTCAGCTCGTTCTCCAGCCATGCGTCACATCGACTACGGGCTGGGCGTGTTTCGGCGCGAGGCGTTCGCAGACCTGCCGGATGGCTCTCGTTTGGACCTGGCCACGCTCTACCAAACCTTGCTGGCCAAAGGACAACTGGCAGGCTATGAGGTACCCGAACGATTTTTCGAAATCGGTTCGGTCGCCGGGCTGGAGGAGTTCCGCTTGTTGATGGAAACCAAACGGGTCGCAGAGTCATGACATTCACCGAGCAGTTCCTCGACGAAGCTTCTGCCGTGGTTCGTGGTCTCGATCGATCTGGGATCGAGGCGCTGGTGGACGCGCTTGCCTCGACGCGGGAGCGGGCTGGAAGGTTGTTCATTCTGGGCGTGGGCGGGAGCGCGGCCAATGCATCGCATGCGGTCAATGATTTTCGCAAACTGACCGGAATGGAAGCCTATGCGCCCACCGACAACGTGAGCGAGTTGACGGCCCGAACCAACGACGAGGGATGGGAGAGCGTTTTTGCGGCATGGTTGCGCACCAGCCGGTTACGAGCCGCCGACATGATTCTGGTGCTCTCGGTCGGGGGAGGAGACCTTGAGAAGAACGTGAGTCCGAATCTGGTGGCGGCGCTGAAATACGCCAAGCAGGTGGGCGCGACCGTGGGAGGAATCGTGGGACGCGACGGTGGCTACACCGCCAAGGTGGCCGACGCTTGCGTGTTAGTGCCGACGGTGAATGCCGCACACGTCACGCCGCACACCGAGGCGTTTCAAGCGGTGGTTTGGCACCTCTTGGTTTCGCATCCCAAATTGAAGGCAGCCAGCACCAAGTGGGAAGGCCTGCGATGACCGAGCGTGCCGCTCTCTTCCTGGATCGGGACGGAGTCGTCTGCCGAGCCCTGGTTCGCGGCGGCAAGCCGTTTCCCCCGCGGTCGCTGCAGGAACTCGACATCTTGCCCGGGGTCAAAGAGGCGCTGCGGAAAGCCGGGGCACAGAAACTGGTCCGCATCATCGTCACCAACCAGCCCGACGTCGCGCGCGGAACCCTGGCGCGCGACGTGGTCGACGCCATTCACGATCGGCTGCGGGCCGAGTTGGAGATCGATGACGTGCTGGTGTGCTGGCATGACGACGCCGACGCATGCACGTGCCGCAAGCCGAAGCCCGGCCTGCTGGTGGAAGGGGCGGAGCGGCACGGCGTGGATCTCTCCAAGAGTTTCATGGTCGGAGACAGGTGGCGGGACGTGGAGGCCGGCGCGCGGGCGGGGTGTCGTACCGTCTGGATCGACTGCGGCTACGATGAACAAAGCCCACCCACAGCACCGGACCATAGGTGTCACAGCCTGGCCGAGGCCGTGGAGTGGATAGGCGCGAGCGCGCAAAGGTGACCCACATGGAACCGAATCTGGATTCCCTTCGAATCAAGATCTTCGCCGACGGGGCTGACCGGAAGGCGATGGTGGAGCTGTACCGTCATCCACGCATCAAGGGGTTCACCACGAATCCCACGCTCATGCGCAAGGACGGGGTGAGCGACTACGAGCGCTTCGCTCGCGAAGTCCTCGATGTGATCCGTGATCGGCCGATTTCGTTCGAGGTGCTCTCCGACGATATGGACGAGATGGAACGTCAGGCGCGCAAGATCGTGTCGTGGGGCGAGAACGCGAACGTGAAAATCCCAATCACCAACACCCGGCGGGCTTCTTCAGTGCCCCTCATCCGGCGCCTGGCACGCGATGGAATCAAGGTGAACGTCACGGGTGTGACCACGCTCGAGCAGGTAGCGGCCGCGGGGGAAGCCTTGGCCGAGGGCCGTGCCTTCTCCATCGTTTCGGTTTTCGGTGGACGCATCGCGGACACGGGACGGGATCCGGTTCCCATGATGGCCGCGGCTGCGCAAACCCTGCGTCCGCTGGCTCACGTCGAGCTGCTCTGGGCCAGTCCGCGCGAGTTGCTCAACATCTTTCAGGCGGACGCCGTCGGCTGCCACATCATCACGGTCACCGCCGACATTCTCAAGAAGCTGCCCCTGGTGGGCAAAGATCTGGACCAGTACTCCTTGGAGACGGTGCAGATGTTTCGCGACGATGCGGTGAAAGCCGGCTACGTCCTTTAGCGGCCCGCGCAGCTCTGCGGCTGTCGACGAAAGTTTTCCGTCGAAGCCGTCGGACTCGCGCGTCGGAAGACAAGAAAAAGCCGAGGAGCGGGGATGCGAACCACTCCTCGGCTTAGGCGGGACTCTCTTTGCAGAGAGTAAGGGGCAACCACCCAGCTAGATGGGTCATCGCTGTCCCCAAGAAATACTTCTAGAATGCAAATCCGAAACGCAAGGCGGCAGAAGGCCGCCAACGCCAGGGTGTCCACAGCACACTTGTCGCGTCAGAACGGGCGACCAAGTACCGCGTAGCCAGAAGATCCATGTCAACGCCAATGCGCACGGACACGACTGCCGCCCCAAAAGCATGCTCCAGCGTGGCCATTGCGACGAGCATGGGATCCGTCGCCCAGAAGGCCGGCTGTGCGCCGTTGCCCCTTGGAGTCACGCGGGTCGCATCCGCGCCCGCCCCCAGTCCCAAAGACGCAGAGAGGTGCGAAGTGATGGCCGTTGGAAATGCCGCGACGATGCGGATTCCGGACGACAGCAGGCGCATGTCTAAGTCGCCACGCGTTACGGCCAGCGGCAATTGCTGCAACAGGGTCACGCCCAGGCGGAGACGAAGCCACCGCCGTTCGGCGCTCAGTTCGGGACCTTGCGCGATGGCATCAGTCGAGAGCATGGTCCCTGAGTAGCCGGCCGTGATCGCCCATGTGGATTCCGATGCCGGTTCCGGTTCCGCTGCCGGTTCCGGCTTCGCTGCCGGTTCCGGCTTCGCTGCCGGTTCCGGCTTCGCTGCCGGTTCCGGCTTCGGTTCCAGTGCCGGTTTCGCTTTCGGTGCCGCTTCCGGTGCGGGCACTGGCGCCAAGGATCGTTCGAACTCGTCGCGACTCACCCCCAGGGCTCGTCCTTTCAAGATGGCCTCGACCGAGCTGTCCACCACCAGGCGGATCAGCTCTAGCTCGACCGCGTCCGGATCCGCGCGAACCGCCAGCGGGCGCACATAGACGAGCCCACTTCGCACATCTAGGAGGTACATCGTGGGTTGGGTTGCCGTCAGGTCTAGCCACAGGTACGCGACTGGTCCGGCGGCAGAACGATCAAGAGGATGGCGGGCGACGTCGAGTGGATCGATACGATCCACACTGACCGCGACGAGGTCCACTCCCTGGCGGTCGAGTGAAGCGCGAAGCGCGGCGAGAATCTTTTCGATTGCCGCCGGGTCGCTGGCCAGCACCGCGTTGACGCGCTCCCTTTCTGCTGCCGTTCCCGTGCGCGGCAGCGCGAGCGCGGCGACCAACAAGAGAAATAATACGACCCGCTCAAGGCGCTCGGGCCATGGCGCAGTTGCAACGCCGTTCTTCCGACCGCTCACTCCCAAACCGTTCTCAGCGAGAATGCTCGATGCCTGCTGCCGCTTCTTGCGGGCGATGCATCTGGGACAACCGATCTTTGGCTTGGCTGGCGTAGACCGTTCCGGGGTAGGAATCGAGCAGCATCTGCCAGGTTTCGCGTTCAGCAGAAACGCGGCCCATCTGTCCCAGAGCCGTTGCTCGGCCAGCCAGCGCAACTTCTGGCGCCTCGCCCCGATGCGCTAGGTGCTGGTCGAATTGAGCGAGGGCCTGCGCAGGGCGCCCACGGTCGAGCAGCATGCGGCCAGTCACGGCAAATGAGATCCGGCTTTCGCGGGTCGAGGGGAAGAGCTGCTGCAGCTTGCGGAAAACAGCGATGGCTTCGTCGATCCTGTTGCGGTCGCGCAAAGCGGAGGCCTGCTCGAAAAGCGAGGCTGCGCTGGGCCGCATGGGCAGCGTCCGAGCCGGGCTGGCTGTCTCGTCCATGAGTTCGGCCTGCAAAGACGACGACGCCTCCGACAGAGCCACCGCTGGCCCGGGATGTGCTGATGTCCGCGCGACAGGTCGTACCATGGTCGCCTGAGCTGGAATCGGCTCGCTGGCGGGACTTTGCCTGTGCCACCAGGCCGCGCTTGCCACGCTGCCCACCGCTAGCAACATTCCCGCGGTTGCGAATAGCCAACGTCTTCGGCCGGGAAAGAAAAACAGCGTCGACCAGCGCGTGCGTCCGAAGTGGTCCAACGCATAGTCCACGGCAAGGCTGTTCAAGCGGCGCCCCCAGGGCTTAGGCGCACAGGCCTCTTGCTGCGAGCGAGCCAGCGCCAGGTGAGCCTCGCATGCGCGGCAAGCGGCGAGGTGCTGCTGCAAAGCGCGCTGTTCCGTTTCGGAAAGCTCGCCTGCCAGGGCTCGGTCCAGGGCTGCTTCTGGGTGCCCTTCGAGATTCATGCTGACCCTTTGCAGCCGACCATCTCTCCGGCCAGCCGACGGCGCAAGTAGTCCTTGGCCAAGCGCAGACGGCTCTTGGTGGTGTTGACCGGCACCTGTGTGGCCAGGGCGATTTCTTCCACCGAGCAACCCAAGACCATGCGCATGAGAACCGTCTCGGCCTGGACCGCAGACAACTCGTCGATGAGCGCGCGCACCAACCACAAATTGGGAAGGACGTCGTCGCTTGCGGCGAAGTTCGGGACGGGAGACTGCTCAGCAAGAGCGTTCTGCCGCTGCTCTCGACTTCGGGCTCGCTTGCGCGCGGCGATGGACGCCCGCAGCGCGATGCGATTCGTGTAGTGCACGATCGCGCCCTCGACACGATACTTGGGTAGGGCGCGCAGAATATCGATCAAGCATTCCTGGACGGTATCTTCCAAGTCGACGTGGCCAGCCCCGAGCACCCCGCGGCAGACGCTGCGTACCGATGGTGCGATGGCTTCCAGGAATGTGCGCATGGCCGCGGGGTCGTGTGTCCGCGCCGTCAACGCCATCGCTGTCAAGTCGGAAGCGTTCCTATCGCTCGACTGCACCTCGGCGGGAACGGCCAAACGAGCTGTTCTTCCCGCGAAGTTCATCATCCAATTGTAGCTCCGAAAGACATGGGATTGTCAACCTATCGCTGGTCAGTTCAACTTCACCGCCATGCTTCATAAATGACGCCGGGGCCGCCCTCTGCCTCCCTGCTGAATAAGATATGGGTTCCGTCTTGCGACACCCAGGGATAGCGCTCCGAGAGATTGGTATTGAGAGAGTCCAGCCGAATTGGCGTAGCGGAAAAAGGCACGGACGGGTCGGAACGGCTGACTTCGACGAGATCCCACGACTTGTTGCTAGGGGCTCGAGTGCTCCAGACAAGGGACAGCGAATCATGGAAGAGCGCGGGATCCGTGTCTGCAACGGTTGAGTTGATGCCCGAGAGCTCTTGGATTTCTTCCCAGGCTACCAGCGGGGAGGTACGTGACGCGGAGTAGAGTTTGAAGTTCTCTGTGCCCCGCGAAGCCGAGCAAAAAGTCATGAAAAGTTCGTTGGGATCTACGCTGGGTCCCCTGACGTCCAGGGTGGAGGAGCTGAGCCCCTGCCCATCCGCGAGCGCAGGGGCCCCCCAGTGCTGTCCCTTGGCGATTCGCCGCGAGACATAGAGCTGGTATCCCGCGCCCGCTCGGTCACTCGCGAAGTAGAGGGTTAAGCCGTCTGGGGACACGTCTGGATCGTGGTCGTTGCCAATACCCGTGATATCGTTGACCATCGTGGCCGTGGTCCACAGCGCATCCTTCGCGGTCCGCGTGCTGCTCCAGATGTGGAAGCTCGCCTCACCCTGCGCTGCGCACGAAAAATAGATCTCCAACTCATCTTGGGTGAGTGAGGTACCGTGGATGTCGGTTGTGTTGTTGGGCAAGAGCGTGACCACCGTCGGCGTAGAAAACGGACCCCGTCCCCAAGCGGCGTCCTCGCCCCCATCCATCTCGACCACATCGTTCTGGACGGCCACCAGCCGGTCCGCCTTCATGCAGCCGATCCCCCCGAGAAGTATTCCGGCCACCGTGCCGATGTGTCGGCCTGTCATGTCCCCAGTATGACCTTGCTTTGTGAAGGAGTGTAGCCCTCGCGTTCACGAGACTGGCCCGCCTCGCCGCCGCTGTCGCGAGGTCGTGCGTGACGCATCGGGCGATCAGGGTATGGGCGGGAGGAACGACTGGATCGCCGCGTACCAAGGCTGCTCGTTGGTCAAGGGTCGACCGGGACCGTGGCGTTTGCCGCTTGCTTGGCGACCGGCTCGGTCACCAGCGGAAAGCGATCACCATGAGAGCGCCGCTGTTTGGTCATCATCCAGCGTCCGTTGCGGCTCTCCCAGTGCTGCTCGAGGGTGGCCTTGCGTAGGCTGGGGTCGTTCTTAGCATACCACTCGATGGTGACGGTCACGGTCGCCCCCGACGAGCCGGTGTCGAAGTGGACGCTCTTCACTTCGTAGTCGCACATCACCAGATCGTTGCCCACCAGATCCACGCGTTCCAGGAACAGCCGCTTGTCCTCGGCCGGCATGGAAGCCCCCATCGAATCCCAGCGCGCCCAGCGCAGATCGTCGTTGAACATGCGGGCGTCTCGCATGAAATCGTCTTCGCGTCGTTGTGCAGCCGATAGGCATCCGGCCAGCAACACCAGCCCCAGCAGAGCAAGTCGGATGTTCACAATGAAATTCCTTTCACGCCTGAGACAACCCGTTCGATTCCGGCCAGATCACGACGGCAACGAACGCCGGAAAACCCCGTCGCGCCCAGGAGTTCATCGACGGAGCCGGCCTGGCCCGCTCCGACCTCCAGGGCCAAACAGCCTCCTGGCTGCAGCAGTTCCGGCGTCCTTGCCACCAGCCTGCGCAGCAGCGCAAGTCCGTCGGCCCCACCGTCGAGCGCCAGGCGTGGTTCGCTGCGTACGTCGGCGGCGAGCCCGTCGATCTCGGCGCTCGGGATGTAGGGGAGGTTGGCCACGATCAGATCGAAGTGACCTAGAGGAATAAGGGGCTGATCGAGATCGCCCTCTAGGAAGGTGACGGCCAGACTCAAGCGCTCGGCATTGGCGCGCGCCACAGCCAGCGCGTCGGGCGAGATGTCAGTCGCAAAGACCTGCGCCTCTGGCCGTTCCTTGGCCAGAGCCAGTGCCAGCGCGCCTGACCCGGTGCCCACGTCCGCGATGCGCAGACCCGCGCCCGGCCCTGCCAGGCGATCGAGCGCCTCTTCAACCAAAGTTTCGCTATCGGGCCGGGGAACCAGCACGCGCGGGTCGACCAGCAGGTCCAGACTCCAGAATTCCTTGTGGCCGAGCAGGTACGCCACCGACTCGCCCGCCAGGCGCCGCGAGACCAGCTCGCGGTAGCTGGCCAGCTCGGCCGCGGCCAAGGGTCGGTCGAAGTGTGCGTAGAGTTCGATGCGCGACATCCCGAACGCGTGGGCTGCCAGCAACTCCGCATCCAGCCGCGCCGAAGCGACGCTGTGCTTTTCGAAATGGGCCGTGGTCCAGCGCAGGACATCGAGCACAGCCCAGACCGTCTTGGGCGGCGAAGCGGACGGAGTCGGCAGCACGTCCCGATTGTGCCGCAGGGATCGCCCCTTGGCGAGAATCGCGTGGGGAGCCCGCCGGCTCCGCTGGCGGCGTACCATCGCGGGAGGGGTTGGGAACCCTCCCAGGGTTCCCAAGTGAATTTGAATTGCGCGGAATTGCGCTTTGACAGACCACGAACGTCCCCAAGGCGGTAATACTGTGTCACTCGATGAAACCGCGCTTCTCCTGCATCTTCGCAGCCGCCGGGTTGCTGGTCGCCACCGTCGCTCTGGCCACCACCACGCGCTTCTTTCGCCAAGCCACGGCCAAGGATTTCGAGGAGGGCGAGGCCACGTCCAGCATGGTGTTGCCCAACGGCGAAGTGATTCCGGGCATGAAGGCGACGCGCCTGGCGCTCGACGCAGCCTTTGCCTGGTGCGTGGCACTGTCCCCCGACGGCCGCACGGCCTACTTTGGCACCGGTGACCAGGGGCGGATCTACTCCGTGCCCGTGGGCGTCAGCGCCGGCGAGGCGAAGAAGCTGGCAGAAATCGACGCACCCTGGGTCACGGCGCTCACCGCCCGATCCGACGCGACCCTGCTGGCTGGCTCTACCCCTGGGGGTCGCATCTTCGCCGTTGACGGCAGCACCGGTTCTTCGCGACCGTTTGCCAAGTTGCCGGCAGAACATGTCTGGGCGCTGCTTTCCGACGCCAAGGGCGCCAGAACCTATGCCGCCACCGGAATTCCGGGGCAGGTCTTCGTCATCGACGGCAAGGGCAAGGAACGGCTCTTGTGGGACTCGGGCGACAAGCACGTGATGACCCTGGCGTGGGCTGACAAAGGTGTCCTTTTGGCGGGCACCGCTGACCGGGCCATTCTCTATCGCGTCCACCCCGACGGCCGCGCTCAGGCCTTGCACGACTTCGAAGCCAACGAGATCCGCGCCATCGCGCGGATCGCAGATGCGACTTACCTCGCGGTCAACGCCTTCGAGCGCCCCAGCGACGCTCAGGCTGCGCCCGTCCCCGGCGCGCAGCCGGGCAAGGGCACCAAAGTTTCGCCGGGGCCGGCTCCGGCGTCCGGGGCTCAGCCGCGAGCCGACCAAGTCAAGGCCCACGCTGCGGTTTATCGCCTGGACGATGACGGCCGCATCGAGCAGGTGCTGGCCCTTGCCGACGGATACTTCACAGCTCTGTTGGTTGGCCCTGGTAGCCAGCTCTACGCAGCCTCGGGAACTCAGGGAAAGATCTATCGCATCTCGTCTGACCGCACGGCTGCCCTCGCCATCGACTTGCCCGAGCGGCAGGCCCTGTCGCTGGTGTCCACGCCCGAAGGCTTCCTGGTGGGCACTGGCGATGTCGGTGCCATTTTTCGCGTGCGCCCTGCCTCCTCCAGCGAAGCTTCGTATCTCTCGAAGGTGCTCGACGCCGACGGCCCTGCGCGATGGGGTTTTCTGCGTTGGACCGGATCGGCCGACTTGGTTTTCGAGACCCGCGCAGGCAACACGGCCAAGCCCGACAAGAGTTGGAGCGACTGGACCAGACTGGAATCGGTCAGTCACCACGACCAGCAAGGGCAGGGCAAGGTGGCCGGTGCGCAGGCGCGCTATCTTCAATATCGGGTCGGGCTTCCCACCCAGTCGTCCGCGTTGCGCGAGCTGCTCGCATACTATGTGCCGCACAACCAGCGCGCTCGTGTCACCGAGGTCTATCTTGCAGACGCGGCCACGGCGCCCGCCGCGGCGGGTGCGGGTGGAGCCGCGGGCAGTCTGGCCACCGTCGCCCCTGGCGCACGCTCACATTCGTCGGTGCTCAAGCTGCGCTGGAAGGTCGAGAATCCCGACAACGACGAACTCATCTATCGGCTGTGGTTCCGGCAGGAACAGCAACAGGTGTGGCGGCTCTTGAGTGGGCCAGATCCGCTGAGCAAGCCCGAATACGATTGGAACACGGACTCGGTTCCTGACGGCCACTACCTGATTCGTGTGTGGGCCTCGGACGAAAAAGTGACTCCCAAGGACCGTGCGTTGGATTTCACCTTCGATTCGCAGTCATTCCTAGTGGACAACACCCGGCCTGCGGTGGTGGACCTGCAGGCCCAGCTGCCACGGGTGACCGGGCGGGTCCACGACGCGGCGTCGGTCATCTCGCAGATCGAGTTTTCCATCGACGGCAACGACTGGCGACCGGCCTCGCCCGACGACGGCATTCTCGACGAGATGTCCGAAGCCTTCTCCATCCGGTTGCCACCGTCGCTGGCGGCGGGCCCGCACATCATTACCGTGCGAGCCTGGGATTCCGCCGACAACCTGGGATCGGCCCATCTCCAGGTTCAGATCAACAAGTAGCTACGTCGCCGGCTTGGCTTTGGGCTTCGCCGCGGCCCGCTTGGCCTTGCGTTCGGCAGTGGTGACCACGTCGAGCAAGCGTGCGTCCGACTGGTTGTCGAGCCGGGACACGAAGTCCTTGTCCTTGCTGTGCCCCAGCAGCGCCGCGGTCTGGGCCACCAGCTTGTCGCGCGAGCCGAACTTCTCTTTCACCGTCGTGGCGACTCGGTGAAGGTTGAGCAATCTCCGGTTGGCTGCGGCCAGCAGTCGCTTGCGCAGTTCGGCTTTGGGCTCCTCGCCCCGATCGAGCATGGCGACCAGCTTGTCGACAAGCTTGTCCTTGGCGCCAAAGGTTTCGTTGACGAGCGAAAGCGGACTTTTCTGTGGCATGGCTTGATCAGTCTCCCAGGAGGACGCGTCTCTTACCGCAAAAAGGCACTGACCGCCAGAGGGGACCTAGTGAATCGTGGCCAGGGCTTCTCGGCTGGCCGCGACAAATGCGTCGATGTCGTCCTCCTGGTGGGCCAGTGAGATGAACCCGGCTTCAAGCTGGGCTGGCGGCAGGTAGATGCCACGGTCGAGCATCTCATGGAAGAAGCGGGCGTAGCGCCCAGTATCGGCGCGCTTGGCCGAAGCAAAGTCAGTCACCGACTCGGCGCAGAAGAACAAAGTGAAGGCGGAACCCACCCGGTGCAACTGCGCGGCCACACCGGTGGCGGCCAGCGCGTCCTTAATGCCGGCCTCGAGGCGTCGGCCAAGAGCATCGAGTCGTTCGTAGGCAGACTGGTCCAACTTGCGCAGGACAGCCAGCCCAGCGGCCATGGCCAGCGGATTTCCGGAAAGCGTGCCGGCCTGGTAGACCGGACCTTCAGGCGCGACCTCCGACATGATCACGCTCTGTCCGCCGAAAACCCCGAGAGGCAGGCCTCCGCCCACAATCTTGCCCAAGCAGGTCAGGTCCGGCCGCACCCCGAAAAGCGCTTGGGCACCGCCGCGGCCGACCCGGAAACCCGAAATGACCTCGTCGAAGATCAATAGCGCACGATAAGCATCACACATCTGCCGCACGGACTTCAGGTAGCCTGGCTTGGGGGCGATCAGACCCATGTTCGCTGGGATGGGTTCGATGATGACCGCTGCCACCTGGTAGGCGTCAAAAGCGGTCCGCATGGCCGTCTCATCATTGAAAGGGACGACAATGGTGTCGGCGGCAGCGCCCTCGGTGACGCCCGCGCAGGCAGGCAGACCCAGCGTGGCCAGGCCTGACCCAGCAGAAACCAGCAGCGCGTCGGCGTGACCGTGATAGCCGCCGTCGATCTTGATAAACCTATGGCGGCCGGTATAGCCGCGCGCCACACGCAAGGCGGACATGGTTGCCTCGGTCCCCGAGGACACAAAGCGCATCCGCTCCATCGACGGCATCGCCGCTCGAATCGCTTCGCCCAGCAAGACCTCGCGGTCGGTCGAAGCGCCGAAGGAGGTCCCGCGGCGAGCCGTGCTCTCGATGGCAGCCACCACGTCAGGATCGGCATGGCCCAGGATGAGCGGGCCCCACGAGCCCAAGAAATCCAGGTAGCTGTTCCCATCGGCGTCCCACACCCGGGCGCCCTGGCCCCGCGCCAGAAAGACAGGCGTGCCGCCTACGGCTTTGAAGGCTCGGACGGGTGAGTTCACGCCACCGGGGAAGAGATTCTGCGCGCGCTCGAAGAGCGCATCGGAAACCGTGGTTTTGCGCATGCGCTGCCCTAGTTCAGCTTGGGTTCGTCGCCGCCGTCATCGCTGCTCTCCCCTGCATCCTCGTCATCCACGTCGTCGTCATCGTCCTCGCCGGCTGCTTCTTCGCCCAGATCCTCTTCCGCCAGAGTTTGTTCCTCGGCGCGCGCTGCAGCCACCTCGGGTGAAACCTCGCGCTCGCCTTCTTCCATTTCGGCCAGACGTTCCATGGCCACCACGGTTTCGCTTTCTTCCAGGCGAATCAGGCGCACACCTTGGGTGTTGCGGCCGATGGTGGGAATGCCATCCACCGGCATGCGGATCAGCTTGCCCGCGCTGGTGATCAACATAAGATCGTCCTCGTCGGTGACCAGACGCAAACCGATGACCTTGCCGTTGCGCTCGGTGNNGCGATTCTTGGTCGGGTAGTCCGACGTGGTGGTGCGCTTGCCAAAGCCGTGCTCGCAAACGGTGAGCAGGGTGGCCGGCCGATCCGGCGGCAGGGCCGCCATACCGACGACGAAGTCATCTCGATCGCGCAAGCGAATGCCGCGCACCCCGCGCGCCACCCGGCCCATGGGCCGGACGTTGGTCTCGCGGAAGCGGATGGCCCAGCCGTTGCGCGTGCCCAGCAGCAGGTCGGACAGTCCCTCGGTGATGCGCAGTCCAACCAGGGCGTCATCATCCTGAATCGTAAGCGCGATGATCCCGGAGGAACGAATATTGGAGAAGGCCTGCAGCGAGGTCTTCTTGATCAGGCCGCGCATGGTGGCCATGACCACGAAGGCGCCCTCGGAGAACTCGCGCACCGGCTGCAAGGCCACCACCCGTTCACCTTCCTGCAAAGGAATCAGGTTCACGAAAGCTTTGCCCTTGGCGGTTCGACCCGCTTGCGGGATCTCCCAAATCTTGCGGGCGTAGACCCGCCCCTTGTTGGTGAACATCAACAAGGTGTCGTGGGTCGACGCCACGAAGAGCTGGGACACGAAGTCCTCCTCGTGGGTGTTGGCGCCGGTGATGCCGCGCCCGCCGCGTCGCTGCGCGCGGTACTGGCCCTGGGGATTGCGTTTGACGTAGCCGCCGTGGGTTACGGTGACCACCATTTCCTCCTGCGCGATCATGTCTTCGATGTTGATGTCGACATCGATGTCCACGATTTCGGTACGCCGGTCGTCGCCAAAGAGCGTCTTCACTTCTTCCAGCTCCGACACCACGACTCCGACCAGCACGATGTCGCTGGCCAGGATGGCTTCCAGGCGCGCGATGAGTTCGGCGGTTTCCTTGATCTCGGCCAGCAGCTTGTCGCGCTCCAGCCCGGTCAGCTTGGACAGGCGCATGTTCAGGATTTCCTGCGCCTGGAGGGCGGACAGGGCGAAGTTCTCCATCAGGCCCGCCTTGGCCGACTCGGTGTCCTTCGACGACCGGATGAGATCGATGACCGCGTCGATATTGTCGACCGCAATCTTCAGGCCCTCGAGGATGTGCATGCGCGCCTGGGCCTGTTGCAGGTCGAACTGCGTGCGCCGGGTGACCACGTCGCGCCGGTGCTGGATGAACTGCTGCAGGGCCTGCTTGAGCGACAGGGTCTGCGGCCGTCCGTCGACGATGGCCAGACAGTTGATGCCAAACGATTCCTGCAGAGGCGTCATCTTCCACAGGTTGTTCAGCACCACCTCGGGCACGGCGTCCTTTTTCAGATCCACCACCACCCGCATGCCCTCGCGGTCCGATTCGTCGCGCACGTCGGAGATGCCGTCGATCTTCTTCTCGCGCACCAGTTCCGCGATCTTCTCGATGAGCTTGGCCTTGTTGACCTGGTATGGGATCTCGGTGGCCACGATGGACTTGCGCCCCGACTTGGGGTGCTCCTCGACCGAGGTTCGCGCCCGCACCAGGATGCTGCCGCGGCCTGATTCGTAAGCCTGGCGAATGCCGTTGCGACCGCAGATGATTCCGGCGGTGGGAAAGTCGGGCCCCGGGACGATCTCGATGAGATCGTCGACCTCGATGTCGGGGTTGCGGATGACCGCGATGGTCGCGTCGACGATCTCACGCAGGTTATGGGGAGGAATGTTGGTGGCCATTCCCACCGCGATGCCGGAGGAGCCGTTGATCAGCAGATTGGGCAGCCGGGTAGGCAGAACCGTGGGCTCGGTTTCCTTGTCGTCGTAGTTGGGCTGGAATTCCACCGTCTGCTTGTCGATGTCGGCCAGCAGTTCCTGGCCGATCTTCTCCATGCGGCACTCGGTGTAGCGGTAGGCAGCCGCCGGATCGCCGTCGACCGAGCCGAAGTTCCCCTGTCCGTCGATGAGCGGGTAGCGCATGGAAAAATCCTGCGCCAGTCGGACCAGGGCGTCGTAGCAAGCAGAATCGCCGTGGGGATGGAACTTGCCCAGGACATCGCCGACCACGCGCGCGCACTTGATGTACGGCCGATTCCACAGGTTGTTCATCAAATGCTGCGTATAGAGGATACGCCGGTGCACGGGCTTGAGTCCGTCGCGTGCGTCGGGCAGAGCGCGCGCCACGATCACGCTCATGGCGTAGTCCATGAACGATGACTTCATCTCCTCCTCGATGGCGACCGGGATGCGCAGTCCAATGTTGGCCGGCGGTGGCGGTGGCGCAGGCGGGGTTACCGGAGGAGGCGTGGGGCCTTCGATGTTGTCCATGTCGCTGGCCGCGCAAGCTACCAAGTCGCGGCGGCCAAGTCACGACCGCAGAGACACTCCAATCCCGCGGCTCGCTGAGCGCAGCCGCGAGTGGCTTGGTCGCGGATCGTGGCCAGCCATTCTCGACGGTTCGGCGAGCGCGCCCATCTTCCCGGTGGTGCAGAACCAAATCCCCGCATCCACTGTCCAGCGTATTCACACGGAAATCCCGTAACGAAGACTACATTGATGACATGAGTTTCCGGTTTTCTCCACACGGAGGCAACAATTGTCTACGAGGTTGTGCCACTTGTGCCTACACTTCCGTCCAAAACGGGATGGATCTGGGGTAAGGATCCGCCGTGGCTTCGTTTTTTTTCTTGATTCCACAGGCTACTGACCCAAAACTGTCCCGGCTGCTGCAACGCGCACGCTTTGCGGAAACAACACTTGGGTTATTGACGGAGGCTATTACATGACGACGTGTTCTAAGAATTTCGATCGGTTGCTCCAGGCGGCTTGCTTGGGGCTGGTCGGCATGCTGGCGGTCGCCGGCTGCGGTGGAAGTAGTTCCAACCCCCCGCCCGATGCGAAGGCGACATCGGACATGGGAGGGACCATCCCCGGTCCGGACGGCCCGGCCCCGGCGGGCACACTGTCGATCGGCGACAAGGTTTCTGTGACCTTCGGCAGTGTTGATGTCGGCGCGACTAGCACCACACAAGTCATCACCGTCTCCAACTCAGGAACCCAGCCGGTCGCAATCGTACCGAATATCATTGGGTCGGATGAGTTCAACATCACCGTTACCTGCGCCTCGGTGCCGGCGGCGAGTAGCTGCGACATCTCGGTGGTCTTCCAGCCGACGGCGGTGGGGCAGGTCAGTGGGGTGTTGTTGATTTCCAGCACGTTGACGGTCAGCCTGGGCGGCAAAGGCGTGCCCCAGGGCAGTTTCAGCGTGGCCGGTGTGAACCTCGGCGACAAGGTGCCGACCAACTCCTCCGTCCCTGGGTCGGTCACCGTCACGGCCACCGTCTCTGTCACGGACCTCTCCTGCGCCGTGAGTGGCGCCGATCTTACGGCTGACCCCGCCAAGGTTTGCCCGGCCGCCCTGGCTGCTAACGCTTCCTGCACGGTCGGCTTCACCTTCAAGGCGACCTCGGCAGGTTCGAAGACCGACTCGGTTGTGTGCAGCGCCGCCAATCAGACCAAGACCGCAATCGTTACTGCCACCGTTCTTGACACGGCCAAGCTGGCAATCACCCCGCCCTCGGCCTCCTTCCAGAGCCAGAGCGGAACCCAGAGCGCGGCCGTGACCTTCGGGGTCGCGAACTCCGGCGGCCTGTCGACGGGCCAGATCTCGGCTACTATTACCGGCGCCAACGCGGACCAGTTCGTGATCACTGTTCCGGGTTGCCTTGCGCCGCTGGCCGGAGCAACGGGCTGCTCGTTGCAGGTTGTGTGCAACCCGACGAGCGTCGGGACCAAGAGTGCAACTCTCAGCGTGGCGGACAGCAGCGGAGCCGCCGCTACGGTCACCGCGCCCCTGACCTGCGTCTCGGTCGGACCCACCACCCTCACCGTCACAGGCACGGCCAACCTGGGTTCAGTCGTGATCGGCAGCACCGGCACGCCCCAGAACTTCACCGTGAAGAATACTGGGACTACCGCCTCGGGCGCGCTTACCGTGACCCTCAGCGACCCGCAGTTCGTGAAGGGCAGCGATACCTGCACTGGCATTTCGCTTGATGCGAACGCGACCTGCAGCGTGGTTGTGTCCCTGCATCCGACCTCGGCTGGGTCGTTGAATGCGATCCTCAACGTCACGGCCCCCAGCGGGAATCCTGGCTTCATCCAGCTCTCGGGCGTCGGCCTGACCGCGGGCGTACTCACTGTGTCGCCTTCCTCGTACGACTTCCTCTCCATCCCGAACAACTCGGTTAGCGCCGACGCCAGCTTCACCGTCACCAATGGCGGCGGGGCAGCCACCGGCGCCCTGACAGTGTCATCGCCGGGCAATGGCTTCGTGGTCGCGGGCAACGGTTGCTCCGCTGCCCTGGCGCCTGGCAAGACCTGCGTGTTCGCCGTCCACTTCGCGCCCATGGTCGAGGGAAACGCCACGGGGACCGTGACCGTTACTGACGGGACAGTCTCTGGCAGCGCAACCCTGCACGGAACGTCGGTGCCACAGGCCATGCTCACCATCGAACCGACGACCACCTGCGCCGGGGCCGCGGATCTTCTGGCAATCCACCACGGGCTTCATAGCGCCTGCGCTGCCACGTTCGCAGCCACGGTCATCGGCCAGACCAATGGTTCGTACGGCCTGAGTGCTGCCGGTGGCACGGGCGGCTCGACTGGCTCGGGTGCTGCGCCTTCCGGAATCACGTTTACAGTGGCAAACGACCCGAACAGCCCCACCGACACGGGTGTTGTCGCCGTCAAGATCACCGGCGCTGCCGCGGGTGATTTCGTCATCTCGAAGAACACCTGCCCGGCCGCCGCTCCCGCCACTCTGAAGAAGGGCGATTCCTGCATCATCACGGTGGATTTCACCCCCACCGCAGCAGGCACTCGCGTGGCCACCTTGCAGGTGACCGCGGCCAAAGGCGGCAACCCCAGCGCGGCCTTGAATGCCCTCGGCTTGCCCTTCATCGAGATCCTTCCGTGCAGCAATGCGGACGGAAGCGTTGTTGGTGGCGTTGATGGCGAGTATGGGACCTGCACGCCGCTTGATGCCACCCTGGGCACTGACTTCGGACAGGTGCCGCTCGGCGTGCTCGACGCGAGCAACATTCTCAATCAAGAGAAGATCTTCGTGGTCAGGGTTCGTGGGTCGAACGCGGCCAATTTCAAGAACACCCTGAGTTTGAGCCTCACCACGTCCACCTCTCCGGCGGACTTCAGCGTGGCGACCTTCCGCGAGGTGAACTGCCAGGGTCTCGTGGCGGACGTCTCCACTCACCTGCAACAGTGCGTGGTTGTAGTCGACTTCTACCCGCAGAGCGGTCTGGGAGCCAAGACTGGCACACTGGCCATCAGTGGATCGGCTGGTGGTACGGCCAGCGTGGGCTTGTCGGGCACGGCCACTGGCCCCCTGACCTTCTCGGCTGACATGCTCTCGAAGGGGAGTGTCGACTTTGGTTCGGTCGAGGTGGGCACGGTCGCGACGACTGGCCTGAGCCTCAGCCTCGTGAGCCAGACGATTACTGTCACAAACTATGGGACGGCGGCCCAGGGGCCACTGTCCTTCACCATCACTGGCACCAACGCTGCTGAGTTCGCAACGGTGGACGACAACTGCTCCAACAAGACGCTGGCAAACCTCGGCCATTGCGACATGTCGTTCATCATGATTCCGGCAACGGCTGGCGCCAAGACCGCGACCCTTACTGTTGTTTCTGGGTCACTGTCCTCGACCGTGCAGTTGATCGGCAATGGCACCTCCTCTACCCTTGGGTCGAAACCCATTGCGGTCGACCCGCCCACTGCCGACTTCAGCAACGTGGCGGTCAATGCGCCGAGCGACTATCAGACGATCACTGTCAGTCTGGCTAGTGGGACGGCCGAGACCGGAAACATCGACTACAAGTTCGATTGCCTGAATCCGATTTCGTGCGCCGGCTTCGAGATCGCCCAGGCTCCGGGCGTGGTCGGAACCTGCGGGGTCAGCGATACTCGGCACTTGGGCGGGGCCAACCCGACCTCATGCACCATCAAGGTGCGGTTCAATCCCACGTCGTTGAGCGATGGGGCCACTGTCGACGAACCCCTCACGCTGATGATCTGGGAGGTCCGCTCAGACCAGGAAGTGGACGTCGCGGTGTCCGGCACGGCCACGCCTCAGCTCGCCCTCAGCGCGTTGACGCATGACTTCGGTTCGGTGCCTTCGGGACAGATGAGCGCTACCTACACGTTCACCGTCACCAATGTCGGCTCCAATACGTACAACAACCTCTCGGTGAGTTCCATCGCCACCGACCCCAATGACGTGTTTGCCCCGCTCAACACCAATGGTACTGCCACAACTTGTACCAGCCACCTGGATGCTGGGCTCAAGTGCGTTGTAGTAATCAGCCTCACGGCTCCTGCCCTGGTCGGAGATGCAATCACGGCCCCGGTAGGCTCCACGCTTCAGGTTGGCGACACCAGCGGTGACAACTTCGCCACGGCCGCGATCACGGCCACGGCGGTGAAGAAGGCCACCATCGAAGCGGTGGGACTCACCACCACCGGATTCGGCAACGTAGTGGAACTGGGGGCCGTGGCTCAGGGTCTCAAGAGCAGCGACGTCACCATCTACTACACGAACACCGGCGCTGTTGCGTCGACGGCTCTCCACTACCTATGGAGCGATAGCTCTACCGTCACGGCCACGCCGCCGTCGCTCACTCAGGACCAGGTTGACCCGTACTTCACATTCGCTGAGGTTGCCCCAGCCAATACCTGTATTGGCAAGGCCAGCCTGGCTCCGGGTGAGATCTGCGCAGTGAGTTTCCATCTGGCAGCCGGATCCGGTGCCGCTCTGAAGATCTACCAGGCCACCCTGGACATCAACGCCGACAACGCGGCTCACGCCCAGGCCATCACGGCCCACGGCTGGAGCGCGGCGTCGACTGGAGCGCCTCTCATCACGCCGTCGTTCTTCAACTTCAACCCGACCGGATCGACGCCAACTGGCACTGATTCGACAGCACAGGTGTTCTCTCTGACTGCCGGCACGAGCGCCATTACCGCCGCCGCCCTGGTTGCGGGAACCACAGGCTTCCCCAATCAGGGAGACTTCGTGGTCCACACCAATGTCGGCGCCACACCCTGCAATGCAAGCGACGTCAACAGCGTGACCGTGGCAGCCAACGGGAGCTGCACCTTCTCGGTCACCTTCCATCCGCTAAGCTCGGTCGACCAGTACCGACTGGGTCGGGTTAGCATCGTCGACGTTGGAGGAAACACGGCGGCGGCTGGGTTCATCGGCAAGGTGCCAAAGCCGGCCAAGTTGGTCATCGCCGGTCCCACCGCTGGGAACAAGTTCGGAGATGTGCTGTACACTGCGACATCGACCGCGATGCCGATGACCATCACCAACCAGGGCGAGGTGGCGAGTGATGCAGTGACTCTGGTAGTCGGAGCGCTGGACCCCAACACAACCCCGGTCACCACTGCACCAGCCCTTGCTGACGTCGCCAAGTTCGCAGCTACTACCACGTGCAACAAGGCAATCGCTGCAGGCGAGACTTGCTCGTTTGCATTGTCGGTCTCACCGAGTGCCACTGGGTTGATTCCGGCGGCGGCAGCAACGTACGTTCTCGAGGTGGAGGCAAAGGCCACGAGTGGAATTGAGGCATGGTCGACTCCCGTGACAGCACGGGGCGTTTTCCCGGCAGGGCTCGCCCTGACGCCTGCCAACCCATCTGACTTCCCGGATCAGCCGGTGGGCACCACGGTGGGAACCGTGAGCGAGACCTTCACCATCCAGAACGGTAATGCCGCTACTCCAGGGGCGCCGACACAGTCCAGTGGTGCTCTCGCCATCACCCTCAGCGACTCGACGAACTACCTGCTCGATCCCAACAACTGCGCAACCGCTGCGGACCCGAATCAGCCTGGCCTGATCGACACCGGCAGTTGCACAGTGACGATCACGTTCAAGCCGGACAAGGACACTGCTCTGGGCAGCGTCGCGGCTACCCTGACCGTGGTCAGCAAGAACGGTGGCACCAAGTCAGTGACAGTGAAGGGCAAGGCCATCGCTCCGCTGGCCTTTGTGACCGGGCCGGGGACGCCAGCCCCGCTGTTTACGACCCTGGCCACTACGCCGACCGACTTCCTTAGCCTTCCCGTGGGCACGCCGCCGGTCTTCGTTGCGACAGCGCATCAGGTGATTCAGCTCTGGGTCGAGGATGCTGCTGGTGCTCCACCCACGGGCCTGCTCACCACCAAGCTGACCGGATCCGACTTCAGGATCATCTGGGACGACTGCGTAGGCGTGCAGCTCGGCGTCGACAATGGTGGGTCTCGGTTCTGTGACATCGGTGTGCGGTTCGAGCCGAGCTCGGCGGCTGCAAAGACAGGCAGCCTGACTGTGTCCGGGACGCCGGGCAACAGTGCCACCATGGCGCTGGCTGGAACCGGCCTGTAGCAACGGCTAGCAAGAAGTAGTCGAAGTAGTCAAAAGAAGGGGCCCTGGGACAAGAATCCCAGGGCCCTTTTTCTATAAGCCATCGCAGGTCGCTCCTACGGCAGGGATGAGTCAGGCTGGTAGTGACGACCTGCGGTCGCCGGGTCCGATCGGGATGCGCGAGAGCCAGGGAGGACCTGCGGTCGGCCCTGCCCTCAGCGCGGGACGATGCGACTGGCCAGAAGTTCGAGCTTCCGGTGCTCTTCAATGTGCATTAAGAAGACGCGGACGATCTCCGGGTCGAACTGGGTTCCGCTGCAGCGCTCCAGCTCGCCGCAGGCGATGACATGCGGCAGTGCCTGGCGGTAGGCACGGTCAGTGGTCATGGCGTCGTAGGCGTCGGCTACGGCAACGATGCGGCCGATGAGCGGGATTGCGTCGGCACGCAGGCCCTGGGGGTAGCCAGAGCCGTCCCAGGCCTCGTGGTGGCAGTAGCAGCCAGGCACGATGTCCCGCATGAACGGAATGGGCTCGAGGATGCGCTTGCCCTTGGCCGGGTGCGAGCGGAACATAGCCAGCTCTTCCGGGGTGAGCTTGCCAGGCTTGTTGAGCCGGTCGTTGCGGATGCCGATCTTGCCTACGTCGTGCAGCAGGCCGACCTTTACGATGGTTTCAATCTGCGGCTCGGGCATGCGCATACCCACTGCGATGAGGCGCGCGTAGGTCGACACGCGCTCGGAATGGCCGCGGGTGTAGCGGTCGGACTCTTCCAGGGCGTGGGCGAATCCGATGATGGTCTGGCGGAAGTTCTCCTCCAGCGAGACGTTGGCCAGGCTGAGATCCTTGTTGGTGTCGACCAGACTCTCGTACAGGCGCGCGTTCTCGATGGAGACCGCCGCGCGACTGCCGAGTACGTAGAGCATCTTGCGCTGGCCTTCGCTGAACTTGGCGCCCTTACTGTAGCTATACGCGCTCAGCATGCCGATGATGCGGCCTTTGAGCTTGAGCGGAATGGAACAAAAGCTGATCAGGCGCTTTTCGGGTGGGCCGAGCAAGAATCGGTGCGCGCGGGCGCCATGCGCCAGCAGGGGCTTGTCCTCCTGAAACAGGGGCAAGACCTCAGCGAAGTTGAGCGGCGGCGCCGTGTCGCTGGGACCGAAGCGCGGGGAAACCTTGCGCGCATACTCGACGAAGGGCCCTGACGGATCCCCGGGGCGGCGCTCGGGCTGGGGCCTCTCCAGCAGCAGATTGGCGACGTCGGCATTAACCGCATCGAGCACGGAATCGAGGACCAGATCGAGCACCCGCTCGAGCGAAAGCGAGGTCGCGATGGCCTCGCTGATCTTGTAGATGGACAGGGCGTCCTTGAGACGCAGGTTCTCGTGTTGCAGGCGCTGGCGGTCGAGCCCGCGTTGCACGGTGTGGACGACCTCCTCGACGCGGAAGGGTTTGAGCACGTAGTCGTAGGCGCCATGCTTCATCGCTTCGATGGCGGTTTCGACGGTACCGAAGCCGGTCATGATGACGGTCAGCACCGGAATGCCCAGCTCGGTGATCTTTTCGATCAGCTCGAGGCCGTTCATGTTGGGCATCTTGAGATCTGAGATGACCAGGTTGTAGCTGCGGCGTTGCAGCTCTTCCAATGCCTGCACGCCGTCCTCCACGGTACGGACCACGTAGCCCTCAAGACCGAGGAAATCCGACAGCATCTCGCGAATCACGCGTTCATCGTCGACGACCAGAATGCGCGGGCTCTCGGTACTGAGCGTGAACCCGAACCGCTGCTGGCTCGAAGAACCGGTGTCTTCGGTAGAATCGTCGACGGAGGGGCCCAGGTCAGGCGTCATTGGTGCGTCATCCGTAAGTGTTTAGTCTACCTCAAACTTAGACCGTCGAAGAACTGGTCGAGCTTTCCCCTGCGGAACTCGTCCAGATAGTCAAAGTTTACGCCGCGATCCGTGACCTCCCAGAAGTCTTTGGCGTGGATGCGCAACATCTCGGTGCGGATCGAATTGAGACGCTCGGGACTCTCCGAACGCATGTCGTCGCAGATGCGCTGCGCGTAGCCATCGGCCCCGTGGACTAGATAGTAGGTGGCCAGCTTGACCTGAGCCTTACGCACGCCGCGCAAGGCCTTCTCGTCAGTCTTGGTCTCGGGTTCCCTGTCGACCTCGAGAAAAATCCCCAGCATGGCGTCATGGGCCGGCGAGGTAAGCTCGAAGGCGCGCTCGCACAGCGCGCCCAGATCGTGGGCCGAAGTCTCGGTGACAAAGCCCATCCCGGCCCCGCGCGCGACTTGGCCGTAGTAGGCAAAGTGCTGCGCAATAGTCAGCGCCAGATCGGACCAACCTTGCCGGAGCAGAAGCTCGGCCAGCAGGCGGTACTGGTTGAAGATGTTGTAGCAGGCGCGGACATCGTGGCCGTTGAGCGCCCCGCGCAGGTAAGTGTTGAAGTACTTCACCACCACCGCAACCACGGCGCGGTCATCGCGCTGCAAGGCAGCCTCGCCCACGTAGCGCGATTCGATGGCCACGACATGGGCCATCTCGGGAAGATGGTTAAGCGACTCGGAAAATACGCTGCGCAGATGGCGCAGGACTTTCCATTCGAACCAAAGCTGCTGGCGCTCAAGCTCGCGCAGAGACTCAGGCTCCATGGCGATGAAGTCAGGGTTACTCCGGATGCGGGAGCCGACGGCAAACCACTCAGCAGGCAGACTTGTCTTGTGGGGCTGGTAGTGAACCACGGCTTCGCGCAGGGCCGCTGTGGCGTGGGAGGCGATGATTTTGTCCTTCTGAGCCACGGCGTTGACCGCGATGTCGGAAAGATGCTCCATGGCCGCCACACTCATCGCCTGGCGCGCGGCCAGATCGTGCGCGGCCTTGCGGCCCAACCGGCGACCCACGGCTGCATCGACGAGTTGCTGGCCGATGCGCAGAACTATCTTGCCGGGGTCGAGGAAGTCGAACACGTAGGCGAAGTAGGGAATGAGGAGCAGGAGGCTGGCGCTGGTCATCAGCAGGGTCATCACGATGGTGATGCGTGGGACGTAGTTGCTGGAGACCGACAGCGTGACCCAAACCGCGTTGAGACAGGCCACCACGAAGAAGCCAATGATGGCGAGGTTGGTCTTGTCGCGGAAGAACATGTCCGCGATGCGGGGTGTGTAGCGAGTCGCGGCCAGTTGGACCACGATGGACACCACCGTGATGGCGATGCCCAAGACCGCCACGATGATTTGAGCGAGCGCGCCCAGCTCGTTTTGCAGGGTACCCGCGTCGAGGTCGAGCAGGAGCTGCAGCGGGCCTAGGCGCAGGGACGGGCCGCTCCGCTGGCCCAGCCAGTAGGCATCGAGCAGCCAGCACCCGGCGAAGATCAGGCCGGCCACCAGAGCCAGCATGATGATTCCCGAGGGGAAACGGGGCCGCCAACGCGAACCGCCGCCCGCCGCAATCAGGCCCGGGAGATCAGCCGATAGCCCTGTTCGTTTCAAGCGGGCTCCCGCTCGGCTCGAAGGGCCGTGTCCGCGAAGGCTCGCTCAAACATGCACCGGCGCGCAGATACAGATACAATCATGCAGCTCCCATGCTACTCGCGGTTGATATTGGAAACACTCATACGGCCTTCGGCTTGTTCGAGGGCGAAGCCCTGCGTTTCGACTGGCGCATGGAAACGCGAGTCGAACGCACGGCAGACGAGTACGCGGCTACCCTGTCAGGGTTGCTAGCACTACGAGGCCTGACTATGCAGCAGGTCACGGGGGCCATTATATCGTCGGTCGTCCCTCCTGCCACGGCGCCGTTGGAAAGGCTTTTTGTGCGCTATTTCGGCGTGACCGCCTTGGTGGTTGGGCCGGGGATGAAAACCGGGATGGCCGTGCTCTACGAGAACCCACGCGATCTGGGCGCGGATCGCATCGTCAACGCGGTGGCCGCCTATGCGCAGTGGCCGCAAGGGGCCATCGTGGTCGACTTCGGCACCGCTACCACCTTCGACGTGATCACGGCACGCGGGGAGTACGCCGGAGGCGTCATCACCCCCGGTCTCATGGTCTCGGCCGATGCGCTCTATCGTTCCACCGCCCGTCTTCCGCGGGTGGAAATTGCCAGGCCCAAGCACGTGGTGGGAACCAACACGGTGGCCAGTATCCAGGCCGGCCTGGTTTTTGGCTACGCGGGGATGGTGGACGCTCTGGTCGACCGGATCCGCACGGAGATGAACTACGCGCCCAAGGTGGTCGCCACTGGCGGCCTCAGCGCTTTGGTGGCGCGCGAGTCGTCCACCATCGAAGAGTGTGACGAGCTTCTGACCCTGCGAGGACTGCGCATCCTCTTCGAGCGCAACCATGCCTAGCGAAGGGGGATCCTTGCTGCTCCAGCCGCTTCCCGCGGCAGGTCTCTCGCCTGCCGTGGCCAGGTTGGTTGGCGGCGCAACCCCCGCCAAGCTGATGGCGGTGCGAGGCATGGCGCCGGTGCGGCCGGCCGAGTTGCTGGTGGCCATCTACCAACTGTCCTTCGACGCAGAGCCGGCGGTTAGGACGGCCGCCGAGGCCGCGCCGGCCAGTTTTCCCGACAACGTCATCAACCCGCCCCTGGGCGAGGCCTTGCCGGCGCCCTTGCTGCACTTCTTCGCCGCCAGGTTGCCCGACCAGCGCACGGCTGCCTTGGAGAGGATTCTCTACAACCCGGTTGCCGCCGACGAAACCTTTCTCATGCTGGCGGGCCGTCTCGACGAGAGCTTGCTCGAGATCATCTCGCAGAATGAGGTGCGCCTGTTGCGCTGTCCCGCCATCGTGGAGGCGCTGTTCTTCAACAAGCGGGCGCGCATGTCCTCGGTCAACCGGGCGGTGGAGTTGTGCGCGCGCAACGGCGTGCGCCTGGAGGGCATCCCCGGGTTTGACGAAATCGTGAGCGCGATTCGACAGGACCCCGAGGCCACGGATGGGGCGGTCACCGACGGGCGCTTCCAGGCCGCGCTGACCGCGGCCGAGGCGGCCTCGGCTACCGACCAGGCCTCCGGGCAGAGCGAGGAGCTGTTCGACGAGGAACTGCCACCCGAGGAAAAGCAGCGAGCCATCGGCATGTCGTTCATCAAGTTCGACCATTTGAAGATCTTCGAGAAGATCCGGCTGGCGACCATCGGGAACGCCTACTGTCGCAAGATGCTGGTCCGTGACGCCAACAGGCTGGTGGCTATGACCGTGATTCGCTCGCCCCAGATCACGGACATGGAGATCCAGCGAATCGCGGGCAGCACCAACGTGTGCGACGACGTGATTCGCTACATCGCCAACAGCCGCGACTGCACCAAGGGCTACGCCGTGAGGCTGGCCCTGGTGAGCAACCCCAAGTGCCCGCTCGGGTCGTCGTTGCGCTTTCTGGCCCACCTGCACCAGGGCGATCTGCGCAACATCTCGCGCTCCAAGAACATCCCGGGCACACTCGCGACGGCGGCCAAGAAACTGCTCCAGCAACGGGACGACCACCACTAGTGCCTCCGGTCAGAAGANNTAACCGAGGAGCAACGCAGCCGGCCGGGATGGATCGGCCGCCCAAACGTGGCCGAAATTCTGACCGGAGGCACTAGCCGATGAACGACAGTCGAGGCCCGTCCAGACCGGCATTCTTGCTCCGCGTGGGCACGCTCATGGTGGCGCCGGGGCGTGCCTTGGCCGACATTCAAGCGCGGGAACGCGGTGGGGTGGGCGATGGCCTGGCGATTTTGCTGCTGGGCGTGCTGTGTTTTCATCTCCCAGCGCTGGCGCGCGCGGCCCTCATGGTGCGCGAGGCCTCCGTCGCGGGAACCCTGGCCCAGCTCTTGGGCATCGTGGGCCAGGACCTGCGCTCGGCCATGCTGGTCGCGCTGTCGGCTGGAGTTGCTATCAGCGTGCTGGCGGGACGGGGTCGTCGCGATCCGGGGCTCGACATCGAGCTGGGCGCGGCTTGCAGCATCCCGTATCTCTTGCTTTCGGGCCTGGCCGAGTTGGTGGGTTCGCACACTACCCTGGCGGCTGCGGCAAGACTGGTAGCCCCGACCATCCAGGTCATCGCGCTGGCCTGGGCGCTCGTGATTCTTGTCCTCGGGGTTCGGCTGGCGCGCAGCCGTCCTTCCCGGGCACAAGCCGCAGCAGCGGGCGAGCCAGCCGCGGCAACGCCCGAACCGGCCGAGCCGCTCAAACGCGCCCACGTGGCCGCGGCCATCGTGGGCGGCGTGCTAGCCTGCGCTCTTGGCCTGAACATCGTCTGGCTCAGTCACCACCGCGATGCCATTGCGCCGGTCGGCCGCGGAGTTCCCGCGCCCGCTTTCGTGCTCCCGCGCATCGATGGAACGTCGGGCAGCGTGGCGCTGGCCGAGCTGCGCGGCAAGGTCGTGCTGCTCGATTTCTGGGCCCGTTGGTGTCCGCCCTGCATCGCGCTTGCACCCACACTGCACGACCTCTACGGCGCACGGCGGTCGCAGGGAGTGGAGTTTCTGGCCATCAGCTCCGAGGGTTCGATGGTCGACAAGGCCGAAATCCAGGCTTTCCTGAGCCAGAACCCAGCGCCCTACCCGAATTTATTCGATGACCGGGAGGTCGGCGGCTTGTACCGAGTGGTCTCGTTGCCCCACCTGGTCATCATCGGACGCGATGGAGTCATTCGCAGAGTCATGGTCGGGCAGAGGCGGCGGGCGGAGATCGATGCGGCAATTCAGCAGGCTCTGGACGACTGACAGCGCCTTGTTTGTGCTGGCGAGCATCAGGCACTAAAATTGTCCGGTGCGACTCGGGCGATATGTGGCGGCTGAAGCCCTGGTGCTGGCGAGTGCTCTCGCCGGCGCCACTTGGGCTACCCGAGCCTCCGTGCATTTCTTCAGCGAGCGCGGACGGGCCACAGCGGAGCAGGCGCGCAATCGTGGAGGGGCGGGTCCGGAAGCGTCCCTGGCACTTCTGCCGCGCGGCGAGCTGTCGAGACCGCCCAACCCTGCCATCATAGAGGAGCCCGCCGGCACCTTCCTGGGTATGTCCGACGAGATGCTCCTGCAGCGTGTGCGCATGCAGGCCATCCTGGGCATGAAGCTCAACAAGGGGGGCTCGACACTGTCCTTCCGGGTCGAACTCGCCGACGGCTCGCGCGCGGCCTTCAAACCTGCGCAGACCGACTTGCGGACCATTCCGCGCAAGGAAGTGGCGGCCTACCGGCTCAACCGGTTGCTGGGTTTGGATGCGGTGCCACCGGCCGCGCCGCGTATGGTGAGCCGCGAGGAGATCTTCTCGCACCTCGATCCCGACAGTCTGACGGCCTTGCCGCGCATTCGGGCTGAGACGGTATTCAATCCCACGGGCAGGACTGCCGGCGTGGTCATGTACTGGGTGCCGGGGATCAAGGACTCGGACTTGGACACACCCGAGGGAATCCATCAGAGCATGCAGTGGCTCACGCAGGGGCAGCCCATCCCGGTCGACAAGCGCTCCCTGGCGGCGCAGTTGTCGCAGCTGGTGGTGTTTGATTTTCTGACCTCCAACCCTGACCGCTACAGCGGCGGGAACATGAAGACATCGGCCGACGGCTCACGCCTGCTCTTCATGGACAACACCATGTCGTTCTTCATCGAGCCGGAGGGAAACCAGAAAACGCGCTCGATCCTGCACCGGACCCAGCGATTCTCGCGCCAGCTGTATCAGGCCCTCGACCGGGTCACGGTGCCTGACTTGGAACGAATCCTGGCCCAGGCGAGCCCAGACGAGTACCAAATCCTGACCGCCAGCGAGATCCGGGCGGTGGTGGCTCGGCGTGATCTCGTCAGGCGCCACATCGATGGACTGGTGGCCAGCTATGGCCCGCGCAATGTGCTGGTGTTCCCGTAGCGAATTTCAGGCCCCGAGATCGATCATGCGCAGCATGGCAGCGGCCGCGCGCTGGCGCACGCCTTCGGGAACCGTGACCAGGCACTGGGCCGGTTCGTCGCGCAGGGTCTGGTAGACGCTCTCCAGGGTGATGGCCTTCATGTGTTCGCACAGCCGGCAGGGCTTGTAGAACTGCCGGTCGGGGTGTTCCAGCTCCAGACGCACCACCAGCCCGCACTCGGTCAGAATGGCTAGACGCTTCTTCTCGGGGTGGCCGGCGACGTACTTGGCCATCTGCGAGGTCGACATGACCTCGTCGGCGGCCTGCTGTAGTTCGGGTCTCACCTCGCCGTGCACGATGACCACCGCCTCGGGATCTTCCTGGCGAATGTGGGCGATATCGGCCAGGGTCATTTGATGGTGAACGTGACAGGCACCTTCCCAGGCGAACACATTGCCGACCAGGCCCGCGCGTTCACCATCCCGGAGTAGAGGCTCGATGCGCGCAAGGTATTCGCGCGGATGGAACTGGTGCGGCTCAGGTGGAGGCAGGTACATGCGCCGGGTCTGAAGCGCCACCTGATAGGCGAGATTCTGGTCAGGCACGAAGAGCAGGTCCGGCACACCCAGCCGGTCGGCGATTTTCACCGCGTTGGAACTGGTACAACAAACATCGGACAGGGCCTTCACGCTGGCGTAGGTATTCACGTAGGTCATGGTGGCGAACTTGCGCCCGAGCGAGCGCAAGAACTCCTGCCGTTCCTCGAGATCGTCTGCATCCATTTCCGCCAGCGAGCAGAGCGCCTGCTGATTGGGCAGGTAGACCGGCACATCCGGGGCCAGCGTGGCACAGCCCTCGGCCATGAAGCGGACGCCGCAGAAGACCACCAGGCGTGCTTTCACCTCGCGAGCGCGCACCGCCAGCTCGAATGAATCGCCGACGGTGTCGGCGATGGCCTGTACCTCGGGGACCTGGTAGTTGTGGGCGGGCACGAAGGCGTTCTTGTCGCGCTTGAGGCGTCGGATCTCGTTCCACAGCCAGAGCACCCGGTCGGCCCGGCTTGCTTCCACCTGGCCCGAGCGCACCAGCCGGGCAATGTCGACGTCGAACATCGATCTAGGTGTACCGCCCTGGGCAGCCGAACGCACGCAGACACATGGCGTTTTGCGGGCTGCGCTGCTAGCTTGCAACGACTCCATGCGCCTGTTCGACCCAGACATCTGGACCCAGGTCACCGGCGGTACCATCGCCGAGCGGGTGCGCAGACTGGTGCGCGTGACGCCGCTGGTTCCGGCGCCCGTGCTGGGCCGTCGCACGGGCGCGGATGTGTGGCTCAAGCTCGAGTCGCTGCAGCGAACTGGCTCGTTCAAGCTGCGTGGGGCGGCGGCGTTCGTCGCGGGGATGTGCCAGGCAGGCAAGAAGCGGATCATCGCTGCCTCGGCAGGCAACCACGGCCTGGGCATCGCTCTGGCGGCTCGAGAGTTCGGCGTCGAGGCCCGGGTGCTGGTCTCCGCCCAGACGCCCCAGAGCAAGCGCGACGGTATCTTGGCGCTGGGCGCGGCACTGGAAGTCGTGGGTGCGTCCTATGACGACGCCGAGGCCGAGGCCCGTCGGCGGGCGGTGGCAGATCCCTCGCTCAGCTTCGCATCTGCTTTCGACGATGACTGGGTCATCGCCGGAAATGGTGGCGTGTTGGCGCGCGAGATCTTGGCCCAGCTTCCTGACGTGGACACGGTCGTGACTCCGGTGGGCGGCGGCGGTCTGGCGGCCGGGCTGGGGGTGGAAATGGTCCCGCGCGGAATTCGCGTGTTGGGCGTTTCGCCCGAAGCCAATTGCGCCATGAAGCGCTCGCTGGAGGATGGTCTGGCCTACACCCAATATGAGGGCGGTCCCACCCTGGCCGAGGGTCTGGAAGGCGCGGTCAGCCAGCGCACATTTGCCATGGCCAAAGACTACTTCCCCGAGGTTGCTCTGGTGAGTGAGGTCGGCATCCGGCAGGCCATCGTGTATGCGTATCGGTCCCTGGGCATCCTGTGCGAGGCCTCGGCAGCGGTCGCGCTGGCCGGCCTAATGGAAGACAAGCTCCCGGTGCAAGGCCGGCGTGTGGTGGTCTTGGTCAGCGGGGGCAATATCGAGAGCGACTTGCTCGACCAGATACTCGCCGGCTCATGGCCGAAGAAGCACGACGGCTAGTGCCTCCGGTCGGAATTTCGGCCACGTTTGGGCGGCCGANNCGTCTCGTCCACCGAAACATGACCGCTCTTCTGACCGGAGGCACTAGGGCTGTCGCCGCCACCCCGCAGTGACGCGCGTCCGTTTCTCGGCGGCTCGGCGCAGATCCTTGGCGGTCGGTCCCACCCCCAGATCGTCGCGTGCATCCTCGCCATGGCTGGGGCCTATGATGTCGCGCAGATAGGCCTGGTACTGAAAGGTATCGGAGTGTTTCTCGTTGTGGCAGTGCGCGCACACCGACTCGGGTGTGCGTGTGCTCAGTGCCAGCGGTTTCTCCAGCCCGCGCTTCTCGACGTGGATCGAGCCCGGGCCATGGCAGGCCTCGCATTGGACGTTCTCCAGACCATTGCTGAAACCTAGGCTCGACCCGCCCACCTCGCCGTAGCCCGTGACATGGCAACTGACACAGTCGCCATGGCCGGTCTTGCCCACGGCCTGCAATGTCCGCCACGCGTGTGCGTGGGCTGTGCGCTTGCAGAATCGGGCCGCAGCCTTGTGGCAGCGCACACAAGAAGCGCCACCCGAGAAATGCGCCCGGCCTGCTTCGGCAGAGGGCGGCGGCTCTGCCACCTTGAGATTTGCGGCACCCACCGCCTTGTCGAGCTCTCGCATGCTGGCAGCCAGGGCCGGATCGCGGGGCAGGTTGCGTCGGATGGGCAGAAGCTCGTTGACGAAATATGAGCCCTGGGCCGGCGCTGTCCAGGGCGTGCTGGCCAGCCGCGCAGCCTCGGTGCGGAGTTCGTCTCGCTCCTGGCGCTTGGCAGCCACAAAGGCCGCGTCGCTGTTGGCGTCGTTCTCCCAACGTGTAAGGTCAGCATCCAGTTGGCGAACCTGGCGATCGATCTCCTCGGTGCGCAGGCGATTCGTTTCCGGTCCACCGGCATCGCGCAAGGGCGCACGAGCCGACCGTGCCTCATCCTGGCGAAGAACGATCTGCAGTCTACCCACTCGCTGCATCTCAGAACCTGGGACCACAAGGAAAGCGCTGCCGACGTTCTCTGCGCGCGGCGATCCCTCGCCCACGTCATTTCCCAGCACGACGAAGTCAGGCGCTGCCTCGCGCGCCACCGCACGCGCCTGCCGGTGATCGAGGGGCGCCAACGCGATGACGATCTCGGCGCCGGCCGCGCGCAACCGGTCGGCCTCGGCACGAGCCGTGCTGACTGGATCTTCTGCGCGCAGACCTTTCTCTCGCGCGAGGGCTGGAGCCACCAGGCCGAAGACCCCGATCTTGATTCCCCCCACCAGGCTGATACGCGACGGTTCGACGAAAGGAAGGCTCTCCAGGTTGGCGGCCAAGCGTTTGGGCTGAACCTTGGCGACTCCGCGCACGAGATCGGTCTCACCGAGGGCCGAGCCGCCCAAGGGCAGGCGGGCGATCTCGCGGGACAGAAAGCCTGCCACAAGATCGGCGGCCTCTTGTTTGCCCGTCGGAATTTCGCCTGCGGGGTAGGTCAGATTGCCGGCGTCAACCAGTAGAGTGGCGCCAGTTCGTGCGCTCCTGCGCACCAGTGCGGTCACCCGGGCGATGTCGCCCAGTGGATCGCTGGTACAGCCACAAGGTTCAAGCGTGCCTCGGGTCTGTGCGGTGTAGAAAACTGTCGCACGGCGTTCGCTCGGGCTGGCGAAGGAAAGGCTGATCGGACGCGCGAAATGGGCTGCGAACAAGGCTAGCAGGAGGTGGGTTAGGGGGCGCGGCCGCATGAAACCAGGAGAAAATCCCACAGGCTCATCCTATTGTCACTGTGAGCAGTAGCCACTGCCGCGTGCAGGCAAAGACAATTAGGCAGCGAAAATAACCACCTTCGCCTTGACAATCACTTGCGTTATAATCACTCTCAGCCCTTAGCTCAGTTCGAGCCCACGAAGGTCCAAACAACATGGCCGTCACACTACGACTCACCCGCGGCGGAGGAAAGAAGTCCCCACACTATCGCGTGGTAGCTTCGGATCGCCGGAGTCCCCGAGATGGACGTTTGATCGAGCAAGTTGGCATCTACGACCCGCGGCGCAGCCCGCCCGAGGTCAAGTTCGACATTGCTCGTGTCGACCACTGGTTGGCTGCTGGGGCCGTTCCCAGCGAGACCGTCGGCCAGCTCCTCAAGAAGGTCAGGCGCGCCGTCGTAGCGCCGCCTACCGAGTAGTGCTCCTGTGACCGAGGGCGCCCCCTCTGCAGGAGGTTCTGAGACAGCGCCGCCTCTGCGCGAGCTGGTGCTCTATCTCGCCCGGGCGCTGGTGGAGCACCCCGACGAAGTTGCGGTCGAGGAGATCGATGAGGCGGACGCCACGGTTTTCGAGTTGAAGGTAGCCGAGTCAGACTTGGGGAGAGTCATCGGCCGCCAAGGCCGCACGGCCAAGGCCCTTCGCACGGTTCTTTCCGCCGCGTCAGCCAAGATGAAGCGGCGCGCGATTCTGGAGATCATCGAGTAGCGCGGGGGGCGTCCGCTGCGCTCCGCGGGTAACAGCGTATTGTCCGATGGTCTGCCCTTTGGAACCTTGGGGCGACCGCATGGAAATACCGGCGAGATCAGTTTTCGCCCTTTTCACTCAAAGGGCTGGCGGCCGGACCTAGCCGCACTGCCACTGGAGGCAACGATTGGCGAGCCAGGAGCTGAAACCCCCGCGACGGTAACGGCGGTGCGGCGGGTTGCCGACGGATTTCTGCTCAGGCTGGCGGGGGTGTCGACGCGAGATGGGGCGGCGTCTCTGACCGGGCGGCAGTTGTGGCTGCTTAGGGCGACGCTTCCTCCGCTGGGCGCGGGCGAATTCTACGTGGAAGATCTCGTCGGATGCGTTGTCGAAGACCGCGCGGGACGCCGTCTCGGCATTGTGAGTAGCGTCTTCTGGAACGGAGGCCACGACGTCATGGTGGTTGGCGGCGGGGAGGAGGCCGAGCGATTGCTTCCTGCTGTGCCGGAGTACATTGTGGCGATCGACCGCTCGAAGAAACGCGTGGTGGTTGACCCTCATGAGTGATGACCCGCTTGACGCAAAAGACGCCGCTGGCACGACGCCGCCCCGCTTGGTGATCGAGATCATCACCCTGTTTCCCGAGGTCTTCACTTCGTTTCTTCAGGCCAGCCTGCTGGGAAAGGCTGTCGCCAGCGGTCTCATCACCGTCGAAAGAACCAACCCGCGAGACTTCGCGCCAGGTCGGCATCGTCAAGTCGACGATTCGCCATACGGCGGAGGACCTGGCATGGTCTTGCGCCCCGAACCCGTCGCGGCGGCCATTGATGATGTGGAAAACCGCAGGGGGCGAGCCCACAGGCTGCTGCTCGCGCCATCTGGCAGGCTGTTCGACCAGAAGTGCGCCGCAGACTTGGCGACTCGGGGTCGCATCATGCTCATCTGTGGCCGCTATGAGGGAGTGGATGAGCGGATCGCCGAACTCTACGCAGACGAGTCCGTGAGCATCGGGGACTATGTGCTGGCGGGCGGCGAAGTCGCGGCCGCGGCTGTCATCGAGGCCACGGCGCGCCTGGTGCCGGGAGTTTTGGGATGCGGAGAGTCGGTGGTGGAGGAATCTTTCTCGGGCGGCCGACTGGAATTTCCCCAATGGACCCGGCCTCCCCTTTTTCGCGGGCTTGGGGTACCGGAAGTTCTGCTCTCAGGAAACCACGCCGAAGTGGCGCGCTGGCGTCGTCGGGAAGCGCTGCAGCGCACCTTGTCGCGCCGTCCGGATTTGATCGAGCGGTGCCCTCTGACTGAAGAAGAAAGGGCCATGCTCGCCGATTTGGAGCGGATCTAGTCGCCTAGGGAGCCCACCGGTTTTGGACTTGAGTACTGGGAACACTGTTCCCACGATCGCGTAAGCTCTGGCGGGCTAGGCCCGCCAGAGCCAGAGCGCCCCC
>PMLB01000325.1:0-28317 GCA_003158735.1 Myxococcales bacterium | reverse complement strand
GAAGCGAGCGGGGTGGGGGGAGGCGGGTGTGGGGCCGAAGGGCGGAGCGAACCCTCTCAGGGTTCCCATGTAGATGTTGACTGCGGGCCTCCTTCCGCGTAGTAAATACGCCCTTGCCTTGAGCTGACCCATGAGCACGCACCCACTGATACGAGCAATTGAAGATGCCACCCGGCGGGACAACATTCCGGCCTTCCGGCCAGGTGACAGCGTTAGGGTGCACACTCTGATCAAAGAAGGCGACAAGGAGCGGGTTCAGGTGTTTGAGGGCGTGTGCATCGACCGGCGTTCCGGATCGGCGTGTGCCTCGTTCACCGTGCGCAAGATTTCGTATGGCGTGGGCGTTGAGCGCATCTTCCCTCTGCACACGAGCCGCATCGAGAAGATCGAGATTGTGCAGCGAGGGCGCGTACGCCGCGCGCGTCTCAACTACCTGCGCGAACTGCAAGGCCGCGCGGCCCGCATCAAGGGCGAGCGCGTCGCGGTGGACCAGGACAGGGCCGGCGCCGCGATTCCCGCCGCGGCCGCCCCTGGCTCGGACAACACCACGCCCAACGCGTAGCCTCTAGGCCACGCGAAATGCGTCTTCCACGTGGGTGATCGCGGGCCGTGCCCCGTCACGCGCGAAGGTAACCCCCACGACATCGAAACGAAAGTCCGTCGCGGCGGGCTGAGCACTTTCCATGTATAGGCGAGCTGCACGCACGACGCGGGCGCGTTTGCGCGCATTCACCGTCTCAAGAGGATGTCCACGTTCCTCGCCGGTGCGTGAACGGACCTCAACGAAGACAAGAACGCCCCGATGGTCTACCACCAAGTCCAACTCCCCTTCGGGGCGCCGCCAGTTTCTCTCGACAATGCGATAGCCACGTGCTTCCAACAGGGCGGCGGCCAGATCCTCGGCACGAGCCCCAACCGTTGCACGATCCGCAGACGGTTGCCGCCCCGAAGGGCAACCGTCCCTGCCATGGGTCACGGCAATTCTTGGCAGGCCGTTTTTCCGTGGTTCTCGGGGAGCTTGACGTCACAGGTTTGAGGCGTCTGTAGACCCGTCGTCCCGAGGAAGTCCTTGCAAAGGCAGAGCTTCTGGCAGCAGAGCGGGCCGACGACAAAAGCGACGCCGCAGGCAAACCCGGTCTTGCAGCGCAAATCGCTGCGTTCCGCATTGTCGCGTTTCTGGCCGTCGCAGTCGCTGTCCTTTGAGCATGTCGCCGAGCAGTAAGGACCCGTATCCAGGGTCGGGGACCCCTGATTGACGGGCTTCAGGCAGATGCGGCTCGGGCACTCAAGAGCCTGGTTGTTGTAGACGGCCTGCGACTGGCCGGCGTCGGCCCCTATGTCACAGGGACGACCAATCCCGTTGTCCTCGCACGCCATGCTGCCCAACGAGGCAAGCGCGAGAAGTAGCGCTCCCAGAAAGGAGACGCGAACCAGGGCGGTCAGCAAGTGACGTGACGGGGAAGGCTGTTTCGCGCTCATCGAAGGACTCCTCCTGTCCGCTCGGTCGAAGCCGAGGGCAAGCACGGTAAGGTACCAAGGATGGGACATATTAGCTTCGTGAGGTCACCTGTCAACAGGGAATAGCAGTCCCGCATGGCAACATTTTATTCCGAAGATTCGCGTAGTTGACCGCGGTTCGTGGTGGGACGTTCTCCCTTGACACCTCAGATCCACGTGCCTAGGATGGCCCGGTTTCTAGGCATAGCACCGACGGTAGGGTCATCGACTCGATCGCTGCGGTTCGTGAGTTGAAGCCCTGCAAACACCCAAACACTAGCTTACGGTCGTGCGGCCGGGTAGGCGATTTCAAACACTTGACTAATCTCTTCCACCAATTGCCCGCCGAGATCGTCTGAGGTGGGCGTTACCGACGCGAGGTCCATCCATGAGCCGTGAAAAGGGTTGCGTATTGTTCCTGCTTTTCGCACTCACCCTGGCGGTGACGTCCGACGCCTGGGCGCAGAGGCGGAAAAAGAGCAAGCCGGCCGGCGCCACGCCTGCGGGCGAGACTTCGTCGGGTTCTGCCACCACCAAGTCCGTCAGCGAGAGCGGTACGCCCGAGCTCGAACGAGCCGAGAAGTTCTACCAGCTCGGCAACTACTACAGTGCCTCGATCGAGTTCAACAAGGCCGTCGAGGGAGAAGGGGCGGGCGACCCGGGCGCGAAGATGCGGGCCGAGTTCATGATGGGCAAGACGCTGTTTAAGTTGAAGTTCTTTTCGGCGTCGTTGGGTTACTTCGATCGCATCGTGCAGAAGGGTCCCGCGCATCCCAACTACAATGAAACCCTGCAGTGGCTGGCGTCGCTCACGCATCAGCCAGTGGATACAGGCATCGTTCTGGAGAAGATCGGAAAGTACAACCGGCAGGAACTGGAGGCCCCGCAGCTCGATGCGGTGCGCGACGAGCTGTATTTCTTGCTTGGCAAGTACAACTACAACAAAGGCAAGTTCCAGGAGGCGGTCTCGCTTTTCAACTTGGTTCCGCCCAAGAGCTCTTTCTACCCACAGGCCAAGCTTTTTGAAGGTGCGACTTACGTGCGTCAGTATGCCGCCAAGCCTGCGGTGGAGGCGTTCAAGGCAGTTCTGCGGGCTGCGGAGGAGAGCCAGGATCCCAAGGTCAAGCCCTTCCAGGATCTGGCCAATCTATCGCTGGCTCGGGTTTTCTATTCCACCGGCCAGTTCGAGATGGCGACCAAGTACTTCGACCGGGTCTCACCCGAGTCCTATGACTGGCCGAACAGCTTGTTCGAGGCTTCGTGGGCCAACTTCATGCTCAAGCAGCAGGGGTATTCCAAGGCCCTTGGCGACATCCACACCTTGCGCGCTCCATTCTTCGAGTACTTCGTCAAACCCGAATCCGTGGCGGAGGCTTTGACGGTCAAGGCGACCATCTACTTCTACAACTGCCTCTTCGAGCGGGCTGCCAATTCCATCCAAGAGTTCAACGACTGGGTCCCCCAAGTGGCGGAAGGCCTTGCCAAGGCGCTGACCAGCAACCCCGCCAACGACGGGTTCTACGCGCTGGCGGTGAAGATTCGTTCCGGCAAGTCGGGCCTGTCCCCGACGGTCGAGCGGGCGGCGCGCGCGGTTCTCTCTGACCGCAGCTTGGTTCGCCGTTTTGACGCCATTCGCGAACTGGACCGCGAGCTGGTCCAGCTTGAGAGAGCGGATGCTTCGTGGAAGAGCACATCGGTGGCCACCAATCTCAATTCCGAAATCGGCGTGACCCGCGCATTGGCGGTGAATGAAGCCGGCGAAATCGCTCGCAAGCGCGTCGAACGTCTAGTGAATGAGTTCCGCGTTCTTATCACCCGCGTGATCAAGATTGAGTACGAAATTCTCCAGGGTGAAAAAGGCTCGCTGGAGGAAGACGTCAAGTCTGAGTCGCAGAGCGACTCCAGCGGCCGCGTGAAGGATATCAGCAACGTCCGTATCGACGACGAACACGAGTTCTGGCCGTTCATGGGGGAGTACTGGCGTGATGAACTCGGCTACTACCGCTACAAGCTTCTCAACAAGTGCGTGCACGGAAGTGCGGGACCCGAGGGGGCGCCGGCCAGTGGAGGACAGGAAGGTGCAGTGCCTGAGGATGGCGAAGCCCCCGCAACGGAATCGGCACCGGCACCGGCGGGCGGACAACCCTGACCGGACCCAGATCAGCCAAGCAAGGGAAATGAACATGAAGGATCATCGACGTTCCATTCGCTGTGCCTCGCTCGGCATCGTTCTCTTCAGCACGGTAGCGGGCTTGGGGACGGCATCTGCTGATGCGAAATTCAAGAAGAAGGAGCTGGAAGTCCAGGGCGGGGCCCAGACCGAGCTGACAAAGCCCAAGGAACCGCCCAAAGAGCAGAAACAGACCGGGCCAGTTCTGACGGTGGAACAGTTCGTCGGGCAACAGCAGACGAAGATCCAGCAGATCACCGACAAGCAGATCACCCGCCTCAACCAGCTCATCAAGATCACGCCCAATGACGACCCCCAGAAGGCCGACTTCTACTTCCGGCTGGGCGAGCTCTACGCCGAAAAGCAGCGCTTCAACAGCCTGCAGGCGCGCAGTTTCGACGAGAAGATCTTCCAGGCCGAGCAGAAGAAGAACACCTCGCTGGCTGCCAAGCTGAAGAAGGACCAGCAGGACGCCGAGAAGAATTCTGAGAAGTGGGCCAATGAGGCGATCAAGGACTACGTCGAGGCGTCGAAGCATGCGAAGTACGAGCGCATGGATGAGGTGCTGTTCCGCCTCGCCTACTTGCTGCAGATGATGAAGAAGGACGACCGAGCGCGGGAGTTCTTCCACCGTCTCATCAAGGACTACCCGCAGTCGAAGTACGTTCCCAACGCCTACCTGTCTTTTGCCGAGTACTACTTCGCCAAGGGCGAGATGGAGAACGCGCTCAAGTTCTACGAAAAGGTGGAACAGTTCCCCAAGTCGTCGGTGTACGGATTCGCCGTGTACAAGAAGGGTTGGGCGGAGATCAACCTGGGCAACTTCAAGTCGGCCTTGGGAATCTTCGTCAACGTGATTGAGCTTTGCCACGCCGGCAAGATCGACAGGGCTCAGCGCGGTCCCTTGGAAAAGGAAGCCAAGAAGGACTTGGTCAAGGCCTACGCGCGTACCCCCGGCGCTGCTCCCGACAAGGCTTGGGAGTTCTTCCAGCGCATGGGTGGTGACTTTGCCCCCAAGATGCTGGAGTCGCTGGCTGAGTTGTACTGGGAACAGGGCATGTTCGCCGAGTCGTCGAAGATCTATCGCAAGATCATGGCTCTCAACGAGAAGTCAACCCGTCTGTGCGAATGGCAGTACAAGATTCTGCGCAACACGCTGTCGGCCGGTAGCAAGCGCGATCAGGTGCAAGAGGTCAGGCGTCTTGGCACTGCCTATGAGTACGTCCAGAAAATGGAAGGCATGAAGAAGGACGTGTTGACTGAGTGCAAGAACAACTACCACGACACCACGAAAGAGCTTGCCCTCATCTGGCACAAGGAAGCGCAGCGGACCAAGAACTCGGACACCTATCAGCTCACCCGCCTCATCTACAAGGAGTACCTGGACCACTTCCAGAACGAGAAGGACACCCCAGAGATGACCTTCTTCTTCGGTGAAATCCTGTGGGTGACCGAGCAGTGGGCCGAGGCTGCCGAAACCTACACCAAGGTCGTCCAGTTGGACCCCAAGGGCAAGTACGTGAAGGAGGCGGCCTATGCGGCGGTGCTGGGGTGGAAGAATGCACTCAACATCGACGACTCCGGGGCCATGCCCGACAAAGACAAGAAGGACCTGAAGCCGCGTCAGATCCCGGCTGGCCAGCAGAAGATGATCGCGGCCTTCGACACCTACATCAAGTACGTTCCCGATGCGCCGGAGTTGGTGAAGATCAAGTACCGCAAAGCGAGGATCTTCTACGACTACAACCACTTCGACGAGGCAGTGACGCTGTTCAGGGACATTGTCGACAAGCACGTGACCGACGAACTGGCCATCTACTCGGCGAACCTGCTGCTCGATTGCCTCAACATCATGGGCAAGTACAAAGAGCTGCTGGCCACGGTAGAGAAGTTCTTGGGCAATCCCGTCCTGATGAAGGACGAGGAGTTCAAGAAGCAGATGATTGGCCTCAAGACCGACAGCCTGGTGGTGGAAGCGAAGCAGTACGAGAAGGAAAAGAACTACAAGGAATGCGGCACCTCATACGAGGCCGCCGCCGAGACCATTCCCGATCACCCCAAACATGCCGAACGTCTCTACAACGCCGGCCTTTGCTTCCAGAACGCCCGTCTGGTCGGCCAGGCCATCAGGGTCCGCCAGCAACTGATCGACAAGCATCCCAAAGATCCGCTGGCGCAGCGGGCTCTCTTCCAAATTGCCAGCGGCTATCACCAGATCGCCTCCTACAGCGAGGCGGCCAAGCGCTACGAGGAGTTCGCCACCAAGTTCCCGGGCGAGAAGCAGTCGCGGGCCGCGCTCGGCAACGCCTACACCTTCCGCATCGGCTTGGGCGAGTTCGAGAAGGCGGTCGACGACATGAACGCCTTCGTTAAGTACTACGGAACCCGTGATGCGCAGGATGCGGCCAATGTTGTGTTCCAGATGAGCGAGGTCTACGAGAAGCAGAACAAGACCGACGATCTGGTCAAGCACCTAACGGCGTACTTGAAGAAGTGGGGTGCCAAGGGCGGCGTGGACAAGCAGATTCTTGCCCATTTCAAGCTGGGCGAGATCTCGTGGAAGCGTTCCTGTCCTCAAGAAGGCGTAAACGGCGCGTGTATCAAGGTCGAGCGCGTGACCGCGACCGGCCGGCAGAAGGTCTTTGCCGAGATCAACTCCAAGATCAAGGACAAGAAGAAGAAGCTGAAGGAGAAACTGCGCACTCAGTGCGGTCCGCCCACCAGTTCGAAGATCACGGTCTTCGAGCGCAATTCCAAGTACGCCAAGGACGGCCAGGATCACTTCAAAGAGGTTCTCAAGCTGTGGAGCCACGGCGAGGCGGCCAAGAAGATTCCCGGAGCCACTGCGGGTGAGCGTGCGGCGCGTGAGGTTATTGCCCGCTATGCCGCGGCCGGCGCAGCCTTCTACGGGGCCGAACAGCTCTACGAGCAGTTCCTGCGCGTGAAGTTCCCGGCCGGGCTCGATTTCCAGCAGCCCACGCAATGGGACAAGCCGAAGGTCGCCGCGGCCAAGAAGAAGAAGTTCGAGGAGTCGAGCAAGAAGTTCCTCGCGTACATGACCGAGAAGACGTCTCTGGCCGAGAAACTGACGGGTCCCAGCGCGGACAAGAAGGGTCTGTATGACTTCGTGCTCGACCACCACGTCGCGCACTGGACCATCGCGGCCTCGGCCCGGATCGGACAGGTCTATGCGGATTTCGTCAACCAGCTATACACCGCGGATATCCCCAAGGATCTCAAGGAGCAGGACGAGTGGGGTAACCGGCCACGCGAGATATTCTGCGACGCCCTTGTTGACAAAGCCGAGCCCATCGAGTCGAAAGCCGTGGTCGGCTACGACCTGTGCCTGAAGGCCGCCACCAAGGAGTCCTGGTACAACGAGTGGTCGACCATGTGCGAGGTGGAGCTCAACCAGATGAAGCCCGCCGAGTATCCTCTGGCGGCCGAGATGAAGCCGGAACCTGGCTATGTCTCGACGCCTATCACACCCGGCGGTGTCATCCCGGACCTGCCCGACAATCTCCAGGTTACTTCCAAGGACTAGGAGCCAGCGATGATCACGAATCGAAGTCTCGGAATGTGCTCGTCTCTGACCCGGTTTGGGTTTGCATCCTTGCTTGCCCTGGCCGTCGGGTGCGCGACGGCCGGAGGTTCCGGAAGTCCAAAACGGGAAACCCTGCCTGACGAGGAGGAGGCGGCGCCCGGCCAAAAGTCGACCGCCGGCCTCTCCGGTCCCGTCGAGGTTCCCCTCATCGCGCGTAAACCGACCGACCGGCAGATTAGCGAGGAGCAGAAGGCTGACTACGAGAAGGCCGTTGTCGACTACATGAAGGCCAAGAAGGGGGGGACCATTCCCGGCGAGGATTGTTCCAAGGTGGCATCCGCTTTCAGGAGGCTAGCCGACCAGGTGCCCGCCCTTCTCGAGGCGCGCAGCAACGAGGCCGCGGTGGATCTTGAGTGTGGCAAGAAGGGCGACGCGGTCAGCATCTGGAAGAAACTTACGGCTGCAGCCAAGCCCTTTGCGCCGGCCCTGGCGAATCTGGGCTACGTGAGCTGGCAGGAAGGGAATAAGTCCGATGCGGAGTCGCTCTTCAGGCGCTCGATTGAGGCTGATCCCTGGAGCGGTTCCATCGCCGCCCGCATCAACATGGCCCAGATTTACCGCGAGCGGGCTCGTCTCGCGAGTGGCTCCGAAAAGAAGTCGCTCAACGACGCGGCGGTGAAGGAACTACGGCGTGTTCTCGCAGTGGATGGGAACAGCCTGCAGGCGTACGCCGGCCTTTGCTTCATCTATTTCGACTTGGACTTGCCCGAGGCCGCCAAGCTGGTCGGTGCCCAGGCCATCAAGCGGGCGCAGGAAATCGCGACCGGCAAGTTCGAGGATGAGGCGACGGTCACGGATGAGTCGAGCAAGAAAGCCAAGAAGGGCAAGGGAAAGAAAGAAGAGGCGAAGGAGAAGGACGCCGACAAGACGGCCCAGGAGACTCCGGCGGAGGGAACCGGTTACACAGTCGAGATGAAGAAGGCCGTGGCGGTGGTCTACAACACGCTGGGCATGATCTACTTGGCCAAGAAGAACTACACGGAGGCCATCAAGAACTTCACCGTTGCGGTGGAGAACGATCCCACCCTTTTCGAGGCACGGCTCAATTTGGCTGCGGTTTCGCTCAAGTTCCGCAACTACGACATCGCGGAAGAAAACTTCAAGGCTGTGCTCAAGGCCAAGCCACGTAACTATGAGGCGATCATCGGGCTGGGGGTTGCCTTGCGCGGCAACAGGAAGTTGGACGAGGCCGAGGCGAAGTACAACGAGGCTCGCAGTCTCGATCCGCAACGCCCGGATGCGTATTTCAACCTCGGGTTGCTCTATCAGGAATACAAGGGCGGCAGCGACAAGCCCATGCTGCAAAAGGCACAGGCCTACTATCGGGATTTCCTAACCAAGGCACCCACGCCCAAGGCGAAGAAAGACGCTGAGAAGCGCATCAAGGACATCGACGAGGTGTTCGTGGCGCTGGAAGAAGCCGCCAAGATGATGAAAGAGGCGGAGGAGATGCAGCGCAAGGCGGAAGAGCAGCAGAAGAAGATGGAAGAGGACATGAAGAAGATGGAGGCGGAGGAGAAGCGCCAGCAGGAGGAGATGAAGAAGAAGGAGGAGGACGACAAGAAGAAGAAGGAGGAGGATAAGGTCAAGAAGGCGGCTGACGCAGAAAAGGCAGCGGCAGACAAGGCTGCAGCGGCAGAGAAGGCGGCGGCAGACAAGGCTGCGGCGGCAGAAAAGGCAGCGGCAGACAAGGCCGCGGCGGCAGAGAAGGCCGCAGTGGACAAGAAGGCCGCTAGTGACAAGGCTGCAGATCAAAAAGCAACCGATGGGAAGGCCGCTGCTCCTGGTCCTGCCGCGGCGCCTCCGGCTGTGGCGACACCGGATGAGCCCAGTGCTGCCCCGGACAATTCTGACGACAAGACCGGCGGCTCCAAGAACGCGGCGCAGAAACCTGCTGCCAAGAAGAAGTAGGCGCAACGCTGCGCTTCATGGTTAGAACTCGATCCATAATTGTTGGGAACCGAATTCGATCTTGGTTGTCAATAGGAGGCGAGCTTTCCGTGCTTGTCTTCCCGTGCAGCCGAAGGAAGGAAGTTAATCGATGCGACTCATAGCAATGATTGCGGTTCTCACCATCGGGGGACTGGGTACGGCTCTCGCTCAAGAAAAAGGCGAGCAGTTCAAGTCCAAGACCGTCTACGATTTCGAAGACGACAACGTCGAGGGCGATCTGCAGCGGCCTGATGGCGAGTTGGTAAACGCCATCAACAAAGCCAAGCATTCCAGCCTCATAGAGATTCGCAAAGACTTCATTCCCGAAATGCTCAAGTCGCTCGAAGACATCTAGCCACTTGGGGGCGCATGCCCCTGTGGCAGAGTTCGAGAGCACAGGCGTGGCCGCCGACGGCCAGGGCCTGCCGTAACCGGAGGAGACCAAATGGCCAATGTCGCAGTCCCCGTCAAGTTTCAGATCTTCAGGGGTGATCAGGTCGTACGAGAAGAGATACTGACGGAGGCGGTCATCAAGATCGGCAAGCTGGCCTCCTCCCATCTGCGGCTTGATGACGAGTCCGTGTCGCGCATGCACGCCGTGCTCGAAGTGAACGGACCCGAAGACGTTCAGCTAATCGACTTGGGCTCAACCCGAGGGACATTGCTCAACGGTGAGCGTATCGCCAAGGCCAAGCTGAAGGCCGGGGATCAGGTCCAGTTCGGCGACGTTCGCGTAGCCATCTCCTTCGCGGCCGAAGAGGCGGGGGCGCCTACGCCCGCGCCGGTCACGCCGGTGGTCACCGCGCCTCCTGCCCAAGTCATGGCGCCGCAGTATTCGGCACCGGTTCAGCCTTCGGCCCCTCCTCTTGCGGCTTACGCCGCCCCTGCGCAGTATTCTGCCCCCGCACCCCAGGGCATGGCTGCGCCCCAGGGATATGCTGCCACGGGACCCGGCATGGGCGGCTTCGCGAGCCACGCCGGAGCTGAAGTCGAGGTCCAGGATGGGACCCACGCCGTCGAGGTCCAGGCCGTGTACCGCGGTGTTGTGATCCAGACCCGCCATCTGTCTGACCCCACGGGCCGGAGCACAGAAGGGCAGTCCAAGTCGATGCTGGTCGCGGGCGGCGCCTTGATCGTGGTGGCCTTGGTGGCCTTCTTTGCAACCATCTTGAACCTTGGTGCCGAGAAGAGCCGCTACGACAAATTCATCAACGACGGCGGCGAGGGCAAGAACTTCCAATGGAAGGCCTCTTCACCGGCCATGGACTTCGTGGTCTTCGGCGGCATTGGCGCGGGAATTGCCCTGTGCTACATGGGCCTGAAGCGTCGGGGGAGGACCAACCCCAACTTCGTGGTGGGCGCGGCCGCGGGCTCGGATGCGCCTCTGGGAACCGACTTTATTGGCGGTCAGTCCTTTGCCCTGGTCTCCACCACGGGTTCCGATTTCCTTGTCAACGTCACACCGTCGATGACGGGTGAGGTTCTCATGGACAACCAGGTGGTTCCCCTGCCGCAGTTCGTGCAGCAGCGAGGCGCCAGTTTCTCTCTGGGCGACCGGGGCCGCGCCAAGATCAACTGTGGCGAGACCAGCTTCTTGGTGAGCGCAACCCCCAAGCCACGCACCTTCCCGGTGCCCTTCCTGGTCTGGCGCTGGAGTGAGCAGGCCTACACCGTGGGTACGGCCATCGGCTTGGTGCTGTTCCTTCTGATGATCTTCTCCGTCCCGCCCGATCCCAAGTCGCTCTCTCTCGATCTCTTCAATGCCGACAGTCGCTTTGTGAACTTCCTCATCAAGCCGCCCGAGGAGAAGGAAGAGGAGATCCCTGAGTGGCTCAAGAAGAAGGGGCCCGACGAACAGGGTGGCAAGGGCAAGCGGCACAAGGGCGAAGAAGGCAAAATGGGGAAGAAGACCTCCAAGAACAAAGAGGGCCTTTACGGCCTCAAGGGCCCCAAGGACAACCCGGATCCCCACCTGGCCAAGAAGCTTGCCGAAGAGCAGGCCAAGAACGCCNNCCTCGGCGTGTTGAAGATGGCCGAAGGCTCGCACCTGGCCTCCATTTTCGGTCGCGACACGGCGGCCGGGAACGATGCGGAGAACGTGCTGGGTGGCCTGATCGGCAACCAGATTGGTGAGGCGTACGGCGTGGGTGGCCTTGGTCTGGTCGGCACCGGGACCGGCGGTGGTGGCACCGGCGAAGGCACCATCGGCCTTGGCAACTTCGGCACCATCGGCAAGGGCGGCGGCGGCGGCAACGGGTCCGGCTACGGCCGCGGCGCAGGTGGCCTGGGCGGCCGCCGTGCACGCGCGCCAGACGTCATCCCGGGCCAGGCCAACGTGCGCGGGTCGCTCGACAAGGAAATCATCCGCCGTATCATCCGGCGCCACATCAACGAGGTGAAGTACTGCTACGAAACCGAGTTGACGAAGAAGGCTGATCTTTCCGGTCGCGTCTCGGTCCAGTTCACCATCGCCGCGACGGGAACCGTCATCGCCTCGGTCTTGCAGAGTTCGACCATGGGCAACGTTCGCGTGGAGAACTGCGTGGTGCAGGCGGTTCGACGCTGGGAGTTCCCCAAGCCGCTCGGTGGCGGCATCGTCATCGTGTCGTATCCATTCAACTTCACCGCCGGTGATGCGGGCAGCGAGTAGCACTCGCGATTCGACAAGGGAAGGAGCCGCGATGAGTCGCTATCTGAAAGTCATTTTCGTGTTGGGGTTGATTCTGCCGGCCTGCGATGCCTTCGTCTGCAGCCAGCAGCGCATCAAGGCCATCGAGATCGCAAACAAGGGCGTCGAGGCGTTCAAGAGCAACCTCTACGATTCAGCCGAGCGCGAGCTAAGGCTGTCTATCCAGACCGACCCCACCTACGAGATGGCCTACTACAACCTGGGCAAGGTCTATCAGAAGCAGCGCAAGTGGGACAAAGCCATCGACGCATTCGAGGGAGCGGCTCAGCGAAGCCCGAGCAACGCCAACTACCAGTACGACCTGGGCGAGGCGTATCTTGAGGCGAAACACCTGGACAAGGCGGAAACGGCACTCAAGAAGGCGACAGAACTGGACCCCAAGCTCTTCAAGGCGCAGTGGCGGCTGGGACTGGTGTACCTTTTCCAAGAGCGCCCCAAGGAAGCCGATCTGGCTCTGCGCAATGCCATCGAACTCAATCCCAGGATGGACAAGCCGTTCATCGCGCTGGGCCGGCTCTACCTCGATTTCGATGCGGACAAGGAGGCGGCGCAGGTTCTTGCGGAATGCGTGCGGGCCAACGATAACAGCGCTGAGTGCTACAACCTCCATGGTGTGGCGCTGAAGTCACTCAAGCAGTACGAGCAGGCCGTGTCTGAGTTCAAGAAGGCGCTCGACGTGGACAACGGACTTTTCGATGCCCTGTACAACTGCGGCATGACCTACGCCGAATGGTATGAGGAATCGCACGCCAGCGAGCAGAAGCAGCAGGCCCGTGACTACCTGCAGAAGTTCGTGGCCACCGGTGGGGGTAAGGATGGCTCGGCGTTTGGCTTCCTGCGGGCTGCGAGTGACAAGCTCTATGCCCTAAGCGGCCCGTAGCTTCCTCGGGTGGGTGTCATCTGCCGCAGTCTGACGCCCGAGCGGGGCGATTCCTGGCAAACCTGGATTCCCCGCGTGTCGCTCCAGATCTAGCGAGCCGGGTTTTTGCTGGGACCGCTCCGGTCGTCGCATGTCTGCCCCGCCGACCGCAGGAGGGCGGCGCGGGTCCGCTTGGGCCGTCAGGGCGGTCGCGAAGGCCAGCAGCGACGAGAGAATGGGGTTCATTCCCGTTGTATGCGAAGCGGCCAGCATGGTATAAAATGCTCCATTTTCCGCGGTCTTAGCCTGCCCACCACGACAGGCCAAGAGCATGCGGTCGCGACCCTGCGGTTGCCTTTTTCATCCCGGAGGACCAAGTGGGCAAGGAACCAACCTCGAACGCTGTGCTTGAGGACTTTCCAGCGGAGCTGCAAGACCAGGCCGCTGCGGCGCTGGAGACCGAACGTCTGTCGGTAGAGAAAGGCATCGATGCTTGGAAGAAGATCGCGGCTGCCGCTCCCTCGGCCTGGGAGCCCAGGCGTGAGTTGGCCCGTGTCTACCGGCGGGCGGAACGCTGGAAGGCCTGCGTCGAAGTCTTGAAGGAAGCTGTCGAGAAGGCGACCTGGGCCACTGCTGAGGCGAAGGTCCCCGTGCTGTTGGAGATGGTCGAGCTGTACCGCGATCGGCTCAAGCTCGACGTGATGGTGGTGGAGGCCTACAACCGGATCCTCACCCTGCAACCCAACAACGTCGAGGTGATGGACGCGCTGGCTGCCCAGTACGAGGTCATCCCGCGCTGGCCCGAATTGATTGCGGTGTTGCGCAAGAAGGCGGCCATCGTCGCCTCGGCCGAGGAAAAGATCGCGCTGCACCTCAAGGTGGCAAACCTGTATCTGGAAAAGTTCTCGAACCAGGCCGAGGCCATCAAGACGTTCGAAGCGATCCTCGAGATTGATCCGTCGAACGTCGAGGCGCTGACCTTCCTCAAGCAAATGTACGAGAAGCGGCGCGATTGGGATCGACTGGTGGCGGTACTGCGGCAGGAAATCGCGCGCGTGACCGATCCGGCCGAGCAAGGCCGACGTTGGGCCGAAGTCGCCAAGCTGGCCACTGAGAAGCTCAAGAAGGCGGCGGTCTCGATCGAGCTGTGGGGCAAGGTCCTCGAGGTCAACGACAGCGACGTGGAGGCGCTGACCGAGCTGGAGAAACTGTACGAGCGTGAGAAGCGGTGGGAGGAACTGGCGGCGGTTCTCGACAAGCAAGCGATGCTGAGCGACGACCCGGCCAAACGCGGCGTCATCCTGCCCAAGCTGGCCACGGTGTACACCGAGAAGTTGCAGAAGCCCGATCTGGCGGTGGCCGCGTGGAAGACGCTGCTGAACGCGGAGCCCGAGAACCGACGCGCGCAGGATGCGCTTCGCAAGCTGTATTTGCAGAACAAGGACTGGGATGCGCTCGAGGGTTTCTATTCGGTCCAGGGCAAGTGGGACGAGTTCGCGCGGGTGCTGGAGCGGCAGGCCGAAACGGAAACGGGCGAGGCGCGGGTCGGGCTGTGGAACAAGATCGCGGTTCTCTACCGCGACCGTCTCAACAAGCCGGACAAGGCGCAGAAGGCATTCGAGAAGACGCTCTCGCTCGATGGACACAACCTGGTGGCGGCCGAGGCTCTCATCCCGATGTACGAGAGGGACAAGGACGCCAAGCGCCTGGCCGAGGTGCTGCAGGTGCAACTCGAACACACCCAGGACGCGGCCGAGCGCCAGGAGCGCATGCTGCGTATCGCGCAGATTCTCGAGGGCGACGCAGGCGACAAGCCGCTGGCGCTCACGGTCGCGCTGCAGGCGCTGTCCGAAAACCCGCGCGAGGAATGGGCGCGCGAATACGCCGAGCGGCTGGCCGGCGAGACCGGCAACTGGGCCTTGCTGGTGGAGGCCTACGAGGCGGTCTTGCCCAGCTTGCAAGGACAGGATGCGCTTCCCGTTCTTGCCACAGTGGCGCGAGCCTACGAGAAGGAGTTGGCCAACACCGAGGCGGCCATTGAGCGCAACCGGGCGATTCTCGAGATCGCGGATCGCGACGAGCAGGCCGTGTTGGCTCTCGAACGACTGTATGTGGCCACCGGCCAGCACGACCAGTTGTTGGCCATCTACGACAAGAAGCTGGCTCTGGCCGGCTCGGAGGACGAGAAGCGCGGGGTGCGCCTCCAGCTTGCGGCGCTCTACGAAGAACAGGTGCACGACGCGGACAAAGCGATTGAGCTCTACAAAGACATCCTGAAGACGGCCAAGGAAGACGTGCAGGCACTGCGCGCGCTCGACCGCCTGTATCGGGCCACCGAGCGCTGGAAGGATCTGAGCAAGATCATCGTACGCCAGCTCAAGCTGCCCAATGACGACCCGGCTGCGGCCGAGTTGAAGTTTCGCCTGGGCGAGGTCTCCGAGAAGTATCTCAAGAGTCCTGGCGTGGCCGTGCAGTCGTATCAGGAGGCCCTGGTGCTGGACGCGACCCATGCGGGGGCGCGCGCGGCTCTCGAGGTCTATCTCAAGGACGATCAGCACCAGATGAGCGCGGTGACGGCGCTTGAGCCCATTTACGAGGGAGGACACGAGGTCGAGCGCTTGCTGCAGGTTCAGCGCATCAAGCTGGCGCGCGAGACGGATATAGCGGCCCGGGTGGCCCTGCTTCTGCGCATTGGCGTCCTGGAAGGCGAAGCCAACCGTGCCGAACAGGCGTATCAGGCCTATGCCGAGGCGTTCAGCGCCAGTCCCGAGTCGGCTGAGGCACGCGCGGCCTTGGAGGCGCTGGCTGATAGCATGGGGAAGTGGCGGGAGTTGGTGGCGCTGTACAGCGAGACCCAGGCCAGTCACAAGCTCGCGTCCGGGCTGGAGCGCGAGATTCTCCTGGTGATTGCGGTGGCCTACGATGAGAAGCTCGACCAATCGGACAAGGCCGTTGAGTATTTCCGCCTGGCCCAGGAGATCGAGCCGGAAGATGCTTCCGCTCTCGAGGCCCTGGAACGACTGTACACGCGCACCGAGCGTTGGTCCGACCTGGTCGATACCCTGAAAAAGAAGGCGGAGCTGGTCCATTCCAGCGAGGAGCGCGAGCAGATTCACGCCCGCATCGCCGCTATCTGGGAAGAGGCCATCGGAAATCCCGACGAGGCCATTGCGGCGTGGAAAGAGGCGCTGGGTGACAACGCGGGCAGTTTGGCCGCCCTGCGCGCACTCGATCATCTCTTTGCGCAGAAGGGATTGGACCTCGATCTGGCGGACAACCTGCAACGACAACTGGAGTTGGCCAGCGATGAGGAAGAGCAGGTGCGCTTGCTTTCTCGTCTCGGGCAACTGCGCGAGCATAAGCTGCACGACATCCCGGCCGCGGTGGAGACCTATCGGCGACTGCTCGATTTGGCGCCCGGCCATGAAGAAACCGTGACGGCGCTGGAGGGACTCCTCGATGACCCCGACCAAGACCTGGTTCTGGCAGAGATTCTGGACCCGGTGTACCGAGCGCGCAGCGACTTTGGCAATCTGGTGCGGGTTTTGGAGATCCAGGCGCGCCACGCCCTGGACATGCGGCGCAGGATCGATCTGTTGCACGAGATTGCCACCGCCTGCGAGGATGGCCTAGACGATCCGGGACGGGCGTACGAGGCTTTGGGGCGCGCGCTGGCCGAGGATCCCCTCGATTCCGAAACGAGCAAACGCCTGGAACGCCTGGCCAAAGCGCTGGGCCGGTGTGATGACCTGGTGGTGCGCTATCAAGCTGCCGCCGAGAAGCTGCAATCGGATGAGCTGAAGGGCGCCGTCTACCACGCGATCGCGAAGTTGGCCGAGAGTGAACTCGGCAACTCCGAGATTGCCACCGAAGCCTACAAGCAGGCGTTGGCCGTGGGGCCGCGCGACCTGGAAGCAGCCGATGCGCTGGAAGCCATCTACATCCGAACCGCCGACTACGCTCAGCTGGTTCTGCTGCTGCAGCGAAAGATGGACATGGTCGACGCGCTGGCTGACAAGAAGGAACTGGGCTCGCGCGCGGCCAAGATCTGGGAGGAAGTTCTCGACGACTCCGACAAGGCCATCGAGGTCTACCGGCAGGTTTTGGCCCTCGACGACAGCAACGAGGAGGCCCTGGACAACCTGGTGCGGCTGTTCTTGCGCTTGTCACGCTGGAACGACTTGAAGGACATCTACGCCCGGCAGGCCGAGCTGGCCGCGGACCCGGCACGAAAGAAGGAACGACTTTTCGTGTTGGGCCAGGTGTACGACCGCGAGCTGCAAGACGCGGCCCGCGCCATCGAAACCTACACATCGATACTCGACATGGATCCGGACGACCTGGATGCCTTGCAGGCCCTGGACCGCCTGTATCTGCAGACCGAGCGTTGGTACGATCTGCTCAACGTGCTCGAGCGGCAGACCGAGCTGTCCTCGTCGGCGGCCGAGGTGGTGTCGCTGCGCTACCGCATCGGCGAGCTGTGGTCGGACAAGCTCAAGGACGCCAGCCGGGCCACGGAAGCCTATCAGCGCGTGCTGGCCATGGACCCCAGCCACGAACCGACCCTGAAGGCTCTTGAGGGCATGATGCAGCGAGGGGAGGAGCCCATCGCTGCGGCCCAAGTGTTGCTGCCGGTGTACGAGAGCGCAGGCGACTGGCCCAAGGTGGCAGCCGTCTACGAGGTCATGATCGCCGCCACGCAGGAGCCCGTGCGTCGGGTCGAGTTGCTTGACCTGTTGGCCAAGCTTCACGAGCGCCGTCTCAACGATTTCGATGCGGCGTTTGATGCCTACTGTCGCGCGCTGCGGGTGGATCCGGCGAACCAAGATGTGATTGCTCACATCGACCGCTTGGCAGAGTCGAGTGGCCGCTGGGCCGATCTGGCGGCGGTGTACGACGCTGAGATCGATCGCATTCTGGACGCTCGCCTGCAGACCGAGATGCTGCTGCGCTTGGCCCGCATCTACGAGGAAGAAACCCATGACCTCGACAAAGCCATCGCGACCTATCGACGGGTGGGCGAGGCCGAGCCCGATCGCAAGGACGGGCTGGAGGCGCTCGATCGCCTTTACACCAGGACCGAGCGCTGGGCCGAACTGGTGGACATAGTCCGGGGCGAGATCCGTCTGGCGGATTCCGACGCTCAGATCATCGATCTGACTTTCCGGTTGGCTCAGATTCTGGAAGTCGCGTTGGGGGACATGCCCAAAGCAGTCGAGGCGTACCAGGACATCCTCAACATCTATCCCAAGCATGCCGAGACGCGGGCCACCCTGGAGCGGTTGCTGGCCGGCGGGGCTATGCAGCACGAAATCGCACAGGTTCTCGAGCCGCTCTACCGCGCGGGCGAGGAGTGGGAGAAGCTGGCGCGGGTCTATCAGGTCGAGTTGGGTGTCGAGTCCAACCCCGAGGAGCGACAGCGGTTGCTGCGACGGCTGGCGGATATTTGCGAAAGCAAGCTCATGGACCAGGTGGCGGCACTGGAGTGGTGGTCGCGGGCGGTAGTGGAGGATCCGACCTCCGAGCAGGGATTGGACGAGTTGTTGCGTTTGGCCCGCGCCACGCACCAGTGGGAAACCTACGTGGGCAGCATGGCGGACGCGGCGTCCCGGGCCAGCGATCGTCGGGCCCGCCGCGACGTTCTCTTCCGTTTGGCCACGGTGTTCGACGTCGAGCTGGCTGACTTGGTGCGGGTGGAGGACGTGCTGGGACAGGTGCTGGCGCTCGATCCCAATGACGGCGAGGCCCTGGCCTTTCTCGATCGGGTCTACGACAAGCAAGGCGACTACGAGAAACTGGCGGATGTCCTGCGTCGGCGTATCGCCATCACCGACGGGTCGAGGGACCTGGTCGCGCTGCATCTCCGCCTGGGCAAGATCCTGGCCGACGTCATCGACGACGCGCACGGAGCGGTGGCCAGCTATCTGGCGGTGCTGGAACAGGAGTCACGCTCGCCGGAAGCCCTGGAAGCCCTAGAGCGCATCTACTTCCGCGCCGAGCAGTGGGAAGACCTGTACCAGATCTACGAGAAGATGCTCGACATCGCCCCAGGCGACGAAGCGCTTTCCGACTGCTACGCGCGCATGGCCAGAATTACGTCCGATGTGCTCGGCCAGCGTGAGCATGCCGTCGAGCTGTGGCGGCGGGTGATCGACCTGCGTGGCGCTGACCCGGCGGCCCTGTCGGCCCTGGCCGACCTGCACGAGCAGGCCGAGGAATGGCGCGAGCTGACCGAAGTACTGGACAGCCAGATTCGGGCCATCGAAGACCCCGAGGCGCGTATCCCGGCGTTCAAGCGCCTGGGCCACGTGTGGGGTGAGAAGCTGGGTCGTGAGAGAAACGCCCTCGAGTGTTGGAAGAAGGTCATCGAGATCAATCCCGGAGACGTCGAGGCGCTGCAGGCCATCGCCTCCAACTACCGGAGCGCGGCCGCCTGGGAAGAGCTCTCGGACACTCTGCGCAAGTTGATCGCTGTGGGCAGCGAGACCTTCCCGGCGGCCACGCTGCGGGATTGCTACGCGGAACTCGGCGAGCTGGAGGGCAGCACTCTCATGCGCGTCGATGCGGCTATCGAGGCGTGGCGCCATGTCTTGCAGATCGATGCGGCTGATGCCCGTGCGTTGGCGGCGCTGGAGACTCTGTTCACGCAGGAGGGACGCTGGGAGGAGTGTGTGGACGTGTTGGAGCGTCGGGTGGCTGCGCTCGCCTCGGTGGGTGACAAGGTCGACGTGCTGATGCAGATTGCATCCATCTGGTCCGAGAAGATCGGTGATGGCGGCGCGGCGGCGGAAGCCTACGAGCGGGTGTTGAAGATGGACCCCTCGCATGCGCTGGCCTCGGCGGCGCTAGAGGAGGTGTACCGTCAGCGCAAGGTGTGGCCGAACTTGGTGGAGTTGCTGCTGGCTCGGGTGGAGTACACGGGCGAGACCGGGGAGAAGATCAAACTCTTCTGTGAGATTGCCCGCATCTACGAGGAGCACAACGGCGATCGGGACTCCGCCTTCGTCATGCTGCAGGCCGCGTTCCGTGAAGACTACTCAAGCAACATTGTCGCCCAGGAGCTGGAGCGGCTGGCCAATGTCACCAACAAGTGGGCCGAGCTCTTGTCCGAATACACGCAGGTCGCTCAGGGCATGGACGACGCGAAGCAGGCGGCGGATTTGTGGGTCAAGATCGCGCGTTGGTACGACTCGGCCCTGCACCACACCGAATACGCCATCACCTCGGCCAAGGAGGCTCTCTCGCGTCAGCCCAACCACGTGGGCGCCATGGCGGCGCTGGCTGACTTCTACCGCAAGGAGTCTCAGTGGAAGGAGCTGGTCAGCGTTCTGTCCAAGCACGCCGAAGTCGAGTCCGATCCGGCCCAGCGGGTTGAGGTGTTGCTGGCGTTGGCCGAGACCTTTGAAACTCACATTGGCGACGCCGGCCAGGCCACCTTGGCCTATGACCAAGCCCTGCAAGCCGACGAGCACTGTCTGAAGGCCATCGAGGCCCTCGAGCGTCTGCACCGACGCACCCAGGCCTGGGAGCGACTGGCTGACGTGCTAGCGCGAAAGTCGCAGGTGGTCAGTGATGGCGAGTTGGCCGTGAAGCTGCGCCTGCAGGTTGGTGAGTTGTGGGAGGTCCGTCTGGGCGACAATGACCGGGCGGTGCAGGCATACAAGGAGGTGCTCACCGTCGATCCGCAGAACCTTCCCGCGCTCAAGGCGCTGGAGCAGTTGTACGAGAAGGCCGGCCGGATGGACGCCTACCTCGAGGTCTTGGAGCATCAGCTCGAGGTCACCGCGCCCGATGCCGATCGAGTGAATCTCCTGGTGCGCATGGCGCAGGTGTGCGAGCAGCTGCCGGGCAAGATCGACGAGGCCATCAACAGCCTGCAGCAGGCGCTCAGCATCGATCCCAACAATCTCAAGGCGTGCCAAGAGCTGGAACGCCTCTACCGCAGCGAACGCAAGTGGGATGCGCTGGTTGATGCCTTCCGCAAGCACATCGACATGGAGGGTGACGTTGCGGCTAAGATTGCGCTCTATCTGGAAATGGGACGGGTGTACGAGGAGGGCCTGCGCGATCCTGACCGAGCCATCGAGGCTTTCGACGAGGTCATCAAGGCGGACGCGGACCATGCTGAAGCCTTGCGGGGGCTGGCGCGACTTTACGAGGAGACCGAGCAATGGGAGCGTGCGGTCGATATCATGCAGCGGCTGGTGGGGCGTGCGTCGCCCGAAGAGAAGGTCGACCTGAGCTACCGTCTGGGCAAGATCCTCGACGAACAGATGCAGATGTCCGACGTCGCCGAGGAACGCCTGAGCGATGCCTTGGCCATCGACGCGACCCACGTGCCGAGCATGTTGTCGCTGCTCAACATCTACAAGCGGCGCGGCGACTCCTTCAAGGCGGCCCAGTTGATGGTGCGCGCCGAGGCCCACACGCCCAACGTGTTGGAGCGCACGCGTCTGGTCTACGAAGCGGCCAAGCTCTACCAGACGGAATTGGGCGACGAGGCCAAGGCCAAGGAGTTCTACCAGCGCACGCTTGAGCTCGATCCAGAACACGTGGAGGCGGCTACCCCGTTGGCCGACATCTACTACCGCCAGGGTGAATGGGCGCCGCTCGTGCCCATCCTGGAGATGCTGGCCCGCAAGGCGGATCGTCGTGCTCACCGCGAGCTCAACATTCTCTACTACCGCCTGGCCAAGGCGGCGGAGCAAATGGGCGACGAGGAGAAGGCACTCAAGTACTACCGCGCTGCCTACGAGCTGGACGCCACCCACCTGCCCACCTTGGTGGATCGGGGCAACCTGCTCTACCGCCGCCAGCAATGGGACGAGGCCTTCAAGCTCTATCAGACCATCCTGGTCCACCACCGCGAGTCGCAGAGCGAAGCGCAGATCGTGGAGATCTTCCATCGCATCGGCCACATCAAGATGCAGATCGGCGATCGGGCCAAGGCCATCAACATGTTCGAGAAGGCCTTGGAGATCAGTCCCGGCCACCGACCCACGCTGGAGGCGTTGACCGAGATCCACGCCGCGGCGGGAGATTGGGAGGCGGTGATTCGCCAAAAGCGGGCTCTGCTGGCGCACACCGAGGGCGTTGAGGAGAAGCTGCAGCTGCACCAGCAGATCATCGAGGTCTACAAAGACAAACTGAAGAACCAGCAGAAGGCCATCGCGGCGTATCTTGAGGCGCTCGAGGTCAAGCCCGATGCGCGCGGGCTGCTGGTCGACGTGCTGGAGCTGCTCACCGAAACCAAGCAGTGGAAGAAGGCGGTGGAGATCCTGCTGCGCCTGGCGAGCATTGAGACCGGCCGGGTCAAGGCCAAGTACCTGCAGACGGCCGGGCAGATCACCAACATCGAGCTGCACTCGCCCGACGAGGCGGTGGAACTGTACAACAAGGCGCTGGACGAGTATCCCGACGACCTCAAGCCCTTCGAACGCATCGACAAGATCATGACCGCGAAGAAGGACTGGACCAACCAGCAGCGCGCCTACCGTCGCATGATCAAGCGCTTGGGCGCCGACGTGCCGCCCGAGAAGCGGTCCACCCAGATCGCCCTGTGGCACGCCTTGGGTGAGATCTATCGCTCACGACTCAAGGACTACCGCGCCGCGGGCGAGGCGTTCGAGGTGTGCGCGAAGCTGGAGCCCGACAACATGCCACGCCACCAGATCCTGGCCGAGCTCTACCAACTGCAGGGGCCGGAAGCCTACGACAAGGCCGTGCGTGAGTGGCGGGTGATCCTCAAACGCACGCAGGATATCGCGGCCATGGTGCCCATCCTGAAGACGTTGCGGCACCTCTATTCCGAGATGGGCAAGTACGACCAGGTCTGGTGCACCGCCTCGGTGCTCGCCTATCTGCGCCAGGCCGACGCCGAGGAACTGCGCTTCCACGAGCAATACAAGCTCAAGACCCTTTCCCGGGTGAAGGCTCGACTCAACGAGGAGCTCTGGCAGAAATACATCTACCATTCCGACGAGGATCGCTATATTTCGTTGATTCTCGCCAACATCAGCCAAGCCATCATGGCGGCGCGTGCGCGCGAACACAAAGAAGTGGGGATTCGACGCCGTGATCGGCGCGATCCCACCAACGACAAGCTCATGTTCAGTGGCGTCTTCGTGTATGCGAGCCAGGCCCTCGGTGTCACCGCGCCTGAACTGTACCTGCGCCAGGATTGGCCAGGTGAGATCGAGATGATGAACGCGCGCGAGAAGCAGCAGCTCTGCCCGGCCTTCGTGGTCGGGGCTGCCTTGCTGCAGGGCAAACAGGAAAAAGAACTAGCCTACGTTCTGGGCAAGAAGCTGACGCTCATGCGGCCCGATCACGTCGTGCGCTGGCCGGCGGTGGTGCCCCAGGTGTCCGAGCTGAAGGCGTACTTCCTCGCGGCACTCAAGCTGGTGCAGCCCAACGTGCCCATCAAGTCCGACATGGAGCAGCCGGTGGCGGAGCGTCTGGAGCTTCTGCGCCGCCTGGTTCCGCCCCAGAACGTCGAGCAGTTGGCCGAGGTGGTTCGGCGCTTTATCGAGAGCAAGGCCGAAGCCGACCTGCACCGCTGGTCGAAGGCGGTGGACTACACGTCGTCCCGGGCTGGCTTCCTCATGTGCAACGACATCGAGGTGGCGGCCCACCAAATCCAATCCGAGCCCTTGGCGGTGGGCTGCGCCGATCCCAAGGACAAGGTGCGAGACCTGATTCAGTGGTGCGTGTCGGACGAATACTTCGCCCTGCGCGCGCACCTGGGACTTGCGATCGCGTAGATGGGCGAGCCGTTCCTCTGGATCACGGTGCTGGTCGCCTTGGTGGCCGGCGTGCTCGTGGGCGCGTGGGCGGGGCGCCGCCTGCGGCGGCCGGTGGCCGACCTCGACGCTGGCGAGGGCCGGCGTTTGCGAGGTGAGGCCGAGCTAGAGCGACAGGCCCTGCTGCGTGAGTCGGATATCCAGGCGCGCGAACAAGTCTTGGCCATCCGGGCTGAGGCGGAGGCAGCTCTGCGCGCACGGGAAGCCGAGTTGGCGGAGGGCGAAACCGCGCTGGCGGCTCAGGCGGTGCGGATTGACGAAGAGGTGCGGCTAGTCGCGGAGGCGCGCGACCGTCTCAAGCAACGTGAGGCGCCTGTCGCCGAGCGGGAGCAGGACGCGCGGGCTCTGACGGTGGAAGTGCGGTCGATCGATGCCACTCGACAAGGTGAGCTGGAGCGGGTGGCGTCTCGATCCGCGGGTGAAGCCCAGCGCATGCTGGTGGAAGCGGAAGTCGAGGAGGCGCGCGCGGCGGCAGCGCAGATCCTACGTCAGACGGCGGAATCGGCGCTGGGCGGGGCTCAGATTCGCGCCGCCAAGAGAATCATGGGCATCGCGATTGGCCGCTTTTCCGGCCACGACCTAACCGAGCGGCTTCAGTTTGTCATCTCTCTGTCGGACTTGCGCCCAGGGCAGGTGCCACCCGCGGAGGCCGACTTGCGCGCCATCGAGGCGGTGACAGGCGTGCAGCTCTCTTTCCTGGACGGACAGGCGGCGATTCGCATCGAGGGTCTCGATGGGGTAGGCCGCGAGATCGCTCGCCGCTGCGTGAATCGCATGTTGAAGCGATCCATCAGCGGACCCGCGGCGGTGACTCGGCTGGCCCGCGGCATTGTGGTGGATGTGGAACGCGAGACGCTCGACCTGGGACGACGAGGTTTTTCCTTGTTGGCCATCGACCGCGCACATCCCGACATCGTGAAGCTGGTGGGGCGACTCACCTTCCGCACCAGCTATGCGCAGAACCAGTGGAAGCATTCTGTGGAAGCTGGATTCCTGTGCGGCATGATGGCGGCGGAGGTGGGGCTGAACGTCAAGATTGCCCGTCGGGCGGCGTTGCTTCACGATATCGGCAAGGCGCTCACTCACGAGCTGGATGGATCGCACGCCTCCATCGGAGCGGACTACGCGCGTCGATTCAACGAGTCCGAGGCGGTGGCCAACGCCATCGGCGCTCATCACACCGATGAGTCGTTCAACAGCCCCTACGCCTATCTGGTTGCGGCGGCTGACGCCATGTCGGGCGGACGGCCGGGCGCGCGCCGGCAGGCCGAAGACACTCACATGGCCAAGCTGGAGGAGCTCGAGCGTATCAGTCGCGCCTTCTCGGGCGTTGATGAGGCCTTTGCGGTGCAAGGGGGACGCGAAGTGCGCGTCTACGTGGACGAGAATCGGGTGAACGACCGAGGAGCGGCCCTTCTTTCAACCCAGATTGCTGAAAACATCTCGCGCGAGATGACGTTTCCAGGCCAGATCAAGGTGACCGTGATTCGCGAGTTCCGGGCCGACGAGATCGCGAGCTAGCCAGCCGGGAGTTTGAATCGTCATGCAACTGAATCTGCCTCCCATTATCCCCTACGCGGTTGGGTGCATTTTGATCCTCTTTGGCGCCCTGCGCATCAACTACCTGGGTGCACCGCGGGTACGCAAGCGCAACGATGACGACGAGAGCGCAGGCGAAGTCTCCGGTGATCGCACGGTCGAGCCCGAAGAGCGCCTGCAACGCGGGCCCCAGCAGCGCCGGCACATCCGCTGGGGGATCATCTGGATTCTGCTGGGGCTCTTCCTGGTGATTTCCACCTTTGTCCAGGTCCGGCGGGGCTAAATCGGGCCTGTCTCTCCTACGGCCCGAGCGAGCGGGTCTGCGGCACCTCGGCGCCGGTCCGATGACCCGGTTTGCCTGCCGAGGCGCACTGTAGAAAGGTTCACTATCTGACATTGATCCAAGGTCAGATCCCGGCGGAATGACCTTGTCGCTGCTGCACTTGGCCACAAAGGATCCATGGTGTCATGAGTCCGCGCGTGACCCGTTTCTTCCAGTTTTTGCCCCTTATGGATCGCAAGGAGATCTTCATGAACAGCAGGAGCCCATTGTCGACCGTCTTTCTCTGTCGCTTCGCGGGGTTGGTGCTGCTGACCGCAGCGTTCACGGCCGGGTGCTCTGGCTCGGGCGCCAGCCCGGCGGGCGGCGCCGGGACCACGAGCGTCGCGGGCGGGACCACGAGCGTGGCGGGCGGGACCACGAGCGTTGCGGGTGGGAGTACGAGCATCGCGGGTGGGAGTACGAGCATCGCGGGCGGGATGACGAGCATCGAGGGTGGGAGTACGACCGTCGCGGGCGGGAGTACGAGCATCGAGGGTGGGAGTACGACCGTCGCGGGCGGGAGCACGAGCATCGCGGGCGGGGCCACGAGCATCGCGGGCGGGAGCACGAGCGTCGAGGGCGGAACCACGAGCGCCGCGAGCGGCGGGAGCACCGGCACGGGCGGGATGAAGACCGGCGGGGCCGGGACGACGAGCACCGGCGCGGGCGGGACGAAGACCGGCGGGGCCGGGACGACGAGCACCGGCGTGGGCGGGACGACGAGCGTCGCGGGCGGCACGAAGAGTGGCGGGACCACGACCGCGGGTGGGACCACGACCGCGGGCGGGACCACCGTCGCGGGCGGGAGCACCAGCGCGGCCGGAAGCACGGGAACAAGCACATGGGGAACACCCGTGACTGGCGGTCCCTCGGGCACGGGGACCACGGCCACGGTGACGGTGAGCCCCAGCACGACAGTAGGTACGATCGCTGCCGATTTTCCCGGCTTCAGCTACGAAAAGACGCACGTTCAGAATGGCTCGCTCACCAGCAACAACACGAATCTGATTGCGCTCTACAAGCTCCTTGGTTCTCCGATGATGCGGGTTGGAGCCAACGATGTCGAACGCTGCAGCTGGGGTGGCACAGGGCCAGCACCTGCGCAGCCATCGGGGCAGCCGTTCTCGTTTAACATCACGACCGGCGGTGTCGACCAACTCTGCGGCTTTTTGGCCGCGACGGGAACAAAGGTTATCTATGGCGTCAACTATGCTTTGGGCAACGTGACTGCCTCCGCAGCGGAGGCGGCCTATGTCATGGGAAAGTGTCCGTCGAGCATCCTCGCATTCGAGATCGGCAACGAGCTCGACAAGTCTGGGAGCTGGACCTCCCAACAAACGCAATACGAGAAGTTCGCGACCGCCATCCTCAACGCGCCGGGCGCTCTGTTGGCTGGCCCGGGTGCCACCAGCAACTCGGCCGCATCGTTCAGCGCTCCATTTGCCGACGCCGAGTCGGCGAAGTATGGCAGCAAGCTCACCCTTCTGACGCAGCATTCTTACGTTGCCGGAGCCGGTACGTCGGGATGCTCATTGCCCAACCTCCAGATAACAACGACCAAACTCACCGATATCTTTACGACGATGGAGGGTGCAGCCACAAAGGACAAGATCGCGCTTGGCTGGCGCATGGGGGAAAACAACACCTGCTCCGGTCACGGTCAGCAGGGCCTAAGCGACACGCTCATAGCGGGTCTGTGGGCGATCGATTACATGTTCGAGGTTGCCAAGCGTGGCGGCACCGGAATCAATTTCCACAACGGCGAGACTGGAATGGATGGAACGGTTCCCTTCTACTATGAGGCGATCAAGGAGGATAAGGGCGCGGTGGTGCAGGTTCAGCCGGAATACTACGGTATGCTCCTCTTCACCCAAGCCGGCACAGGCTCGATGGTTTCCACGACCGTCACCCCCAGCGCCCCGGATTTCACCGCGTGGGCCATCAAGGCGAGCGGATTCACCAGCGTGGTGCTCAACAACAGGAACGCCTCGAGCGGCGTCAACGCCACCGTGGATCTAGGATCCGCGGTGAGTAGCGCGAGCGCGATCTATCTGCAGGGGACACCCGCTGGCAATCTGACGGCAGCGGCAGGGTCCGTGACCATTGCTGGCGCCCAGGTCACGGTGGCGGGCGCGTGGGCTCGCAATCCACCCTACATTCAGACGACATCAGGAAACAACGTTTCAGTGTACGTGCCCCCTGCCAGCGCAGCGCTCGTCCGCGTCCTGCAGTAGGCAGGGGAAGCTGGCCCGCTAGACTAGCGTCACTGTTCCCGCGGGATCAGCCCCGGTGCGGACGCGCGCACTGTCCTTGAGAGGGTGGCGTGGCGGGTGCATCAGTGCCGCCTAGTTCGTCGCGTCTTGGATCAATTGCCCTGCGCGTCATCCCGGATCCGATCGTGGATGAACTTCTGCTCATCTGCGGGAAGCGCAGGTCAAGATAACTTCTCACCGCGGTATCCGCGGGCGTTGGCGTCGACATGGACCTCCTGGCCACGCGGCACCGGGTCGCCTGTTCTGATGCGACAAGTGTGCTGTGGTCACCTTGGCGTTGGCGGCCCTATGGCGCTATGCGCCTCGGTTTCGCGTTCCAGAGCTGCCATTTTTTGGAAATCTTGATGACCCGTCTTTCCGGCTGGCTGCCCCTTAGTGGTTACAAGGAGTTCTTTATGAAACGCAATCACGCTCTTTCGACCATCCTTCTCCTTTCAGCGATGCTTGTCGCTGCTGCTTGCTCTAGCAGTTCTGGAACCGGCACCGGCCCAGTAGCGGGCAGCGCCGGCGGACAAACCCAGCAGCCCGTCGCTGGAAATGCGACCGGCGGACAAACCCAGCAGCCTATCGCCGGCAACGAGACCGGCGGACAAACCCAGCAGCCCCTCGCTGGCAACGAGACCGGCGGAC
>PMLB01000060.1 GCA_003158735.1 Myxococcales bacterium | reverse complement strand
CACCCGGCGCGAGCGCGAGCTGGCGGTGCGTTCGCGTGAGGCGGTAGACGCGGCAGTGCGGGAGGCACGCGAAGCTATTTCCGAGATCGTACGCGAGGCCAAGCGTACGCGGACTGCGCAAGCAGTAGAGGCGGCGCGGGCCGCGCTTGAGCGCAAGGCCAAGGAGACCACCGCAGCACTGCCCGAGGCAGAGCCGCTCGACGTGACCAAGCTGCGCCAAGCCCTGGCCAATCGGGCGCTGGGCGTGTCGAGCACGAGCAAGAAGGCCAGCACGCATGCGGCGCGGGCAGCCAGCGAGCGGCCGGCCGAGCCCGCAGCCATGCAGACTGGGGCCAACACCCTGGACCTGCGCGGCCAGCGCGCCGACGAGGCGCTCGGCGAGTTGGAGGCGTTCCTCGACCGCACCGCCCTGGAGGGCGCTGATACCGTGTTCATCATCCACGGCCACGGCACGGGCGCGCTTCGCAAGGTCGTGCGCGAATACCTGGCGACCTCGCCCTATGTCGAGCGTTTCCGGCCCGGCGGCACAGGTGAAGGCGGCGATGGGGTCAGCGTGGTGTCGTTGCGAGGATAGCCGATGACTGCGCGGACCAGGGAGAGACTGATCGGCGCCCTGCTGGTGCTCGCGTTGATCGTCGCGGTCGTGCCGGCGCTGGTGCAGCTTGGTTGGCACCTGCGGCTCTTCGCGGGCCGGGCTGGCTTCCCACTCGACCTCGAGTGGATGGAAGGCGGCATGCTGGTGCACGCGCAGCGGATTGCGGCGGGGCAGGGGATCTACGTCAAGCCGTCGCTGGATTTCGTCCCTTACCTGTACACGCCGCTCTATCCCGCGCTGCTGGCCGCGCTGTCGTTGGTGTTTCACCTCGGCTACCTGCTCGGGCGTGTGGTTTCGCTGCTGGCTTTCGTCGCCGCGCTGGTTTTGCTCGGCGTGCTCGTGGCGGGCGAGGCACGCGGGCTTGCGCGAGGCCGGCGCTTGCTGGCCGGATTGGTCGGCCTGGTGGGCGCGGCGGCTGTGGTAGCGGCTTTTGCATTCACCGGTGGCTTTTTCGATCTGGTGCGTTCCGACAGCTTGTTGCTGGCGCTGGAGGCGCTGGCCTTGTGGCTGGTTCTGTGGGGTGGCACTTGGAAGAGCGCAGCGGCTGCCGGGCTGGTGATCGCAGCCGCATTCTTCAGCAAGCAAACCGCCAGCATCATGGGCGTGGGGTTGGGCGTGGGCCTGCTCATGGTCAACTGGCGGCGCGGTTTGGTCTATGGTGGAGCGACGGCAGCAGCACTGGCGGCAGGAGTTGGCCTGCTGGTGAAGACCTCGGGCGGCTGGTTCTGGACGTACATCTTCAAGTTGCATCAGAGTCACGGCTATCGCTGGCCAGTGGTCTTTGCGGTGGTGGTTCCTGATACCCTCAAGCAGCTCTGGCCGGTCTGGGCGGCGCTGATCGTCGCCACAGTGGTGCTGGCCTGCACGCGCAAGCTGCGTCGCACCGACATCATCCTATGGCTGGTTGCTTTGGCTGGCGAGGCGGCAGCCGCAGTCGGTTTCGCGACCCAATGGGCATTCAGCAACGCCTACATTCCGGCGGTCTTTTTTCCCGTGCTGGCCGCATCCGTTCTGTCCGGGAGGTTGTTGCTGCATGCGCTTGACCGCCGGAGTTGGCTTTCCGCCGTGCCCACCTGTGTGGTTCTGCTTGCTCTTGCCTGGCAGAACCAGCATGTCGCGCGTCCGACGCTCGCGGCGGTGGTTCCTCGGCCGGCTGACTACGTCGCCGCGGGCCGTTTGCTCGATCGCCTGGCTAGCGTGCCCGGCGATCTCTTCATTCCCTTTCACACCTACTATGGCGCGTTGGTGGGTAAGCGAACCTTTGTCCATCGCATGGGCGTGTGGGACGTCAGTCCAGCACTGGGCCGGCCCCAGGGCCTGGACCGGGCGCTGCAGGAGCAGTCCTTTTCGGCCATCGTGCTCGACTGGAAGGCACGGCCCGGCGAGTTTCCCTTTGTTGACTCGCGCTATCACCTCTGGTGGCAGCTTCGCGAGGGCGTGGATTCGGTGCGCATGTTCGCGGGCGCCGAAACCTCTCCCAATGCGCTGCTGGTTCCCACCCGGGCGCCGCCACCGCTGCCGGCGGGCGGCCGCCGGCTAGCCGACTTCGAGACTGGCACCTGGCAGATCTTCGTCGCCGAGGGACACGCCTTTGGCAACGGCCCTGCGCCCGCGCTGCCTGGCATGTATGGCCGCTTCGCCGCGGACTCCACGCGCCTAGGCCCGGCTGCGCAGGGGGCATTGCGTTCCGTACCTTTCACAGTTGCCGAGTCGCACCTGCGTTTCGTGCTGTCCGGCCCCGCTGATCCGGGGTTGCGGGTGGCTTTGCTCGATGAGGGCAAAGCTGTACGCACGGCATCGCCGTCGGGCGCGGTCGCAGTGATCGACTGGGACACGCGCGACCTCGTGGGCCGGCAGGTGGTGTTGCTAGCGGAGGACCAGTCGCCCACCGGCGGGCTGGCTTTCGACGAAGTTGTGACCTGGTAGCGCCGGCGGCCCGCGCAGCGCACGTTGACTGCTCAATTCTGGTACAACATGATCAAGTGGTCTCAGCCCGCCGTGAACTGTTTTACGATTGTCGATGGGGAGCAGCCCGTTGTTGTCTGGTGGGCGACCTCCGTCGTTTCCCTTCATGGCCAGCCTGGCGCTGGCTAGAGTGGCTGGGCACTGTAGCGGCCCCAACACCAAATCTTGTTGAGCGTTGAGAGGGCGCAAGCAAACTCTTCCCCGGCGGCAATTTGAGTAAATTGTCCCTGCGGCGCCGTGAGTTCGCCGTCGTAGTCGGCACCCCAGCAGACAATCGTGCCATCTGTCCTCAGCCCGCAGGTAAATGTGGTTCCCGCAGCGACTTGTTTGTACGTACCAGGAACTGGGGTGGCTTGGCCGTTGTCGTTGTCTCCCCAGCAAGAGATCGAACCATTGGATGCCAGGGCGCAAACGAACAGAAACCCCACGCTGACCTGAGTAAAGGTGCCGGTAGGTGGACTGCCCCAATTGGGGTTG
>PMLB01000063.1 GCA_003158735.1 Myxococcales bacterium | reverse complement strand
CTTGACCGCGAAGGCGTCAGGGCCGTTGCACTGTCCAGGCGTGTCGCTGATGTCGGCATCTCCGGCAGTGTCAGCGGCATCAACACTGGTGAAGCCGCCATCCGCGGCGTCACTCGTTGCGGATCCGTCTGCGCCGCCACTAGCGAACGCAACGCCACCGCTGCTCGACACACCACCGTTGCTCGATACGCCACCGCTGCTCGACGTGNNTGCTCGACGTGCCGCCGATGCTTGTCGTGCCACCATCGTTCGAGTTGCCACCTTTGCTCGACGTACCGCCACTACTTGTCGTGCCACCATTGCTCGAGTTGCCACCTTTGCTCGACGTGCCGCCACTACTTGCCGTACCACCATTGCTCGAGTTGCCACCGTTGCTTGACACGCCACCATTGCTCGAGTTGCCGCCATTGCTCGTCGCCGTCCCGCCAATGGCTGCCGCTCCACCATTGCTCTGCACTCCGCCGACCCCGGACTTTGGGGAAGACTTGCCCCCGCAGCCCGCCACTAGGAACACCAGGCTCCAAACAGCCAGCCCAAGGGGAATGTCCTTCTTCATTTTCGGCTCCGACGCCGGACAACCCGGCGCGTCGATTGGCGAGTCTACCTCCGTTGGAACTCGGGTACACGCGAATCCAACACCAGCATCGTCCAAGCGAACCCACTGTTTCCAGCAGACGTGATCGAAGTCGTATCCGTATCTGGCGCGCGCGACGACACCGTGACAACTTGGCGAAGGACAGGTATCGTGCCGGTCGCAAAAGAAAGGAACTCGCATGGCAATCCTTGGCCTGGTTGACTGGATTACGGTCGGCATCTACTTCATTCTGATCGGGGGCATTTCTGTCTGGTCGATCAGGAGGAAGAAGGACTCACCCTCCGACTACTTCCTCGCCAACAGAAATCTAGGCTGGTTTGTCATCGGGGCTTCCATTCTCGCCTCGAATGTAGGTTCCGAACACATCGTCGGGCTCGCCGGCACCGGCGCGAAATCCGGCCTCGCCATGGGGCACTACGAGCTCCATTCCTGGATCGTGCTCACGCTGGGATGGGTTTTTGTTCCCTTCTATATGCGCAGCAAGGTGTTCACCATGCCGGAATTCCTGGAGCGCAGATACAACGAGAAGACGCGTTGGCTGCTCTCCATCGTGCAACTGCTCAGTTACGTCATCGCCAAGGCATCCGTCACGATCTATGCGGGTGCGGTCGTGTTCAACTCCTTCCTGGGAGTCGACTTTTGGACAGGGGCGATTGTGTTGATCGCCGTCACCGGGGCCTACACGGTTTTCGGCGGGCTTCATGCAGTCATGTACACCGAGGCACTGCAAGCCATCGTTCTATTGGGCGGCTCGATCATCTTGACCATTTCGGGGTTCATTGAAATCGGAGGCTGGAACAACCTCGTCCATTCCGTGCCCAAGGATCACCTGAACATGTTCCTCCCGCTCTCGCATCCTGACTTCCCGTGGCTGGGGATCCTGTTTGCCTCTCCCATCGTCGGCATCTGGTATTGGTGCACCGATCAGCACATCGTGCAGCGCTGCCTCGCGGCCCGCAACGAGCAGCAAGCCAGGCGGGGAACCATCTTCGCTGCCTACCTCAAGATGCTTCCCTTCTTCGTCTTCCTGATTCCCGGACTGATGGCGTATGCGCTTTCGCGTTCGGGCAAGATCCAACTCCCCCAATCCGATCAGGCATTCCCAACCTTGNNTGCGCGGTCTCCTGGCGGGCGGAATCCTGGCCGCTCTCATGAGCTCGCTCGCTTCCGTCTACAATGCTTGCTCGACCCTCTTCACCCTGGACATCTATCAGAAGATCAAACCGAACACGACGGAGAAGGAACTGGTCAAGGTCGGGCGCATTGCCACAGCATCGGTGGTTCTTCTCGGCACGCTGTGGATTCCAGTCATGAAGGGGATCTCCGACACGCTCTACCAGTATTTGCAGAGCGTTCAGTCCTATCTGGCCCCGCCCATCGCCGCTGTCTTCCTGCTGGGTGTCTTCGTCTCGCGCATCAACGGCAAGGGGGCGCTGGCTGCGATGGTGTCCGGCTTCGTGGTCGGCATGCTGCGCATCGTTCTTGAGCTTTGCCGGCACTCGTTGAGCGGATTCCTCTATGCCTTTGCCACGATCAACTTCCTCTATTTCTGCATCCTNNGAGTCGCAGCTGAACGGTCTGACCTACCGGACAACCGTGGCAGCGGACAAGGCGCAGTCTCGCGCCAGCTGGAACAGTCGCGACCTCGTGCTCTCGTTGGCGATCGTCGTCTTCATCGTGCTGATCTTCACCTACTTCTCACCGCTCGGGATCGCGGGCTGACAGATCCCGGCAGGGACGAGACTTGGCCCTTGAAGAGCTTGTGGCAGGAGATGGACTGATGGCAGAGAAGGATGCGTCGACGGGACTGGGCTGGTTTTCCTCAAGATGAGGGCGTCCACGCCCCGAAAACTTGCGCGGGAAACGACGATTTCAAGAACTAGTAGTTCAGGGCTCAGCAACTGCGCGGTGGGGACACGGAGCAACAGCGGGCGTAGCCCGGGGTTCGGGCCTTTGACAGATACACATCGCAATGTCAATCTGTACACATGCGCACCAACATTGTCATCGACGACACTCTGCTGCGGGATGCACTTGCCGCCAGTGGACTTCCCACCAAGCGGGCGGTGGTCGAAGCTGGGCTGCGCAGCCTGGTGTCGCTGCATCGCCAGGCGGGCGTGCGCCGTCTGCGCGGCCGGGTCAAGTGGACAGGCGATCTGGCCAAGATGCGCATCGGGCGGACGCAACACAGGTAACCGGTGGTCATCGTCGACACCACGGTCTGGATTGACTACTTCCGTGGGCGGCGGACGGCGCAGACCCAGTGGCTGGACCAAGCTCTCGGCGCGACCCGCGTAGGGTTGTGCGACCTCATCCTGTGCGAGATTCTGCAGGGGATGCGTAGCGATGCGGATGCAACTCATGTGCTGGCCCAGATGTCATGGTTCGACCTGCTCGATACCGGCGGCATGGCGCTGGCCGTCGCGTCAGCGCGCAACTATCGCCGGCTGCGGGCGCGGGGCCACACGGTCAGGAAGACCATTGATTGCCTCATCGCCACGCTGTGTCTGCGCGAGGGCCACGATTTGCTACACAACGATCGCGACTTCGACCCGTTCGAGGCCATGCTCGGCCTGCGCGTGATTCACCCCTGAACCACATTTCATTTCTCCCGAGGCCTGCTATCTCGGCTGGCAGCACTCTCTCGCGTGGCCGAGCCCCTCACCCACCGCGCTTCGCCGGGGCGAGGCGAATTCCCCGGACGGCCGCAAGCTTTCGATTCCGCGCGCTACTTCGGCTCGCCGACCAGGATGCCCCG
>PMLB01000240.1 GCA_003158735.1 Myxococcales bacterium | reverse complement strand
CCTGGCCCAGGAGGACGGCGACGTGTACGTTTCCTCGCGGGGCGCGGGCATCCACGGCATTGGCAACATGGCCACTGGTGGCATTCGCATCCGTGGCCTCGGGGGCAGCCCCAATTCCCAGATCCTGGTGGTCGAGGACGATGCGCCGGACTACCAGGGCATCTTCGGCCATCCCATTCCCGATGCCTATGTGCCCGCGCTCATCGACGAGGTGCTGGTCATCAAGGGCGGCGATTCGACGCTGTATGGGACCAACGCCATGGGGGGAGTGGTCGTCATCCGCAACCGCTGGCGCGGCGAAGACGGCTACGAGCTGCTCAGCGACGCGGCCCAGGGAAGTTACCAGACCACGCGCGCGTCGGTGTCCGCTCTCGGTCGGGTTGGGAACTGGGACATGGAAGCCGCGCTTTCAGACCTGACGACCGACGGACAGCGGCCGGGCGCAGGGGGCAGCGACACGGTGGCCACGACGGCGCTGCGATACCGCCTGACGCCGACGCTGCGCATTTCCGTAAGAAACAAGGTGACCCACGTTGATGGCAACGATCCAGGCCCGGTCACCACCCCGACGCCTGACCACTGGTTCGATGCCTGGCGGGACAACGCCTCGGCGCAACTCGCTTACACGCAAGATGGAACCCGACTGACGGTCACGCCCTACCTGAATGCAGGAATCCATCGCCTGTATGACGGGTTCTACTCGCACGACTATGTGGGCGGGGGCACGGCCGAGTTGGATCTGCGCCTGCACAGCCAGGCCAATCTTCTCTTCGGTCTCGCCAGTGAGGGTGTCGCGGGTACTGTCGTCAACCGCATCACCGGGGATCATTCCGATGCGCGCGACCATATTGACGGTTCACTCTACAGCCAGCTCACTTTGCGCCCGATCGCCCGCACTGACCTTGTGCTGGGTGCGCGCGAGCTGTACAGCAGCCGCTACGGATCGGTGCCTCTTTACAAAGCAGGGGCACGAGTCGATCTGGGCCGAGGTTTCTCCCTGCACAGCCGCGTGTCGCGAAATTTCCGCCAACCCACTATGTCGGAACTCTATCTGCCTTACCCCGTTGCCAATCCCGATCTCAAACCTGAATACGCGCTCAATTCGGACTTGGGCGCTACATTTGTCTCGGAGCACCTGGAGATCTCGGGCACAGGTTACCGCACGGAAGCGCGGAATCTGATCAAGTACTTCGGGCAATGGCCGGCGGCCGAGGTGATCAACATCGACCACATCGTGATCTGGGGCGTGGAGGGACGTGTGGCGGCCAAAAGGCTTGGGCCGTTGTCGCTGATGGTGGCAGGCGATCGGCAAACCGTGGGGCGCTACACCAAACAAAACCCCGACGGCAAGGTCGACTTCATGGTGGAAGCGGTCCGCAGCATAGGGGCACATCTCTTGATTGGCACCCTGACTGGCGAGTGGGTGCATGGCCTGTACATGGCCGACTATGGCCGGCAACCCATGGCGGATGTCTTTGTGATGGACCTCGCCTTGCGCGACCGCTACACCTCGGGCGAACGTCGCGTGACCGTCGAGCCCTATCTCTTGCTTCGCAATTTTCTCGACCGACGCTACGCCTATGTTCAGAACTATCCCATGCCGGGCTTCAATGTCTTGGCCGGATTGAAGGTGGGGATTTGAAATGAAACGTCTTGATCCACGCGATCTGGCGTACTGCGGTTTGTTCGGCGCTGCCGCCCTGCTGCTGCCCGTACTCTTTCACCTGGTTCACCTCGGACATGTCTTCATGCCGATGTACCTGCCCCTGGTGACGCTGGCGTTTCTGGTGCGTCCCCTGCCAGCAGCCACGACAGCGGCGATCACCCCCGTGCTCTCGGGTGCGGTGACCGGGATGCCACCTCTGTATCCGCCAATCGCCGCTTTCATGGGCATCGAGCTGGCCGTCATGGCAGCGTTGATTGCCACCGTGGTCCGGCGCTGGCCGCGCTTGCACCCATGGCTCGTGCTGATTCCGGTCCTGCTGCTTGGTCGGGTGGTCAACGTCGCCTTGGTATACGGCTTCGCTCGGATGGTCACGCTGCCGGCTGGATTTCTGGCTGGGCTTTCGCTTGTGAGCGGCTGGCCGGGCCTCATCTTGATGGTGGCTGCGGTTCCTCCCGTGGCCATGCTGGGACGACGGTATGCTCGGCCCGCACTAAAGAACAACAGGAGAGACGCATGAACGGAAACCCGCGAGCCGCATTCTTCGACGCCATTGCCGACAAATGGGATGGGTGGGAGTGTCTGACCGCGCTTCGCCAGAAGTTTGCGACGGGATTCGATGCCATGGGCCTCAACCCGGATGAAACCGTGCTCGACGTGGGCTGCGGCACGGGGAATCTGACGGGGGCGTTGCTCGCCCGGCTGTCCGCCAGCGGGCGCGTGGTTGCGGTCGATATCTCGCCCCGCATGATCGAAGTTGCCCGTGACAAAGTACGTGACGAGCGTGTCGAGTGGCATACTGTCGACGCAAGCCGCCTGCCTCTTTCGGCTGAGCACTGCGATCGCGTGTTCTGTTTTTCCGTGTGGCCACACTTTGAAGATCCCGGGGCAGCGGCAATCGAGTTTCGCCGCGTGCTGAAGCCCGGAGGCCAGCTCCACATCTGGCACCTGATTCCCCGGGCGCGAGTGAATGAAATCCATGCGACTGCCAGCGCGGCGGTGAACAAGGACCGGCTACCGCCCGCTGAAGAAACCGCCGCCATGCTCAGCCGCTTGGGGTTCGAGATTGCGTCGCTGGCCGACACCGCCGAACACTATCTGGTTACGGCGATCAAACCGTCACGCTAGCCTACGATGCAAACGCACTGGCACGACCTATGGAGATGCGGCCGAGGCCCGGTGGTCAGGCTGGTTCCCCAGACACGCCTTCTCCTCGGGGGCGTTGCATTCGCTACGTGCATGATTGCGCCAGCTACTACGCTTACCGGGGGGATGGTAATCGCGGTAACTGTTACGGCCTGGTTGGTGGAGAGCCGACCGACCATGAAGACAGCGTTTGGATTCTTTCTTCTTGGGCTCATGCTTTTCGTTCC
>PMLB01000035.1 GCA_003158735.1 Myxococcales bacterium | reverse complement strand
GTGCCTGTCCGTCCGCCCGTGGCGACGGCTGCGTCCGCAGACACGCCGCCGGTGCCGCTGGTTCCACCCGTGCCGGTTTGTCCGCCTGTGGAAATGGCGGCGTCCGCCGATATCCCGCCGCTGCCCGTCGCGCCACTCGTGGCCGCCCGTCCGCCGGCGGCCGAGCCACCAACCGCTGACACGCCGCCGCTCGCGGTAGCGCCGCCGGTTCCCTGGCGGCCCGCGCCCCCACCGGTTTGCGACGATGCCCCGCCGCCCGCAGTAGCGCCGCCCGAACCGACGTGACCAGTCGCGCCCCCGGTCCCAGGCATGGCGCCACCACTGCCTGCCCCATGCGAGTCGCCTTTGGCGCTGCAGCCGAAAAACCCCAGACCTAACAGTGCAGTCACGAAGACCACCGCTACTTTGCGCATTCTGCTTCGCTCCGTTGCTACGCTCCTACTGTACAGGAAAAGCAGGTCTTGGGCATGCAGAACGGTTCGTGACCCCGCCAGCACCGAGCGCTTCCTCCGCCACCAGGGCCAGTGACCGGTGTGGCAACGGCTGCCACCGGATGCACAACTACGTGGTCCTACGTCTTGCGGGCTTCCTGGTGAAACACCGGGCGAACGTGCGCCACGGCCTCGTGCCCGAGGATTACGTGCGCCACCTCGAATACAAGGGCCAGGAAGTTGTCCTCGCGAGCGAGACCAAGGGCTACCGCTTCGAGCCGACGCCGCCGGTGCCGGTGACCGTCCTTCACGGCGACGTCCATGCATTCTTGATAGTCGGACCTCTGGCCGTGGTGGCAGGGGTGCAGGTCTTCTGGCGCGCACGTCGATCGTGAAGCTCAGGTTGGGCTGCCACGATCCAAAGTGCGATCCCTACGGTGGGAAGGATTCTACTCCGTCGCGCCCTGATCGACGTTCCGTACGAAGCCAGCATCTTGAGACCGCTGTGAGAATCTTTCGTGGACGCCAACCTATTGCGTAGGCAATGAGCAATAGCAACACGACCAGCGAGAGCAGTGTCCCCACGCGCTGACTTGGCGTTCCCCGATATGCAATGGTTACATGCGAATGACCGGGCGGCACTGTCACTATCATTCGTCCCCAGTCACCGGCTTGGTCGCCAACCGTTCGCTTGCCGTTGACGGTGATCGCCCAGCCGAGCCACGCCGTCGTGCGCACGAGCAGTTGCCCACCCGTAGGAGAATCGATGGCGAACTGCCTTCGACCAGCATCCCACTCGATAGTCATGATAGCGCCCTTACCCGTCATCCATTCAACCGGCGAGAAAGTGCGCGGGGGAAGCCCCTCGTTGGTTTGGGTCAATGGCCGATATTCTCGCACATCCTCCAGGATAGCCTCGTCGGCCGCGTTGATGTGAATGAGGCCCATGAAATCCCGAATCGGCCCAGCGCCGGCGTCTGATTCGCGTCCGGCGCGACGCATCCGCGCGAGCAGAGCATCCGTCTTCTCACTGGCGGCCTTGTCCCAGTTCGTGTAGGCCATCGTGGTCGCGAAAGCCTGAGTGGATATCCAGAGAGTGATCAGGCAAACCGGGATGCGCCAAGGAAGGTCCCTGCGCCGCTTGCTTCGGACGGTCAGCAACAGCACATATCCCCACAGCGGCAGAGTGGCGACTGTCAGGACCGCCATTCCACGCCATGCGAATTGAATGGTGTTGAGAAGGGGAAAGACCGCGTAGATCCCCCGGGAAAGGTCGGTCATCATCATGGCGGAGATGGCAGCGATCGTCAGCAGGACGCTGATCCGTCGCCCGCGCACCTCGCCGTCCAGACGACCGCAGCGCCGAAGGAGCCCGAGAGCCGCAACTGTGGCCAGGCAGCAGAACAGGAAGGCCGGCACCATGCTGCCGTCAAAGCCGTCCGGGGTCTTGAGAGACAGCCGGCCCAATTCTTGTACAAGCAAACGATTGAAGGCGAGCCCATTGTCGTGCTTTGTCAGTTCTTGGATCTGAACGTGTTTCTGGTCCCCGATGGCCGAAACCAAGTAGAAGGCATCCAGAGAGAAGCCGGCCAACAGGGGCACCAGCCCTCGGCGAATCCAACGGACTAGTTCGGACCAACCGCGCGAAGTGATGAGCGCGGAAAGCCCGATGCAGACTGAACCAAGCAAGAGCAGCGCCGGGTGACAGAGGGCAAAGGCGGCGGCGGCCGCGATCAGGGCGAAACGAGCCGCGCGGCCCGGGCTATCGATGCTGTGTAAGAGTGCCGCAAGCAACCAGGGAAGGAGCGCCATGGCCCAGATTTCGGCGAGCGCCCCGCGCACGTAGACATCCAGGAGCGCATAGGGCGAGAGCAATGTCACGACCGCCAGCAGCGCAGGCAGCCAGCGATGCCGGGGCCCAAAAAGCGTGCCGGTGAGACGAGCCATCCCGAGGGCCATGACGAGCAAGGCGGCCCAGAATGACAACAGCACGCTGGTTGACATGGACAATCCCAACCCGACCGAGAAGGGGAGCACGGCGTACATGCAAAACGGGCCATAGAAATGGAAAGTGGGACTTCCGAGACCGACAAACGTGTGCTCCATCCAGCGTGGGTACAAGATGCCGTGACGAAACTGTTCCGCCCATTCGTAGCTCCAAAGGACGTTGGCGGCGTAGGAGTGGGAGATGGGATACCGGCCATCGACCAGGTGAAGCGTGACTAGGTAGAAGGCAGGAATGATGAGCAGAAGCCAGGGGTTCGTCCGGCGAACCGCAGCCGCCAGCGACGAACCCCAGGCGAACAGGGCCGACAACAACGCCGATCGCAAGACAGGCGCTTCCAGTTCATTGAGAGCGTGGGCACTGCTCGCTGGTTCAGGCTTCTCGTTGTGAGGAAGAAGCGTGTGCGAAGAACATTGTGGCATGTCGGTGGTCGAGCAAAACGGCTTATTTCAGGAAGGCGGAGCTGTGCATTGCTCCTTTTGCGGGTCCAGCAAAAGCAAACGATGTGCCACAACTTGACCGCCGAAAACCGCGCCGGCCCAGGACCCGGGGCGGTGGTGGGGGAGATTTCAGGGCGTGCGTGTCACGGTCATGTCGTGCTCGCGGGGTATTCGGGAGATGCGCAAATGCAAAGGCTTTCACGACGAACCGCTGAAGGGCAAGCTCCAGGGGCAGAGATCCGTGCGCTTGAATGGGGCTTACCGGGCGATCTACGTGG
>PMLB01000280.1 GCA_003158735.1 Myxococcales bacterium | reverse complement strand
CAGGGTGGCGTCCATGAGCGCCATTACCTCGTCGACGGTCATGCCGTAATCGGCAACATGCAGCGCGAAGAACGACGGGTAGCCCATGGCGCGCGCGATCTGGTTGCGCAGAGCCTGCAACTCCACCAGGCCAGACTTGAGCGGGCGGCCGATCTCCTTGGAGGCCGTCCAGGCTCGTTCGCGATCGGCCAGCACGCGGGAGGTGCGCAGGATCTGGTCGATCTCATTGGCCGAGGTGGGGCGGCCGCACTTGCCGCCCGCCAGCGGTTGCAGGCAGAAGGTGTAGCTGTCGAGCACGGCCGACTGACGGGCCTCGGCCTCGATGCGCTGGCTGACCACCTCGGGAATGGTGCCGGGGTTCTCGGCCGCGGCCAGTTGCAGCTTGCGCAGCTGGCGCAAGCTGAGATCGGTGAGCGCGCTCGGCTTGGCCAGGAAAGCCCCGGTGCGCGCGATGACCAGCTTGCAGCCGGTCGCTGCCGCCGCCGCCTTTTCGGCCGCGGCCCGCGCTGCCGTATGCTCGGGGCTGACGTCGGTGGCGGCGATCCAGGCTGCCTGGTTGGCCACCGTATTGAGTGGCTGCAAAAGGCCGGTCATGGTTTCGAGAAACGAGCGCGCCTCGCGCTCCGCCGACGAGAGCTTGCGGGTGGTTTTCTCTGCGGCCCGCAAGCTGAGCGCCCCGACGCAGGCCAAGGCGGACACCACTACGACCAGAATGGGACGACGTCGCATGGACGCAGGCTAACACGAGGCTGAATCTTCCGGCCTTCACAAACGCAGGTGGCCGTGCTAACCCACCAAACCATGTCGTCGAGCTTTCGAGCGATGAGTCTGGCCTTTGCTCTGGTGGGCACCCTTGTGCTTGGTTTCGGATGCAGCCAGGGGGAAGGCGACCGTTGCCAGATTGACTCGGACTGCAGCAGCGGCCTGATTTGCAGGGGGGGGCCCATGAACGGCATCTGCCGAGCATCCACCAATCCAGGTACCGGAGGCAGCACGGGTCAGGACGCAGCCGGTCCGGCTTCGACGTCCGACGCAGCCAGCGATGTTCCCATGGCCACGTCCGACGCAGCCAGCGATGTGACGGTTGGCGGTGATACCGCGCCCGATGCGGAAGCCGCGGACGACTCGTCAGCGGCGGACTGAAACCGGCGCCAGCGAAATCGGTCAGCGGGGCTGACGGCGCCCACGCCGCCGGCGGAGCAGCATGAGCGCGGGGAGAAGCAGCGACCACGGCAGCGATGAGCGGCTCTCCCCGCCCATCGCGCATCTGCACCCGCTTCCGCTCGCGGCCACGGGCTTGCCCGCATCGACCGCGGCTCCGTCGCTGCCGCCCGTCGCGCCGCCGGTGGCTCCGCCCGTGGCCTGGCCACCGTTGCTGGTCGCCTGGCCGGCGGCACCGCCCGTTGCCTGGCCGCTCGCGCCGCCTGTCGCCTGGCCGGCGACACCGCCCGTCGCCTGGCCGGCGGCACCGCTCGTCGCCTGGCCCGCCGTTCCGCCGGCCACCCCACCGGCACTGCCGGTCGAGTGGCCACCGGCACCACCGGTCACCTGGCCACCTGGCGATCGTCCTGCCAGACGACGTACGCGGCGGCCGGGGTGCCGACTGCCCGGAAGTTGAGCTGCTGGTTGGGTTGGGTGGTCACGACGATCGCGTCCATCCCGATCGGCTGGAGGTCGGTGCCCAGCGCCCGCGCCAGCACGCCGTCTGCCCGGTCCTTCAGCGACTCTTCGTTGACCTGGGCGTACACCGATCGCGCCATGGCCGCGACGTAGCGGCTACCCGTCCACACCACCTGCACCGACTGGACCGGCGCCGTGGCCAGCGCCATCGGTCCGACTGCCGCCGCCACCAGCGCGCCGCTGGCCGGGACCGCCCGCAACGTCGCGCGCACGCGCGTGCCCGCGTCGGTCCAGGTGCAGACGTAGCCGTTGCCATTCCAGACCGCGCCCACCTGCCCGACCGCGGCGCCGGCGGCCCGGACCTCGAACGGTGCAGCGTCGATCCAGACAGCGTCCGCGCCCACCCGTCGCCCGTACACCGTGACCGGTTGGCCCGTGGCCGTGGCCTGCGCCCAGCACACCAGCGGGTCGCTGCCGCTCGAGGCGATTCCCGACTGGAACGTGCTGGCCGGCCCGGCTGCGTCCGACAGCGCTGACAGCGCCGCGCCCGTCGCGTCCACTTTCATCACCTTGGTCAGCGAATTCTCCGACACCATGACGAGGGCCCCGCCCGTGACCGCGACCGCACCGACCAGTGTTCGCGCAATTCCGTCTGCCGGCAACGCGATCGCGCTGCCCCCGGGCGTAGCCACCTACCCGTCGCGCCGACCCGGCCCATGCGCGGCTCGTTGTTCTCTTGCCAGAACACCAGGAAGTCGCTGCCGAACGGCACCGCTGCCACGGGCGTGCGCATGCCCTCCCCGAGCGCAATGTCGATCCCGCCCGGGAGAGCGAGCGTGCCTGGATCGAGAACCGCACCGTCGCTGGTCACTCGCGACCCCTGCAGCTCCTGCCCGCCCGCGACCGGCTTGGCCCAGAAGACCAGCGCGCGATCGCCGTTCCACGCCGCGACGGGCAGCCACGGGTAGAAGTCGGCCGCGGCCGGCGGCGTGATGGGAATCGGGAGCGGATCGAGCAGGTTCCCGTTGGCGTCGAGGCGCGCGAAAGTGACCGGGCGCTCGGAGAGCACGAAGCCCGGGCGGCTATCGTCGCGCCAGACCACCAGGGCGCCGGGACCGCCAGGGGCGATGAAGGGTTGGCTCTGCTCGCCGGATTGCTCGGTGTAGACGGGCTCGTCGATGCGCGATTCCGGGCCGATGAGCGGGGCGGAAGTGAGTGGGCTGGCGAGGGGTTGGGTTGGGTCGGACGGCTGGGCCGAGGAGCAGGAGAGCAGAACGGCCGCGGCGGCCAGACAGGCTAGTGGGGGACAGCGAGGCGCGAGCATGGGGACATGGTAGCGCGATATCGATTGGATGATGGAGGATCTGGTCAGTTGGAGGCAGACTTGTTGTGTCTTGGGCAAGCCACTAGGATCCGACTCGTGGTTCGTGCAGGATAGAACCATATCACGCGCCGGTACGATCCGTCGCCAGGCCCGAACCCCGAATGCCTAGCAAGCTTCTTGAAGGAGATGTCTGCCATGACGAAGCACGCAGAACACAACCAGGATGCCCGCAAGGAGCTGTTGACCGGAGGGAATCTGGCCTCAACATCCCTGATGGTTGTGCTGGGCGGATTGTTGCTACTCCCAGGGCCTGGGTGCAGCTCTTCATCAAATCAGCCTAGCAATGTTGGCGGTCAAAGCGGAACACCCAATGGGGGCGCGACCCCGTCGGGTGGGACGTCTTCTCTGCAAGGCGGAACCACTGCCACAGTGTCGAGCGCGACCGGGGGAGTGGTGCCATCCGGAGGGACCAGTAATGGCAACTCGAGCGTGGCAACCGGCGGCGTGACCCCTACTGCGGGCCAATCAACTGCTAGCGGCGGTTCGACAGGCGGTGCGCTGACAGGGGGAACTCCTGTCACGGGCGGCATCACGGGCAGCGGCGGGACAGCCGTGGTCACTTCCACCTCCTCGGGCGGGGGTGGCGGCAGTTCCAGCGTCTCGGGAGGTGCGTCCGGGGGCAAGGGCGGAAGCTCATCGGCTAGCGGCGGAACCTCTGCTGCCGGCGGGACTTCCGCTGCAGGCGGGACCGCAAAGGGGGGCAGCGCAACCGGCGGCTCTGCGACTGGTGGTTCAGGGTCGGGCGCTGGCGGGGGTGCGGGCTCCGGTAGCGTTGCGCCTGTGGACTGCGGCGACATGCCAACCCCAACCACGGCCACTCGAGCCCTGTGCAAGGCCGAGGGCGGGGGGATTGCTTGCCACTTCGGGGGCGATCCAGGCAACTACGATGTCTCGTTTAAGCTCGGTGGCGCGGCCGCCGGAAAGACTGAAGTTCAGGCGGAAACCAAGCGCGAAATGCTGGCCGAAGTCGATACCGCCGCAGGCCAGACCGTGCTCTATTCCATGAAGGTCAACGTCCGCCAGCCTCAAGGACAGCCCGATTGGTCGGCAGCTTCGCCGGGAACCCCTGGACTGGATCTGTCCTTCATCGGACCCTCGCCCCAGTTGGATTCCATCGCCTATGCGCCGTCGGTCAACCCGGTTGTCATGTACATCACGGGCGATTCAACCGTAACCGACCAAGACGGCCCAGCCATCCAAGCCTGGGGCCAGCGGCTCCCGCAATACTTCGGCTGTGGCATTTCCGTGGCTAACTACGCGAGTTCCGGCGGTCTCACTGAGTGCAATCCTTGTGGGACAAACTATTTCAGCTTCTATGACGACCCCAAGCTATGGCCGGCAATCAAGGCTCTCCTCAAAGCCAACGACATCGTGCTCATTGAATTCGGCCACAACGATAAGCAAACACAACAGACTCCATTCGAGACCTACCTGAAGAAGTATGTTGACGAGACAAGAGCCGCGGGCGCTTTCGCGGTGCTCGTCACTCCTATTGTGCGCTCAAGTTATACTGGTACTCCGCACATCAACAGTGTCGGGGTCAACTTGCCTGAAAGCATCAGAGCGGTTGCCGCGGCTAACAACGTTCCCGTCATCGATCTGACTGCCAGAACCCAGGCGTACCTCATCCAGCGTGGCAACGCGACTGGTTTCTACAACGATAGCGCTCATACCACCCTCGCGGGGGCCCAGGCCTATGCCGAGTTGGCCGCTGACGAGATCCGCACCAAGAACATCCTCCCGCTGCGGAACTACCTTCGCCAGCCCTGATTTGCTCAACTGTGGCGTTTGCGGCGGCGCCAGAGAAGTAGTACGGGAACCGCCAGCAGGCTGACAGGGCCGACAGGGCGGCCTGCATGTGTGGAGCAGGTGCAGCCGCTCGCTTGCGTCTTGGTGATTCCACCGCTGCCACCCATGCCGCCGCTCGCGGTGCCGCCTGCTGCTGAAACACCACCCGCGCCTGCGATGCTGCCGCCAACCTCACCTCCCGTGGCAAGGACACCGCCACCGCCTGAGCTGCCAGCCACGGCCGAAACACCGCCGCCTCCTGCGCTGCCAGCCACTGCCGAAACACCTCCACTGCCAAGCGTGCCGCCTGCGCCCGTGAACCCACCGCCGCCACTCATTCCGCCACGACCGCTGGCTCCGCCACTGCCCACGGCGCCGCCGCTGCCATCAAAGCCGCCATTGCCGCCCACACCGCCGCCGCCGCTGGTACCGCTGCTGCCGCCGGCACCTCCCGTGGCACCAGAACCGTGGTTGATGCCGTAAAGGTACCCGTAGAGCGCCATCTTGCCGCGCATGGTTTGCTGGGGCGTGTATTCCGAGTGCGCCCAAACAAAAGGCGTGTCGAAGTAGCCTTCGCCGATGGGCCAGGTGTTCTTGAAGTCCGCCGGGTAGGAGTTCGCGTACAGCGCGGACGGTTTGGACATTACCATGGTGCTCCAGTCGTCCAGGTTCAGATACGGCGTTTGCCCAGGGGCCACCCCGGGCAGGTTGTCGTTGGATCCCCATGTGTACATGTAGTTCACACTGCGTTTTGCAGCCAGCCCTGTGTACGCCGTGCCCATTTCAATCATGTTGAGCGGATTGCGGCCCAGGCTCCAGTCGGCCTCGAGCCCCAAGGCCTTGCGAAAGAGCGCCTTTTCCGTCGCATCAGTCGTCACCGCGTGGGCGATGAGCGTGTGGTGCACGTTCTGGATGGTGCGGAAGTACATTTCCGTCTCGTCCGTCGCGCGCCGCGATGGCCGCGTGTCGATGTTGCCCGTTTCCTTGGCTTTTGCCTGCGCGATGACCGAGGCCTTCATGTTGTTCCAAAGGGTCTGAAAGTGGATTGGCTGCGGAGTCATCAGATAGGCGGCGGTGCCCCAGATCTGGCTGGTGGTCCCATTCAGAATGGCCGAATTGGCGGTGGTGCACAGGCTCTCGCTCTGGATCACGGCTTCGTATGTCTGATCGCCCGTGACGTTGTAGAGGAAAGCGGCCGCCATCATCTTGAGATCGCGCCCTCTTCCTGCGGCGGCGATCGTCTGATCGAGCATGGGGTCGGCATAGGCGCTGGCAACACCGTAGGCTTCTACCGCAGACGCCTTGTACTGCTCGGACAGGGTGGTATTGCCCGCGATGCGGAACGCATCCGCCAGCATGGCGGCATTGGCGGCGTTTGCCCAGGCTGACATGGCGGCGGGGCCAGCCTGAAAGAGCTCGTTGTTGGTGTTGGGATTGGTGACGCCGCTGCCGTAGCCGGTGCCGTCGCGCAGACGCAGCCAGTAGTCCACCTCGTAGCGAGCCTCGTCGATGATGTCGGGGATGCCGTTGCCGCTCTCGCTGATGCCGGTGTCGTCGTCGGTGAGCGCACCCTTGGTGAGGATGTATGGCAGTAGCATGTCGTAGATGTTCGGGACATGTCCGATGTGGCGATCCCAATCAGCCGCATCGGCGTGCCCACCCGTGGCATTCGGGTTGGTCGGGTTGCCGGCTGGGCGGAAGGCGGCCCA
>PMLB01000130.1 GCA_003158735.1 Myxococcales bacterium | reverse complement strand
CTACTTTGTGCTCGCCAGCTACCTTCTGCCCATCGATGTCGGTGCGGGCAAGTTCCAACTTCTGTTTCGGCTGCAGCAGGCACATGATCGGGAGACCGACGACACCGACGCGCTGGCCGACGCGCAGCTCGGGTACATCGTCGATGGTCTGCGCGCGCGCGTGGCGCTGGACTACCAGTACAGCAAAGTCATGGGCCAGACCGGCAACGCGATCCTGGTCGGGCTGCAACTGATGACCAAGTAGCGCTGGCCTTTGTTCACAAGACGGAAGCGAGCTTTTTTTCACCACAGAGAGCACAGAGAGCACAGAGGCCGGAAAGAAGAAGGTCCGTCCCGAAGTCCCCGTAGGGGAAACCGCTAGCCAGCGCGGAACTGGAAGTCCCGCTGGCGGACCACCTCGCCCTGGTCGAGGTCGACCAGAAAGGCCGTGCCCTCGCCCACCATGCCGTTGAAGGCGCGCAGGTACCACACATCCAGGCCCCAGCCCGTGTATCCACTCTCGCTGGGGGGAGACCATTCCGCGGTTTCCAGATCGCCAAGACCGGGCGGCCGCGCACGCGTCTGGCTGGCAATTTCTTGGAAGTGGTGTGAGGCGCGCACAATCTGCTCGGCCCTGCGCGCCAGCGTGGGATCGATCTCGCGCCGCCATTCGCTGACCAGATGGAAGGCCTTGAGAGCGCCCCCCACCGGCCCGTCGGCTTCATACACCTCGTCGGCGGGCAGGCCGGCAAAGTCGGCCACATCAAATTCTGGGAAGATGCTCTCGGCCGTGATCTGCGCTTTGCGTTCGCCGAAGCTGTCTTCCGCCGCCTGCTTGCTTTGGCCGGCGTAGTAGGCGTACAGGCGCATGATGATGTTTTGCGAAGGCAGTCGGTGGTCCCAGTCCGCCACCCACAACACGGCCTGGTAGGTCTTGCCCATGAAGGGCAAGAACACTGGCAACGACTCCGCCAACTTCTCACGGTCAGCAGTCGACTCATACAGACCCTGCAACTCAACGCGTGGGTGGCGCCGCAGGTCGCGCTTCAGTTCTTCCCGCAGATCTAACGGAGCCATGACATCAGAATAGCCGGGTTTGCCCCGGAGCGCACTATAGACGGCTACAGTTCGCCCTTGACCCTCCGAATATCTGCGCCCAGCCCGCGCAGCTTCTTTTCCAGGTGCTCGTAGCCGCGGTCCAGGTGGTACACGCGCAAGACCTCGGTGGTGCCCGCGGCGACGAGGCCGGCCAGCACCAGGCAAGCCGAGGCCCGCAGATCGGTGGCCATGACCTTGGCACCCTTCAACTTGGTGGGGCCACGCACGATGGCGGTGTGGCCTTCCACCACGATGTCCGCGCCCATGCGCCGCAGCTCGGGCACGTGCATGAAGCGATTCTCGAAGATGTTCTCGCTCAGCACCGACTGGCCGTGCGCTTGCGCCATCAGCACCATGAACTGGGCTTGCATGTCGGTGGGAAAACCAGGGTAGGGCCGGGTGGCGATGTCGGCCGGGCGGATCTCGCTACGCCCGACCACGCGGATCGCGTCGCCTTCGATGGTGACCTGCACGCCAGCGGCGCGCAGCTTGGCGATCACCGCGTCCAGGTGCTCGGGCAAGCAGTCCTGGACTAGGACGTTGCCTCGGGTCACCGCCGCCGCGACCATGAGCGTGCCCGCCTCCACCCGGTCGGGGATGATGGCGTGATCGAGCGGGTGCAATTCGTCCACGCCCTCGATGGTGACCAGCGAGGTGCCCGCCCCGCGGATGCGCGCGCCCATTTTGTTGAGTACGCGCGCCATCTCCTCGACCTCGGGCTCGCAGGCGGCATTCTCGAGCGTGGTGCAACCCTTGGCCAGCGCCGCCGCCATCATGAGATTCTCGGTGCCTGTCACCGTGACCATGTCGAACACGATGGTGGCGCCGCGCAGCCGCTTGGCCTTGGCGCTGACCAGGCCGTGCTCAAGCTCGATGCGCGCGCCCAGGGCTTCCAGGCCCTTGAGGTGCTGATCGATGGGCCGCGCTCCGATGGCGCAGCCGCCGGGCAGCGATACGCGCGCCTGTCCGTAGCGTGCCACCAGCGGTCCCAGCACCAAGGCCGAGGCGCGCATGGTCTTGACCAACTCATAGGGCGCCTCGAAGTTGGTAATGTGGGTGCTGTCCACCGTCGTGCGACCGTCGCCGTCAACCTCGGCACCCAACTGGCGCAGCAGCTTCTTCATCGTCACCACGTCCCCCAGATCGGGAACGTTGCGATATATGGAACGGCCGCTGGCCAGCAGCGACGAAGCCAGGATGGGCAGCGCCGCATTCTTGGCGCCGGAGACCCGCACCTCGCCGCGCAGCCTGCGGCCACCGCGTATGACGATCTTGTACATGGAGAGGACCCGACGCTGGCGGCGACAGCCCGAGGAGGCTGTCGCCTGTCAACCGTCGCCTGGCGCTTCGGCTAGGTAGCGGCGGGCGTGGCGGCAGCGGCCGCCTCGGTGGCCTCGGCGCCCTTCTTGTGCTCGGCGCAGCGACCGGCCAGCACGGCGGGCTTGCGGCAGCCTTCCTTGCCGCACATCTTGTAGCGGAACTTGTCGCCCACCTTTTCGCGGCGCCAGCCGATGTAGTGCTTGCGGCAGTATCCCTTGGCACGCACCGGCTGCTTGCACTTGGGGGCGCGGCACGTCTTGCCACCGGCCTCCACGCTCTTCACGGCTTTGGCTGCGGCGGGCTTCTTGGCGGGTGCTTTCTTCTCAGGCATGAATGTTCCTTGGGCAATGGTTTGAGGGCTTCGAGGATGCGGTTCTGGGACGCCAGAGTCAAGCGGGCAACTTGGTCCGGATGCGCTCGACCGCCTCTTCCACGTTCTCGCGGAAGCCGAAGGCGGAAAGGCGGAAGTAGCCCTCGCCGCAGCTCCCGAAGCCCGAGCCGGGCGTGCCCACCACGTTGGCCTCGTGGAGCAGGCGGTCGAAGTACTGCCATGAGGTCATGCCCGCTGGCACCTGCATCCAGATGTAGGGCGCATTCACCCCGCCGAACACGCGATAGCCGGCCTGGCCCAGGCCTTCGCGAATCAGGCGCGCGTTCTCCATGGTGTAGTCGATGTTGGCCTGCGCGCCGGCCGCGCCCTCGGGGGTGAAGACCGCGGCGGCGGCCCGCTGGATGGGGTAGCTGACCCCGTTGAATTTCGTCGTGTGGCGGCGGTTCCACAGGCCGTGCAGCGCGACCCAGGCGCCCGAATCGTCGCGCGCTTTCAGTTCCTTGGGGATCACCGTGAACGCGCAGCGTGTGCCAGTGAATCCTGCGGTTTTGGAGAAGCTGCGGAACTCCAGGGCCACTTCGCGGGCACCTGGAATTTCGAAAATGCTGCGGGGCAGGCCGGGCTCGCGCACGAACGCCTCGTAAGCCGCGTCGAAAAGAATGATCGCCTCGTGTTGCTTGGCCCAGGCCACCCAGCGCGTCAGCGACGCGCGCGACATGACCGCGCCGGTGGGATTGTTGGGCGAGCAAAGATAGACCAGGTCCACTCGGCCCTCGGGCAGCGGCGGGTCGAAGCCGTTTGCCGCCGTGGTGGGCAAATACACCAGGCGCTGGTAGCGGCCGTCGCTGTCGGCAGGACCGGTGCGGCCGGCCATCACGTTGGTGTCGACGTACACCGGGTAGACCGGGTCGGTCACCGCCACCACGCTGTCGAGGGAGAAGATCTCTTGCATGTTGGCGGTGTCGCACTTGGCCCCGTCGGAGACAAAGATCTCGTCAGGTGCCACCTGGGCGCCCTGGCTGCGGTAGTGGGCCGCGATGGCGTCGAGCAGAAAATCGTAGCCCTGCTCGGGACCATAGCCGCGAAAGGTCTCCTTGCGCGCCATCTCGTCGGCCGCAGTCTTGATCGCGTCCACGATGGGCGCGGGCAGGGGCAACACCACGTCACCGATGCCCAGACGAATGATGCGAGCCTCGGGATGGGCCGCCGCATAGGCCCGCACACGCTTGCCGATTTCCGGGAATAGGTAGCCGGCCTGCAGTTTTTGGTAGTGCGTGTTGATCTTGGCCATCGCTTCGACTTTCTTTCGGGCTGCGAAGCGGTAAGACTAGCTAACTTCCCCCCCGAGGCGCAATGGCACGCAAACACACGGTTCGCACGCTCTTCTGTCTGCTCGCGATTTCCTTACTTTCCGGTCCGCTGGCTGCCGGCGACAGCCCCGCACCCGATCACCGGCGGACTTTGTTGCAGGCGCTCAAGAGCGAGCTTCGCCGTTCACAGGACAAACTGCGCCTGCCGGGCGAGGACGGGCCGTATTTCATCCGCTACCTGGTGCGCGAATACGATGACTACGATCTGGTCGCGCGCTTCGGCGCCCTGCTGGAAGACAGCCACCAGCACCTGCGCCAGGCCAACGTGGAGGTGCGGGTAGGCAGCTACAAGTTCGACAACACCGCCGACGACACTACCGAGAAGGTGTTCGATCTGGACGACTTCGACCGCTACGAGCCGCCGGTGGGTGCGCCCATCGATGACGATGTGGATGTGCTGCGGGCCACGCTCTGGCTGCAAACCGACGCGCGCTACAAGCAGGCCCTGGCCACCTTGCACAAGAAGCGCGGCGCCCGCGTGACCAAGATAGTGGAAGATGAGTCGGTAGGCAGCTTCTCACGCGAAGAGCCCCAGCGCGCGGTCGACAAACCCATCACTCTCAAGCTGGACCGCGCGGCCTGGGAAACCCGCCTGCGCCGCGTGTCCGCGCTGTTCAAGATCTACCCGGAGATTTTCGACTCCCAGGTCAAGTTCTCCGTGGATCACCAGACCCGTTTCATCGTCACCACCGAGGGCACCGAACTGGTGAACGAGCGCCTTATCTACGGCTTGCACATGACCGCGCACGCGCGCGCCGCCGACGGCCTGCTCATCAACCACTTCAAGAGCTTCTACGGCGCTTCCGAGAGCGAAATGCCAGATGACGCCACCTTGGAGCGCACCGCCAAGCAACTGGCCGACGAGGTCAAGCGCCTGCGCGAGGCGCCCATGATGGATCCATTCAACGGCCCGGCCATCTTGCTGCCCGAAGCAGCCGGCGTGTTCTTCCACGAGGCGTTGGGGCATAGGCTGGAAGGCGAGCGGCAGAACGACAACAAAGAAGGCGCAACCTTCAAGGGCCAGATCGGCAAGACCATCCTGCCGACCTTCATCACGGTGCTCGACGATCCTTCGGCGGCCAAGCTGGACGGCGTGTCGCTCAATGGCCACTACGACTTCGACGACGAGGGCGTGGCTTCGTTCCCCGTGCCTCTGGTGGACCACGGGGTTTTGCGTAACTACCTCAAGAGCCGCACTCCGGTGAAGGGATCGCCCGCATCCAACGGCCACGGCCGCGCCGAGGGCACGCTGGATCCCATCGGACGCATGGCCAGCACCATCGTGAAGTTCGACAAGGTGGTGCCTTATGCCAAGCTCAAGGAGATGCTGCTCGACGAGATCCGACGGCAGAAGAAGAGTTTCGGGCTCATCATCGCTGACATCAGCGGCGGCCAGACCAACACCACCACCTACGATTTTCAGGCCTTCAAGGGCATGCCGCGCATCGTGTACCGGGTGGACGCCGAGACCGGCAAGGAAACCCTGGCACGTGGGGTGGAGTTCGTGGGTACGCCCATCGGCTCGCTCAATCGCATCCTCGCGGCCTCGGACAGCAGCGCGGTGTTCAACGGCTACTGCGGCGCCGAGTCGGGCTACGTGCCGGTGTCGACGGCGGCGCCGGCCGTGCTGATCAGCGAGATCGAATTGCAGCGCACCCGTCGAGCCATGGAAAAACCACCGATCTTGCCTGCGCCTTGGCGGTAGGGAACCAGCGGCCACCCAATGGTCGCAGACGGTCGTGGCCGTCCCGCACGGCCACGATGTGCTACCTTGAACACCTATGTCCCGTGAACCCAAGATCACGCCTATCACCCGGCACGACCCGCGCACCTTCTACGCCACGCGCGCCACGCGCACGCGCAACGCCGAGGCCTGGGATCTCTGGGCCGTGGAGGACGGCCGTCGGGTGGGCTACCTGTCGGCCATCGACGACGGCCACATGATCTACGCTCTGGCCACCGTGAAGCGCGGCACCTCGCATGACGAGATTGCCGACCTTGTCGACGGATTCTTCCCTCCATCGGCCACTGACGCTCTAAGCCGCGAGACGGTGATCGCCGACTACGACGAAGAGCCCGTGATCCTCGAGTCAGAGGTCAGCATCGAAGAGTAGAGGCGCTGCCGGCCGCTTTTGTCGCGTGCCAGCCGTGTTTCGGCCAACGTCCCGCAGTTTCCTCTTCCCTCCTCTGGCCGTGCGGCTATTCTGTCCCCCATGTCGGTCGGCGGCATCCTCGCTCCCGGTCCGTTTCGGGGGCTCGTTCCGTACGATGAAAGCAGTGCCGCGCTGTTTTTTGGCCGCATGGACGAGATCGCCGCGCTCGATGCCTTGGTGGTCAGGGAGGGAGATCGGGTTGTTGCTCTGACCGGCGAGTCGGGCGTGGGCAAGACGTCCCTGTTGCGCGCCGGGCTCCTGCCCGCGCTGGCCAGGCGCGACGTCACCGGGGTCTATCTGGGCGCCTACGACGACATCGAGCAGGAGATGTGGCAGGCCGCCGGGCGTGTGCGCAGCGAGCCCCCCACGCCTGGCGATGGCCCGGCCGACTATCTGGTGCGCCTGGCGCGCAGTTCACACGCCGGAACCTTGCTCATTCTCGACCACCTCGAGACCATTTTCGTCGAGCGCGACTCGGACGCCCACACCTCCGCCCTTGACCAGCTGGCCGCGCTGCTCTCCAAGGTCAGCGAGGGAGCCGGACCTCGTCTGCGCATTCTCCTGTGCGTGGAAACCGGTTCCTTCCACCGCCTCGACCTGCTGTACCGCGCCTGCAAGCTCACACCTGCGGCCGGGGCTTGGATGGAACTTGCGCGTCTCAACCGGGAAAGCGCGACTCAGATCCTCGAGCAGACCGCGGTCGGCACCGGAACTTTTTTCGAGGCCGGCCTGGCCTCCGCGATGGCCGGCGACTTGTGTCGGAGCGGCCCGTGCCTGCCCGCCGATTTGCAAATCGTCGCGCGCATGGCCGTCGAGTTGCGGCTGACCTCGTTGCGCCGCTACGAGCGCAGCGGGGGCGCGACCATGCTGCTGCACAGTTTTTTTCAGCGGGCGGTGCACGATGCCGGCGGTCGCCCAGCCTTGCGTGTGCTGCTTGCGGCCGCCCGCCCTGCGAGTTCCACGGTGGACGAGCTGGCGGCTCGCGCCGGTCTGCCCCAGGCTGTGGTCGAGCAGGCCGTGGCGCCTCTCACCAGTCGAGGCATTCTGCACAAGTTCTACTCGGGCTCCGCCGACCGCTACGCTCCCGCGCACCCGTGTCTGATCGCTCGCATCGAGGACTTCGCTGCCAGCGACGTGGGGGCTGCGCATGACATCCGACGCACCTTGCGCCGGCGCATCCTGGCCGGCACGCGCCTCTCGCTGCCCGAGATTCGCAAGGTGCGCCGCTATCTGGGCGGTGATCTGGCAGCCGACGAGGCCACCACTCTCAAGCGCAGCATCCAGCGCAGTGCCTTGCAGATCGGCTCCGCCATCACCCTGCTGATCGCCGTGTTGCTCGCCCTCATCTTCGAGGTGCGCGCGACCTACATGCTGGCCTTCGATCCGGCCCGCGATCAACCCGGCAGTCGGGTGGTCGTGCGGCGGGGGCGTTCCTCGCTGTCCCTTCTGCATTTTTTGCCCGCCCAGACCCGCCATGGTTCGATAATTGCTGACACGGGCTTCGCCGCGACCAGCGTCGCCGACGATCTGGCGTCGCGCATCGCGAGCGGAAGGGCGGTGGGTGCCCTCGACGCGAACCGGACACCCCGGCTGCCGTCCTGGCTGCGCATGGTGATTGATGGTCTGGGGCCGGTCCCGCGCGGGGTCTCGCTGGTTCTGCTGGGTGAACCCAACGGTGTGGTTTCGCTGAAACAGGCCTTTGCCGATCCCGCCTCACGCCGTGACGCCCTGGAAGCTCTGGCGGTGGTGGGCACGGGCCGGGCCGGCGAAGACGAGATCCTGGCCGGTGCGCTCAACGACCCGTCGCCCGACGTGCGGCGGCGCGGTGTGGAGGTGGCCGCCGCCATCGATCGACGCCAGGGCAAGGACGCCCACGCCGCCACACTACGAGCCGCCTTGGCCGACCAGTCATTCGCCGTGCGCAGCGCGGTTCTGCGGGAATGCGGCAGCCTCGCGCCCACTACGGCGGCCAGCATTCTCTCGGTGGCTCTCGCCGACAAGGACGTCTCGTTTCGGCGGCTGGCCGAAACATCATTGCTCGAGCTGGCCGCGCGCTCGCCCGCGGCCGCCGCCGATGCTGTGCGCCTGGCGCTGTGGAGCAGCGACGGAATGGCCCGGCGAAGCGCGGTCGCACTGCTCGACCAGATCGCGGTGCAGGCCCCGGCCGAAGCCGCCACAGTTCTGGCGCAGATCGCGTCGGATGAGAGCGCGCCCGAAGAGGCGCGGGTCTCAGCCCTGTCGTTTCTCCGTCGGACCAACGCAATCTCCAACAGTCTGCGGCCCATGTTGGAGAAGGCCGTGATGCCGGACGCGTCGCCCCGCCTGCGCACGGCAGCCTTGCCTCTCTACGCCCGGCTCATCGATCCGGCCAAGGTGGCCGAACTGGCCGCGGCCGCCAGCAAGGGCCCGCCCTCGGGCCGGGTGACGGGCGCGGCGCTGTGGGGCGTGGTGGCCATCAAGCAGCCCGACTTGGCGGGAAAGCCGCTCAAGGTATTCCTCTACGATCAGTCGGCCGAGGTGCGCGTGGAGGCGGCGCGCGGCTTCGGCTATCTCCGCCGCGAGGGGCCCGAGCTGGTACGCAAAGCCCTGCTGGACGCGAACGCCGAAGTGCAGAAGGCAGCGCTTGATTCGGCCCTGCGGCTGGCGGTGGCACAGCCGGGAGTGATCGCGGATCTGCTCGGACATGTACTAGCCAACGTGCGGCCGGGCCTGCGCCGTTTCATCGTCGAGGCGCTGGGC
>PMLB01000067.1 GCA_003158735.1 Myxococcales bacterium | reverse complement strand
AACACCTCGCGCAGGGCGCGCGGCGAGGCGATGGCGGGCGCGGTGTTGCGGCCACCCTCGGGGTAGCCGTGCCCGGTCATGTGCTTGAGCGTGGCCATGACGTGCGCGCCGTCGATGGGTGCGTCGGCCGACTCGCGCCGGCCCTGCAAGCCGTTGACCGCGGCCACGCCCATGCGCGCGACCAGGTACGGATCCTCGCCATAGGTTTCCTCGATGCGGCCCCAGCGCGGGTCGCGCGCCACATCGACCACCGGGGCCAGCACCTGCGAGACGCCACGCGCGCGCGTCTGGCGCGCGGCCACGGTGAAAATCTCCTCAGCCAGGCCGGGGTCGAAGCTGGCGGCCAGGGCGATGGCCTGGGGGAAACTGGTGGCGCTGGGGCCGACCAAGCCGTGCAGAGCCTCCTCGTGCAGGATGGCCGGGATCCCGAGGCGGGTCTGCTCGACCAGGAACTTCTGGATGGCGTTGGCCAGCTCGGTCGCCTCGCGCGCGTCGTGCTTGTCGCCCGGCCGCGTGACCTCGCCGATTCCGTGCGGCATCAGCTTGCGCGCCTGTGCGGGCGAGAACCGTCGGGTCCTGCTGTCGTAGACGTAGGTGTGCTCCCAGTTCACCGCCTCAAGCTGTGCGACCTTCTCGGCGGGCGTCATGCGCCCGAGCAAGTCGGCCACGCGCGCGTCGACCGCCAGCTTTGCATCACGGTAGGGCAGGGGAGCCGCGGGCTCCGCGAGCACGGCGGCGCTGGACAGAGCGGAGAGCACAACCAGGAGGGCGGCGGCGTATCGCAGTCTCATGGCCGGGCACGATACACCGGCTTTGGTCGGTCAGGAAATCAACCCGAAGCAGGTGTTACTGGACCACTTAATCGGGGTTCTGCTTGTCGCCGTGGACTTCCATGGCCGCCGAGATCAGCCGCGATCCATCCAGCGACCGCACGGTGTCGACCAGGGACTTCAGGAACGTTTGGGCTGAAATCACCGCACAGCGATCGAGCCCGGCAGGTAGTTCCTGCTCGGGTCGCGACCCGGCCGCTGGGGCGAACTGTCGGAATTTTCGCCGCTTTTGCTGACCGGCCAAAAATGGAATTCGCTCCAGTTGCCGTAGTTGGACGCCTTCTGCTATTATTGTGACCAAATGGTTGCTAAGAAAGACAAGCGATCCGAGCCAGATGATAGGGGCCGTCCGCGTACCACCTCGGCCCTTCGTCAGACCCCGTTACCCCCCGGAGATGACATTGGGGCGGCCGAGATGGGCCGCCGCGTGGCTGTCAACCTGCGCGAAAGGCGCAAGGCCCGCAACATGTCGCTCGATCAGCTTGCGGTGGCTTCGGGCGTGAGCCGGGCTGCCCTGTCGCAGATCGAGACCCAGAAGAGCAACCCATCGTTGGGTGTGATGTGGAAGATCGCGGTCGGACTGGGTATCCCTTTCTCTGAGCTGCTGGGCGGCAACACCCAGGGCGCGGCGATTCTCCGTAGAGGCGAGTCGCAGGTTCTGCGCTCCGCCGACGGGCGCATGGAAAGCCGGCCGCTGACTCCCGCCGGCTCGTGCCCTTGGGTCGAGGCGTACGAGTTGCGCCTGGCCGCTCGCGCCAGTCACTCGTCGGATCCACACGCTGCGGGAACGCGCGAGGTGGTCATCGCGCTCAATGGCCAGCTGCGGGTGCACGTCGGCGGCGCTGTCCACGACTTGGCCGCAGGAGACTCGATCTCATTCGTGGCGGACCAGCCGCATTCCTATGAGAACCCGGGCAGCTCAGAGATCCGCTGTCACGACATCATCATCTACTCTCGCTGAGCTTCCTGTCTTTCCGACTGCTTCTGCGTCTACAAATCGTAGGTTCCAGGGTATCGTTCTACGCCTCGATAGCCAGTGGGTGCTCGGTCACGACGCCCTCACAAATCGCGAACGCTTTCAAAACCGGATTTGCTGGTCCCTGCAACGACAGAATCGTGTACAGCACATCGGGTGTCAGCGCGAGTCGAATGTCCTCGGCCGATGGCCGCGAGGGCGACGCAGGATGGCTGTGATGAATCGCCAGCACGCGCTGACCCGCGGCACGCAGGCTCTTGACCACCTTGAACTGCTCGGCGGGCTCCATCAGAAAATGATCGGCGCTGTGGTCGGTGTTGGTCATCGGGTGAAACACCTCGACCTGATCATTTCGTCCCCCCAGGATGCCGCACGCCTCGATGGGCGCCTGTTTGCGGGCCTGATCCAACAGCTCGCGGTAGATCGAACCGGGGATCACCAGCGCGCTCATCGCGGCTTTCCTGTGATGTCACAGACCGCAGCCGCCTCGTCGTGCAGGGCGGTGATGGTCGGATGCTCACCGCAGACCGCGCAACGCGGATTGCGCTTCACCTTCACCTTGCGAAAATCCATGCGCACGGCGTTCCACACGAGCAGGGTGTCGGTCAGCAGGGCGTGCAGGCCCAGTAGGTATTTCAAGGCTTCTGTCGCCTGCAAACACCCCACCACGCCTGCCACCGCGCCCAACACCCCCGCCTGCGAACAAGAGGGCACAGCCCGAGGCGGCGGAGGCTGATTGAAGACACACCGATAGCACGCGCTTATACCCGGTCGCACAGTCATCAGCTGGCC
>PMLB01000383.1 GCA_003158735.1 Myxococcales bacterium | reverse complement strand
TCTTGGCACGCATAGACCATGGCCAGCAGATTCGGGCTCGGTCGCGACAGGGGCGTGTCACGGACCGTGCGGAAATCCGGCAGCGGCAGCCGTTCCACCGGCGGCTCGGGCAAGAAGAAGTACCCCACGGGCGTCAGCGTTGCCTTGGCCAGGGCCTCCAACTGCTTCAGGGTCGGCTTGGCGGTGCCGCTCTCCCATTCGGCCAGCTTGGAAAAGCGCGGCGTCAGCGCGGCAAGCGGAATCCCCGCGCGATCACGCGCCCAGCGGAACAGATTGGGGCTTACCTCGGCACGAAGCATGAAGACGTTTCAATGATATCCCGCCAGGGGACGGGTGCGAGAAAATCGCCAGGCTCTGCCGCTCTGATCGTCCAAGCATCATACCCACGCCGCCGGGTGGGCCGAGTCAGGTTGTGGTGTACGACTCCTCGCCTGGATCCTCCATGTCGAGGACAAGTCTCTTGAGCTCCGCCACCTCGTCGATTTCGCGCAGGATCCCTCGGTAGTCCTCGGTGACAGTGTCGTCCCCGTTAGCGCTCGTAGCCTCTGCGAGCCTCTCAAAAACGATTTCGAAGTGGAGAGTTGACATTGCCTACATTTGCCCAGCCGTCAGTGCTTCGAAACTCTCTAACGATCCCAGGTAGTCGCCGAATACGCCCACGATACGGCTCCTGTCCTTTGTTCATTGGAAGCGTAGGGCGCAACGGCGCGCCTTGTCAAGGCATCTGCCAGTAGTCTCGGCCTACGACATCTGCAGTCTCCGTCTCAGGCGTGGAGGGTAGAGGGCTTCGCCACTGCCAAGTCGGAATCAGCCGGCACCCCGCACCTTCACACTGCGGGCGGCGCGCGGACGGCCAATCTCGCGATGCACGCTGTCTTGCAAGGCATTGACGAGTTCCTCCGGCGGTGGCGGCTTCCTGGCATCCCATGCCGCCTGGGACAGCGGCTTCAGGGCGGGACGCTCGGGAGCACCACCGGCACCCACGACGGCAACGACGCGGTCGTATTGACCGTCTGCGAGGAGGTCTAGAGGGAACTCGCCGTCCTTGGAAGCCGCCAGCAGCGCCGCGCGGTTCGTGGCCGCCGTACCACGATCGATCTTGCGGATCGTGGCCAGGACTCGGTGAAGATGCTCTTCATTAGTAGGCGTCATGGCTTTGCCGGACGCCCAGAAATGCAGCGATCTCCGGCTGACACCCAATAGGCGCCCGAGCTGATCCCAGGTGAGGCCGCTCAATCGGCGCAACTCGCCAATCACTCCACCCGCACCACCTTGGCGAGGCCCTTCGTTCTGGTTTGGTCTTTCCACTGCCTATCTACCTCCCAGAGCCATAAAGTTATCATTAGAAGCTTGCTATGCAACCTGATAAGTTATTGTCGATGGACACCGCCACCCTTGCCCACAACCTCCGTCGGCTTCGCGACGAGCGGGGCTTGACCCAGGCACAGGTCGCGAACCGGACGGGGATTTCGCGGGTCGCGTATAGAAACATCGAAACTGGCTCGGCGGCCCCTCGGACCGGCACCCTGACCGGCCTGACGGCGGCCCTGGGCGTGAAAATCCCAGACCTGATGGTCGAGGTCCATCCGTTGCAGGCGGTGCGCTTCCGCCAGAGGAAGATGACCAGCCGCGAGCAGGTCTTGGTGCGGGTGTCGCGCTGGCTGGAGGCGTACCGCGAGCTGGAAAGCCTGCTGGGCCAAAAGAAGCGGTTTGCCTTTGCCAGCGCCAAGGTCACCGGCCAGCCCCAGGGCACGGAACGCCTGAAGAAGCTGGCCGAGGCCGCCCGGCGTAGCGCGGGGCTGTGGCCGAAGGATGCGATCCGCGACGTCTGCGAGCTGCTGGAGGACAACGGCGTCAAGGTGTACCCGCTCTGCATCGCCAACGACGGGTTCTTCGGCCTGTCCGTGGCGAAGGCTGACGGCGGCCCGGCGGTCGTGGTCAACGTCTGGGAGAGGATCTCGGTCGAGCGCTGGATCTTCACCGCAGCCCACGAACTGGGCCACCTGCTGCTGCATCTTGGCGCCTATAGCGTCGACAACCGCGACGAGAACAAGGCCGAGGAGAAGGAGGCGGACAAGTTCGCCGCCTACTTCCTGATGCCCGCCGAGGTGTTCGAGGAGGCGTGGCACGAGACCCGAGGGCTGTCGTTCGTGGAGCGGGTGCTCAAGGTCAAACGGCTGTTCCGGGTCAGCTACCGGACCGTGCTTCATCGCGTGCAGGACACCACCCCCTTGGGCAAAGCGGTGTGGGGGCGCTTCCAGGCCGAGTACAAGGCGCAGTACGGCCGCACCCTGGCCATCACCGAGGAGCCACTGGGCCTGAAGCCTGCGATGGCCGAGCCGCACAGCGCGCACGAGCCCGACCGTCTGACCCCGCACGAGTTCAACGGCGAAAGACTGAAGCGGCTGGTCCGCGAGGCCATCGAGCAGGAGAAGATCTCGCTCGGCCGGGGTGCCGAGATCCTGGGCATGGACCTGGCGGACATGCGCAAGCTGGCGGCGTCCTGGGTCGAGTAGCCCGATGGCCAGCCAGCCCTCGGGCCTGCTGATCCTCGACGCCAACGTCCTGATCGACTACTGCGCCACTGCGGTCAGACGCTATCCAGCACGTGTCCGCCGATGACGTCATCCAGGAACTTCGCGATCCGATCCTTGTTCGCAGAAAGGCTGGAGAACTGCTTCTCACAGACATCCGAGAACCTCGCAAGCACCTTTCGGCTTGTCTGCTCTTGGTCCTCGAATATCCCAAGCGAACGAGGAATCTGTCCCCATCGCTCAAACTGGAGCAGCGCGATTGTGGCATCGCGAACACGGTCGTCTGAAGGCAACGCGAAGACGTAGAGCGGTTTCGGCATCCCATTGATTCGGCAGTCCACGACGTAGTTTCCAGCCGGATCGTGGTCTTCATCGTGCCAGTCGAAGGAACGCCGATTTGCAGGGATCTTCTCCTCAATGAGAGAACGGAAGTCATCGATGAATGTCGAGCGGACACGCTCGCGACCAAGGTAGGCGACATCGGTGACCTTCAGCAGCGCCTGAACGAAGTCGAAAAGGGCATCCCCATATCGGCCGTCGGGAATTGGCAGCCGGAGTTCTCCATCTCGGTCCTGTACGGAAAATGCATCGAGAGCGTTCGAGATGACCTTCGCCCTCGTCCCCTTCTGAAGGTCTTTCTCAAAGATGTCGTAGGTAAGGTGCATATACGTGTGGCCCTCATCCGTGAGGCACCACGAGCCGCCCTCCTTCTTGAGCACCACCGCCAGGTGATCCCTGTCATCGAATTGAAAAGGCGTAGAAACGCGAAAACGATTCTCCCCCTCGGCACACAGTCGAACCTTCGCAGAGACCTTCTCGCGGAACTGCCGTTCTATCGCGTCCATGCTCATGGGC
>PMLB01000329.1 GCA_003158735.1 Myxococcales bacterium | reverse complement strand
ACGGCTTGCACGGCTACGGCGAACACGGTGTGCCCGGCATGTGAAGCGAGCTGCGTAACCTGCAGCGGTGGCACGGCCAGCAATTGCACGAGCTGTGCGGCGGGCAAGTACCTGAACGGCGGAGTCTGCAGTACCTGCTTGAGCTGCGGGGCCGGCACTTACCAGGCAACGGCTTGCACGGCTACAGCGAACACGGTGTGCCCGGCATGTGAAGCGAGCTGCGTAACCTGCAGCGGTGGCACGGCCAGCGATTGCACGAGCTGTGCGGCGGGCAAGTACCTGAATGGCGGAGTCTGCAGTACCTGCTCGAGCTGCGGGGCCGGCACCTACCAGGCAACGGCTTGCACGGCTACAGCGAACACGGTGTGCCCGGCATGTGAAGCGAGCTGCGCAACCTGCAGCGGTGGCACGGCCAGCGATTGCACGAGCTGTGCGGCGGGCAAGTACCTGAACGGCGGAGTCTGCAGTACCTGCTTGAGCTGCGCGGCCGGCACCTACCAGGCAACGGCTTGCACGGCTACGGCGAACGCGGTGTGCACGGCATGCGATGCGAGCTGCGCAACCTGCAACGGGCCCTCAGCGACGAGTTGTACGAGCTGCGGGACCGGGAAATACCTGGATGGCGGAGTCTGCAATACCTGCTCGAGCTGCGTGGCCGACACCTACCAAGCAGCGGCTTGCACGGCAACGGCGAACACGGTGTGCGCGGACTGTGATGTGAGCTGTGCAACCTGCACTGGGCCCTCGGCGACCCACTGCACGTACTGCGCGGCCGGTCGGTACAAGCGCGACAATCAATGCGTGTCTTGCAGGACTTGCGCGGCCGGCACCTACTCAAGCGCGCCCTGCTCAGCCACGGCGGACTCGGTCTGCTCGGGCTGCCCTGCGGGTACCTACGCCTCGGCACCGGGCGCAACGGCGTGCACGGCCTGTGGCAACTGCGACGACGGCGATCCATGTACCACGGACGCTTGCAATCCGACCCTGGGCTGCACCCACACGCTCACCAACGCGTGCGAACTTGACGCCAGTGCTGTCGCCGATGCCGGCGAGACCACCGACACGACCGGCTTCGAGCCCGACATGGCCCGCGACCTGCGAGTTGCGCTGGTGCCGGACGCTTCCCCAGCAGCCGACGCGGCCAGAGCGGTCGACGCGGTCACCGTGGTCGTTCTCGACGCAGCTGCCGCTGCCGACGCTGCCGCTGCCGAGGCCAGTGTGGCTGTCGACGTACGAGCCACGGAGGCTGGCGACACTAGGGTGGCCTCCGGCAGCGATGCAAGACAACCTGATTCCAACCTTAGCCCTGATGCAGTGAGGGTTGATTCCGGAACCACCGCATCGGCCAAGGCTAGCGGATGTGGATGCGACCTCGGCGGCCGCCGGGGCAGCTCGGGCACGGCTGGCCTATTGCTGGTTGTGGGTGTGATTCTGGCCACGTTCCGGCGCCGTCGCACAATCACCCGGCCGACGAAACGCTGAACTCCAGCCTGACGGGGCCTCGTCCCAGGGCCGCCCCGTCCATGTCTCCCTCCCCGCCACAGCCTCGTTCTAGGGAGGCTTGGGAAGAACCTACTTCACCTCGTTCTCTCCGGCTACATAACCGAGTTTGGCGAGGATTCCGCCGTCCACGTACAGAGGCTCCGCGAGTCAAGGGGTGTGTGTGACTTCGTGTGGTGCTGGTGCGCTCGGAGCGATTTGCCCGTTGTCAGCCTGGCTCGGGGACGACATGAAAACCTTCGCGAGTGGCCGCCACGGCGAGCTGGGCGTCCAAGGTATGCAGGAATCGACCCGCGGGACGGCCGCCCGCCCACTCCAGCGCCGCCCCGAGTTGCATAGCGTCGGCCGCACGCAATGGGTGAAGTCTCAACAGGCGGCGGGCCTGAGCCTGCACCGTTTCGACGTTGAAGATCACATGACTGGCCCGTATCAGCTCGTCGGCTCTCGCCTCTGCGGTGTTCGCCTCCCGTTCACCGAGGACGCCTTCTCGCACGAGACGCCTGATGGCCGAGGCCAGCTCAACCGACGTCAGTGTCCATAGTGCAAGCTCCGGATCCTGGGAAAGCCATCCGTCGGCTTGCGGCGAGGCAGCTTGGGCGACGATGAGAGGCACCACCGCGGAACTGTCCCAAAACCTCATCCGTTCACCGGCTTTCCTAGCGACCGTTCTGGCGTTCTTCGATCAACGCACCGACCACGTCTGCTTTCACTTTGGGACGGCGCCCGAGCCAGCCCCGCGGAAGCTTTCCGGCCCCGCGCCGGACGATTCCTCGTCGTTCGAGATCGTCCAACCATAGGGCGTCATCGGTCCCCGCGGAAGCAACGTCGCCGGCCGGATCGATTCGCGCGATCACCCGGTTTCGGTCACTCACCAACACGGACTCACCGCGGCGAACCAGCCTCAAATAGTGGCTGAGCCCATTTTTGAGATCAGAAACCTTCACGACTGACATGGCCTAATTCTAGCCATATAATATAGCCATGACAAGGCCATAACCAAGAGCGCGTCCATCCTCCCGCCACGCGCCACGGGAAAGGCCGATTCTCTTGTGTGCGCCCGTGGCGCCCGGTAGGTTACGGACATTTCACCGTCCGGAAACACACCGGCAACCTGTTCGGGGGGATGCTTCCTGTTATGAAGAAGATCGAAGCCATCATCAAGCCGTTCAAGCTGGACGATTTGAAGGACCGGCTGCGCCAGGTTGGTGCCCAGGGCATGACCGTGTCGGAGGTCAGAGGCTTCGGCCGCACGGGCGGCAAGAAGGAAGTGTACCGCGGTTCGGCCTATGTCGTGGACTTCATCCCCAAGGTTCGCATCCAGATTGTCGTCGAAGACGACATGGTACAGCCCATCGTGGAGGCGATCTTGGCCACCGCTCGCACAGGCGAGATCGGGGACGGCAAGATTTTCGTCAGTCCCGTGGCCGACGCAATTCGCATCCGCACCGGCGAGCACGGCCACGACGCTCTGTAGCCAGCGACCTGAATGATGGCCGCCAAGGGCGCGGCGTTGCGCCTTGATCGGCTCGACGTCATGCAAGCGTTGCACGAATCGGCACCGCGCGTGCCAGTCGTGGTAACCTTTCGCCCCATGAAGAGCCACCGAGCGATTCAGGGGACAATCATTTCTTGCGTGGTCGCCTGTGCAGGCCTCTGCCTAGCCGTTTCTCCAGCCGCGCTCGCGCAAGCTGCGCCGCCCGCGGCCGCGCCGCCTGCGGCCGCACCGCCCAAGGCTGCATCATCTGGAGATGCGTTGGTTGCCCCCTCAGATGCGCCGCCTGCCGCTGCAGCCGTACCGCCGGCCTCTGCGGTGCCCCCGCCTAGTTACGGGTACCCACCGCCCGGCTATGCTTATCCACCCCCGGCCTACGGGTACCCGCCGCCCGGCTATGGGTATCCACCGCCCTATGGGTATCCACCGCCCGGCTATGCCTATCCGCCCCAGGCCCATGGGTATCCGCCGCCGTATTTGCCCCGGGCCGCGATGGGTGCGTCCGGCTCCCATACCCACGACGGATTCTACATGCGTCTCTCGCTGGGCGTCGGCGGCGCATCAGTCAGTAAGTCCGGGGAGAAGTACTCGGGCGGATCGGGGGCCTTTGGCGCGGCCTTCGGCGGCGCTATCACACAGCACCTGATTCTCTACGGAGAGATATTTGGCCACTCCGTCCACGAGCCCAAGTACAAGGTGGGCGCGAATTCCGTCACCGAGAGAGGATGGGATATGGATATCGGCGGCGTTGGACCTGGTGTCGCGTATTTCTTCATGCCCCTGAATCTCTACCTGTCGGGTACGTTGCTGCTTCAACGAGTGACGTTGAGCGAATCGAACGATTCCAACCGGGGGCAGGCCCTCACGGACGTGGGCCTGGCTGCCAGCCTGATGGTGGGCAAGGACTGGTGGGTCTCGGACAATTGGGGTCTTGGAGTCGCCGCTCAATTCCTTCTCGGTTCAGCCAGAGATCACTACGACGATTCGAACTGGACCACGGCGGCCTTCGCTCTCATGTTCACGGCCACCTACAACTGACCGAAGCGAACCCTCGCCGCCACCGCTTCTGCCACCACACCTGCCACCGTCACCGCTACCCACACCTCCACGGCTCCCGGCGAGTCCGAATTTCAGCTCTGGGCCCTGAGCCGCGAGGGAGCTCTCGCTGAGGCGGTCCGCGCTCGCGCTCTCCCAAGAATCATGAGTGGTGACATGTGGTGAGAGGTAGGACTGTGGCTCCACCCGAGACTGTCCCAGCCTGCGCAGCCCTTGCGGGGTGCTGTCCGACGCGAGCACAATGGACCGGAGTGGCGATCTCGCCACCCTGTAACCTCGATGGCTGAGCCACAGCAAGCCGGTCTTCCTCGTCGGGGGCCTCGTCTGGGGCTTCTGGCCGACGCATTTGACGACGAGTTCCAGAAACAGGTGCTGGTGGCCGCGGAGCGCGAGGCGCGCCAGCAGAGCCTCGATTTCGTGGCCATTTCCGGCGGCATGCTGGGGGTTGAGCTGCAGCATCCCAAGAGCTTCGTGTTCGACCTCCTGGGGCCGCACAACGTGGATGCTCTGCTCATTTGCGCGCACACCATCGGTCACCATGCGACGGTGGACCAGATGGCCGCGTTCGTGCAGCGCTACGCTCCCCTGCCGCGCGTTTGCCTGGGGATCGAGATCCCGGGCCTGTCCTCGTTGCTCATGGACAACGAGGTCGGGATGTACACCGCGGTCAAGCACCTCATTGTGGCCCACGACCGCCGCAAGATTGCCATGATTGCGGGCCCGGCCGCCAACCCCGAAGCGCAAGCGCGCTATCGCGGTCTGGTGCGCGCGCTGGCCGAGCAGGGGATGCACGTCGATGCACGCCGAATGGGACAGGGCGATTTCACCCGTACCAGTGGCAGCCTGGCGGTGGCCGAGCTGTTCGACCGCTGCGGGCTTGCGGCGGGCGAGGTGGACGCTATTGTGTGCGCCAACGATGTTATGGCTTTAGGTGCGCTCGACGAGCTCGACCGGCGCGGGGTTCGGGTGCCGCGCGATCTCTCGCTGGTAGGATTCGACGATCTGGACTTCGCCCGCTACGCGCGCGTGCCGCTCACCACCGTGCGCCAGCCAGTCACGGAACAGGTCCGCCATGCGGTTCGCAGCCTAGCCGGGGCCTTGCACGGAATCCCGCTGCTCGAGCGCGCCATCACCTTTGAGACGGAATTCGTACGTCGGCGCTCTTGCGGGTGCAACACGCGCAGCCGTGAGCGCGTCCTGTCCTGGCCCCTGCCGGGTGAGACTAAAGATTTCGCCGGCGCCTTGCGCGATCGTCAGGAGAGCGTCGTGACCAACCTCCGGCAGGCCGCCCACGGCGGATTCGACTTCGTGCCCGAGGACTGGGAGCGGCGCTTGTTCTCCACCTTCCTGGAGCAAGTGGCCGAACCGGAAGCGCCCGCCTTCGTCAACTGTGTTGAAGACATCTGCTATGCCTTGCTCCGTCGCGATAGCTCGGTGGGCAGCGCGCATGACGTGCTTCTGGTTCTGCGCCGCGATGCCCTGGCCTGTGTCCACGATTCCGCCACGCGGGGCCGCATCTACGACCTGATCCAAGAGGCGTTGCTGGTGGCCAGTGACATGGCGGCCATCGCGCAGGCCCAGCAGCGGGGCGAGCTGGTGGATCTCATGGGGACCGTGGCCGAGGCGACCGCCGCAATGCTGGCGGCGCCCAGCCTGGACGCGCTCAGTAAAGCAGCGGAGGAGCATCTGCCCCGCCTGGGAATTCGGGCCGGTACCGTCGCGCTGTTCACCGAGCCCAACCGGGTCACCGAGCAAAGCGAGGCCACGCTGGTGTTCAGCGAAACCGTTCGTTGTGACAAGTTCCTGCGCTTTCCCACGCGCCAGCTCGCGCCTGTGGGTTTCCTCGAGGGCCGGTCTGTGGTCGTGGTGCCGCTCGGCTTTCGCGGCGAGCGGCTAGGCCTGGCCTCGCTCGCCTTCGGCGCGCCCGACACCATGCTCTATGAGGAACTGCGTCTGGTGCTCAGCTCGGCGGTGACCGGCGCCCTGCTCACGCGCGCGGTCGATCAGGCGCGGCGCGAGGTCGAGAAGCTGGCCATCACCGATCCGTTGACCGGCCTGTACAACCGACGCCACCTGTCCGAGCGCATCCGCGACGAATTCGTGCGTATGCGCCGGCACCCGCGCAGCCTGAGCCTGGCCCTGGTGGATCTCGACGGATTCAAGCAGGTCAACGATCGCTTCGGCCACGAGGCCGGCGATCGCGTGCTGGTCACCGTGGCGCAGCGGCTGCGTGGCGGGCTGCGCGAGGTGGACATCGTGGCCCGTTTCGGCGGAGACGAGTTCGTCGTTCTGCTGCCCGAAACCAACGCCGCTCAGGCGTGCATGGTGTCCGGCCGCATCCTGCAAAACCTGTCGGGCCAGCCCATCGACGAGCACGGCATCGTGGGTGCGACCTTTGGCGTCGCCACCACCGACGACGATGGCTCCCAGATCGACGCGGACGGACTCCTGCGCCGGGCGGATCATGCTCTCCTGTGTGGCAAGCGGGCCGGCAAGGGGCGGGTCTTGCACTTCGATGATTGCCCGGCCCTCCTGCCTGAGAAGTAGCCCAGCTCTCTCCGGACGGCAAGCGCAGGTCGACCCGCGTGCGCGGCGCGCGTGGGCGGTAGCGTTTCGCGTGCCGCGGGCTGCCTGGGCGATTCGCGAGTGCGTGAGCGGTGAGTGGCAACCCGGCCGCTCACACATGTGCGCCGTGCCTTACCCGTGCCACCCACTGAACTCGCTCACGCCCTCGCACACGCGACCCGCGACCCGCGGGCCGGCTCTTTGGGCGGCTCGCTGATTAGCGATAGCCCCTAGTGCCTCCGGTCAGAAGAGCGGCCACGTTTAGGTGGCTGATCCATCCCTGCTGGCTGCGTTGCTCCTCGGTTACAGACGTCGAGTCTGCGCCCTCGTCGCGCCTTGCCAGCCGGGCGGCTCAACCACCGAAACATGGCCGCTCTTCTGACCGGAGGCACTAGTCTTTGTCTTTGCGGCTTCGCTCGATCTCCTGCACGGCCTCACTCACGCGGCTGAAGATCGCGGCCAGCTTGGCCTTGAAGCTGCCGAGGTTCTTGCCGAAGTAGCGGTCCGGGTGCAATTCCTTCGAGGCGACGCCGAATGCGCGCTTGATGGTGGGGTTGGCCGCGTCCTTTTCCACACCCAGCAGGTCCCACGCCGAAAGCTGGCGTAGCCGGCGGTGGAGCCGAATGATGCGGACCTTCAACTCCTCAGGTGCATCCGGCCAGTCCGCTAGATCCTCGGCCGCCACCTCCGACCCATCGTCGAGTCGTTGCAGCGGGCCGATCGGAGTGCGCGGGGCTTTCTCCGCCGCACGCGAGGGCGCAGGTTCGACCGCCTTGCCCCGCGGCCTGGCCGCCACCGCGACTGGGGCCGCCGGCCTTCCTGCCGTCTGTACACGCGCAGGCTCGGCCCTCGCCGCGTGGGCCGGCGCTGACGCTTGGGATCCAGGGGCAGCCACCACGGCTGGCGTGTGCCCCGTGTGCGATCCCTTTCGCGATGACCCCAGGGCCACTTCCCCCGGCCCGAGGATGAGTCGAGCTTGTTTGAACTCGCGAAGAATCCGTAGTGTCTCCTCGCGACCCAGACCCGACACCATGCAGATCTCGTCGTAGCTCATGCGCCCATCCACCCGCGACAGGACGAACCCCTCCGTGGGCGACAGCTTATGCTGTGTCCAATCGATGGTGGTGTTGGGATGGGGCCGATCCGTCCTGGGACCCAGGCCGACTATCTCATCCTTCGAGGCCACGTAGCCCTTGTCGCCTGGCCCGGCTAGCTCAGCAGCCATTCCAACAATGCTTTTTGTGAATGCAGGCGGTTCTCGGCCTCCTGCCAGACCTGGCTAGCGGGGCCTTCGATCACCTCGTCGGAAACCTCTTCCCCTCGGTGGGCGGGCAGGCAGTGTAGAAAGATTGCGCTGCCATCGGCTGCCGCCATCAGGGCGCGGTCTACGCCGTAGCCGACAAACGCACGCTTGCGCGCCTCCGCCTCCTCTTCCTTGCCCATGGAAGCGAACACGTCGGTGGATACCACGTGACGTCCGGCCACCGCTTGGCGCGGATCCAGGACCACCTGGATGCGGCCGTGCCCCTTGCGCCGAGCGGTTTCCAGCACGTCTGGGTTGGGCTGATAGCCGGCGGGACAGGCCAACGCCAGATCGAGACCGAGCAGGCCGGCGGCTTCGATCCAGGTGTTGGCCATGTTGTTGCCATCGCCCACCCAGGCGTAGCGCAGGCCGCGCAGCACCGACAGGACATCAGGCACCGATGCCGTGGGACCCTTGCTCGCGTGGTTCGCATAGTGCGCGTACACGGTCTGCAGGTCGGCCAAGACCTGGCAGGGATGTAGCAGATCCGTCAAACCGTTGATTACGGGCACCGTCGCGTAGTCTGCCAGCTCCTTCACGCGCTCGTGGCCGAAGGTGCGCACCATGATCGCGTGGCAGTAGCGCGACATCACGCGCGCCGTGTCCTTGATGGGCTCGCCTCGGCCCAGTTGCGAGTCGTTGCGGCCCAACACCACGGCGTGACCACCCAGCTCCCAAACCGCCACTTCGAAGCTCACGCGGGTCCGCGTGGATGCCTTCTCGAAGATGAGCGCCACCACGCGTCCGGGACGCGTGGCGTGGGGCGTGCGCACCTGGCGCAGGAAGCGCAGCTCCTCGGCGCGTCGGATCAGCGCCGCGAACTCGGCCTGAGTGACGTCCCACAAACTGAGAAAGTCGCGCTTGTTGCCCATGATTCACACCTCAGACAATACCGCATCGAGGATCGACAATGCCTCGTCGAGTTCGGCCTGACCCACGACGAGAGGCGGAGCGAAACGCACGACGTTCCCTCCTGCCACCGATAGCAGCAGTCCGCGCTCGCGCGCCCTGACCACCACCGCGGCCGCGTCACCTTCCATGACCAGGCCCTGCAAGAGTCCCCGGCCGCGCGCGCTGCGTGTCTTGGGCCGCCGCCGCTCGGCCAGGCGAGCGAGCGCCGAGCCCAGGTAGGCGCCAACCTCATGGCAGTGCGCGAGCAGGTTTTGCTCGTCCATGACCTGCTGGAGGTAGAGCGCCGCAGCCGAGGCCAGCGGGTTGCCGCCGAAGGTGGCGGCGTGGGTACCGGGCACAAAGGCCTCGGCNNGTGCGGCCCACGCCGGTCTGCACCTCGTCGAAGATGAGCAGCGCGCCCCGCTCGCTGCACAGGCGCCGCAGCTCCTGCAGATAGCCCGGTGGCGGGAGGTTGATGCCGCCTTCAGCCTGGATGGGTTCGGCGATCACCGCGCATGTGCGTTCGCCGATCGTCCGGCGCGCCGCCTCGGCGTCGCCGAAAGGCATGAAGCGCACGTCAGGCACAAGCGGGCCGAATCCGTCGCGGTACTTGGTCTGCCCGGTGACGGAGAGCGAGCCCATGGTGCGACCGTGGAAACTGCCCTCGAAAGCGACCAGCTCGACGCGTTTGGGCTGGCTGCGCACCACGATCTGGTAGCGCCGCGCCAGCTTGAGCGCCGCCTCGTTGGCCTCGGTGCCGGAGTTGCAGAAGAATATCTTGCCGGCAAACGCTCGCCGCGACAGCGCCTCGGCCAGGCGGATCTGGGCCTCGATGAAGTAGAGATTCGAGGTGTGATGCAGACGCGCGGCTTGCACAGCGATAGCCTGGGCCAGGCCAGCATGGCCGTGCCCCAACACGCATACGGCAATCCCAGCGGTCATGTCCAAGAAGCGACGCCCATCGGCGTCCCACAGGACGCAGCCTTCCCCGCGGCTCATCACCACAGGGGCGCGGTGGTAGTTGTTGATGAGGAGCTTTCGACCCGCAGTCAGTAGTTCTTCGCTCAGAGAC
>PMLB01000231.1 GCA_003158735.1 Myxococcales bacterium | reverse complement strand
GCGAGCAGCGTCGCCTGGCCGAGGGGCGCTACCAGGCCGGCGGGGGCAACATGAGCGAGTTGGGCGATGCCCAGGTCGCCATGACCACGGCCGCGGCGCAGGAGGTACAGGCGCACTTCGGTCTGGCCACGGCTCGCGCGCAGCTCCTCTTGGCGCTGGGGCAACCTTGAGATGAACACCGACGATAAATTGTCCTTCATCTTCGGTCGGCGCAGCATCCGCGAATACCAATCCGCGCCCGTTCCCGACGAGCTGGTGACCGATCTTCTGCGTGCGGCCATGGCTGCGCCGTCGGCATGCGCGAAGGATCCGTGGCGTTTCGTGGTGGTGCGAAACCGGGCCACCTTGAATCTGATCGCCGAGGCTCTGCCCAACGGCAAGATGCTGGCACACGCGCCGGTCGGCATCGCGGTGTGCGGCGATCTGGGCGCGACTCACGCGGGCGAGCTGAGCTATCTGCTGCAAGACTGCTCGGCTGCTATCGAGAACCTGCTGCTGGCCGCGCACGCCTTGGGTCTGGGCGCCTGCTGGTTGGGCGTGCACCCGCGCCAGCCGCGCATCGACGCCCTCACCAAGATCCTGCGCCTGCCTGAAAAGATCCTGCCCGTCTCCTGCATCGCCCTGGGCTGGCCCGCCGAACAGCAGCCGCCGCGCACGCGCTTTTCGTCGGCGTACGTGCACGACGAGTCCTGGTGACAACGCGTGCAAGAGGAATTCATATCAGCCGTCCTCTAGTGAATCCTGAGGTTCCATCTCTCTTCCCACGCCGACGGCTTCGGCGTCCGCCCCCCGCTCCGTTTCAGTCTGCCGCGGGAGAAGGTGGCGCGGCAGGAAGGCGGCATTGGCGATCAAGGTAGGCACCAGGGCCGACCCAATGACGACCGCGACCAGATGAGAATACTGCTGCCGGGTGACAAGCCCGTGGCTGAGCCCGTAGAGCGCCGAGATGGTCCCGAAGGTAAGGCCGGTCGACATCATCAGGGTGTAGTACCACCGTTCGTTCTTCTCGCGCCGAAAGGCCGCTATCGCCGGGTAGAGACCGAAGATCTTGCTGCCGACCTTCCCGGCGAACAACGCCAGGAAGACCAGCGGAGCCGCCAACAACGCGGGCACCGACACGAACGAGCCGGCGCGCAGGAAATAGATGGGCGTCAAAAAGCCGATGGTGAGCGTCCGGAGTCGGCGCACGAAAACGTGATCGGTGCCGAGGGTGGACGCCAGCACCATCCCGGCGATGTACGCCGGGAGAACCGCCTCGCTGCCCGACCATAGCGCGAGCGCGCCGAGGCCGAACAGGATGAACAGCACCCACTTGGTGCGAAACGCGGCGGTGCGGTTGGCGTAGTGGTTCATCAGGTGCGGCGTCACCACCGGGAGGAGCGCGAAGGCCGCCAGGCACGCAACCCCGAAAACTGCGGTACGCCAGGTGAACGGAGCGAACATCAAGCCCAGGACAAGCACGGTCCCGAGGTCGTTCACGAAGCAGGCTCCCAGGATGCCCTTGCCGAAATCGGTGCGGTTGAACCCAGTTTCCAACATCACGGCGTAGACCACGGCCATCGATGTGGTCGAGAGCGCGATGCCTGCAAGCCAACTCGCAGTCGGAGACCAGCCCAGGACGAAGCGAGCCACCGCCGCGCAACCGAGGAACGGAGCAAGGAACCCAATCGCTCCGACCAGCGAGACCTCCTTCCATTTTCGCCGCATCACCGCTGGTTCGAGTTCCGCGCCTGCCAGGAAGGTGAGCAGCACCGCCCCGGTACTGGCGAGGAATTTGAGCCCGGGCAAATCGGCGCCCATGGCATCCTTGCCGAAAAAGTGCCCGATGGCCGCCGCCGCCGCAATTCCCACGATGATTTCCATGAGCGCCATGGAGATCTTCAGCCTGGCGGCGAGGAACGTGGCGATGAGAGCCAGGCCAAACCAGAGGGCCGCGATCGAAAATGCTTGTTCCATCGGTCAGCTTCCTTGCGCCGCAGCGCTCGTAACAGTTGCTCCTCGGGCTGACCTCAAGATCCAGCTTTGATGCCTCCTAGCGGAGAATCAGCCCCGTAGGAGTCATCGGCCGCGGTAGGATCGTGGCGGTTGTCGGCGGACTCCACCGCCTTCGTCGTCGGTCGTCGCGTCGTATACTAGATGCGCGAAACCCGGTCAAGCTTGTTCCCCGATCACCGCGCGGTGGTAGGTTTCGCTCTTACGCATCCAACGATTGTACTGGGGAAGCGAGGCCCTCGTGCCTTCCTCGCGAAGGGAACCCATCGCATGACAGCCCTCACATCCATCCATGCCCGAGAGATTCTCGATTCGCGCGGCCATGCTGGTTCGAAGCTGACTTGATTGGCCGCGAAAGAGCCACCGCATGCGGCGATCAAAGCGAAGGGCGGGCTGGAAACCGGGTCGCTGGCGCGCGGCGAGGGAGGGCGTCCCGGAAACTGCCGCCGTTGCTTCTGTTCCGAACCGGAACGTCAGTCGAGCCGTGGTGGCTGGCCTAGTCGTGGTTTCCGCGTTTCTGCTGCTGTGGAATCTGGGCGACCAGCGCCTGTGGGACGACGAGGCGCAGACCGCGCTCATCAGCCAGACCATCCTGGACCACGGCCTGCCTCTGGGACACGACGGGGTGAATTCCTTTTCTCAGGAAGCGGGCGCGGAATTCGGCGCCGACCACGTCTATAAGTGGCATCCCTGGCTGCCCTTCTATTTGCTGGCGGCGTTCCTTCGGCTGTTCGGCGTGAGTACCTTCACGGCGCGTCTGCCCTTTGCGTTGCTGGGGATTGGCTGCCCTGTCCTGCTCTATTTTCTGGCGACGGCGTTGTTCGCGCGGAGGCGCGTGGCCATCGCCGCCGCGACCTTGCTGGTCTTCTCTGTTCCTTTCCTGCTGCTGGCCAAACAATGCCGTTACTACAGCCCGGCCATGTTCCTGTCCCTGTTCGGGCTGTACGGCTACGCAAGCGGCAGGCATCGCGGCGTGCTGGCTCCCGCCTCGGTTCTGCTGTTCTACACGCAGAATATCTACTTTCTCACGCTGTGGCTGGCAGTTCTTGTCCACGCGGCGCTGTGGAAGACGGAGCGGAGAAAAGAGTTGCTTCTGCTCTGTGCCGCGGCCGCTGCCCTCTGCGCGCCGTGGCTCATCTACACGACGAGCGTGAGCTACCGACAGGCCTATCCTGGGGTGCTGACCTGGGCTCAGTTCGTGCGTTTTCTCGGCCCCTTTGCCGGCCAGATCCGCGCGTATCTCTTTTCGCCCTTTGTGCTGCTGGTACCAGCGGTGGTCGCGGTTGTTCGCGTGCTCCGCAAGCAGGCGCCCATAGTTCGGGGTCAGTGGAATGGCGTGGCGTTGTTGTTGATCTATCTGGTCGTCTCGTACCTGGTTCTGTGCAGTTTCAGCGTGCTGCCTTTCTTCAGATATCTCGGCCCCATGATCCCGGTCCTGTGCTTGCTCACGGCACTCTTGCTGGAGGGACTGGCCAGCATCCACACCCTGGTTTTTGTCGCTGCGGTGGCATGGGTCATCCTGAGCGGAAACATCGGCCGCTACCTTCACGAGATCACCCATGACTTCCGCGGGCCCATCAGAGGGATAACGGACTACCTGCAACAGAACGCCAAGCCTAGCGACGTGGTCGCGATCAGCTACGGGGATCTGCCCATCAAGTTCTACAACCACCTTCGCGTGGTGGGCGGACTGACCGGGGAAGACCTGACTCCAGGCCGGCGCGCGGATTGGATCATCATGCGCAAGCATGTGACCTGCGTGAAGGATCTGGAGGTGGCAAGGTACCTGCAGCACAACGTGGACTGGAAGAGCTACACTCGCATCACCATCGACGCCCCTGACACCATCTTCGAGAACCGGGAGGATCCGGCCGTGCACCTCTTCGAGAGCAACACCACCGAGGATAAGGTCGTGATACTGAAACGGATTGGGGGATAGATGGGCCGGCGAGGCGCAGGCAAAGGCGGACGATCGTGGCGCGCAGCACGTGATAAGGCGCCGCCCCCACCGACCAATGCCCCTGCGATGGCCGAGCGGCTGCCGCGGGCGGCACCGACCGGGATTATCGGACTGGTGACCGCGATCATGCTGTCGTGGACCTGGGACCGCTGGCCCAATTTGCTGATCGACTTTGGGCGCGACCTGTACACTGCGGCCCAACTAGCCCAGGGCAAGGTCCTGTATCGCGACATCGCATTCTTCACCGGGCCGCTCTCGCCCTACCTGAATGCCCTATGGCTGAGATTGCTCGGGCCAACATTGCAGACCCTGGTGTTTTGCAACGTGATCCTATTCATCGGATTTCTGTGGCTGCTGTACCAGGTCTTGCGCCGAGTGGGCAGCCGAACCGCAGCGACTGCGGCCACCGTGGTGTTCGTGACCATGTTCGGATTGGCCGATCTCGTTCCCATGGGCAACTACAACTTCATTTGCCCGTACTCGCACGACATGGTCCACGGCCTGGCCCTGAGCCTGGGCGCCATTCTTTGCCTGGCACGCTACACCGATGCTCTGTCTGCGCGACTGGCTGTTCTGGCAGGCGTGCAACTGGGACTGGTGTTTCTGACCCGCGCCGAGATTTCGTTCCCTGCCTGGGTGGCCTGCTGCCTGGGATTGGCAGCAACCCTGACCTATGAACCTCGGGCGCGCGCCAAGGGGTGGGCGATTCTGGCCCAGGTGTTGGCACCGGCGTTGGCGGTCCCTTTGGCAGCCCTCGCGCTGTTGGCCAGGCACATGCCCTGGGCAAGCGCTTTGCGCGGGGTGCTCGGCTCGTGGATTTGGGTCTTCGATGCGAAGGTCAATGCCCTGAACTTCTATCGCGAGAGCATCGGACTCGACCATGTGGAGATCAACCTGCGCCGGATGCTTGCCTGGGGTGTGATCGGTACACTCGCGCTGGTGCCCTTCTTTGTCGCGGCCCTGGGCATTCGCGCGGAACAAGGTCGCAGAAAGACGGTCTGGTTCCTGGTGGCAGCGACTGTGGCCGTGCTCATGGCCGCCTTCTGGCGCCACATTATTCCTTCGGAGCTGGCGCGTCCTCTGCCGCTGTTCCTGGCCATCCTCGCCCTGTTGACCATCCAGGCCCTGGGCAAGAACCGAACCGATCCCGCTGCCCGCGCACAACTGACCACGCGCTTAATGCTCGTCGTGCTCGGGCTGGGATTGCTGGGAAAGATTCTGCTCAAGGCGCGCTTCTACAACTACGGCTTCGTCCTGGCAGTGCCGGCAACTATGCTGGTGGTCATGGCCCTGCTCGACTGGATTCCAGAAGCCATCGCCCGGCACGGTGGCTCGGGAAGCGGCTTTCGTTTGATGGGCCTTGCCCTGCTGGCCGGCTTCGTGACTGTGCACCTGCAAATCAGCGAGCTGAACCTTTCTCGCAATACCGTCACCGTTGGCGAGGGAGCCAATTCCTTCCTGTCTGACAATCGCGCCAATCAAGTCAACGCTTTGCTGACTTTCCTGTCGCGCAAGGTGGAGCCTGGCAAGACCCTGGCGGTGGTGCCCGAGGGCGCGATGATTAACGTGCTGGCACAACGGGTGAACCCCAATCCCTGCCTCAACCTGATGCCCCCTGAGATTGCTTCCCTGGGCGAGGCGCACGTGTTGCAGCAACTTCAGAAGACTCCTCCTGAGATCCTGGTCCTCGATCTGGATCGGATATCGTCCAGGGGCCTGCTGTTTCAAAACGAACCATATGCACCACAAATCGCCGCTTGGATTGTCGCCAACTATGAGTTGATGGAGCGCTTCGAGACCCCACCCGAAGAACCAATGCAACTGCGCCTCGGCGTGATGCAATTTCGGCCGAGAGGGGAGACGGAGTCAGGAGGATGAGTGTTTTCGGGGGAGGATTTCACCACAGAGAGCACAGAGTTCACAGAGACGGACGGAAGGAAGGAAGGGTTCGGATCCGGATCCGAAACCCTTTCCCTCCGGCCTCTGTGGCCTCTGTGCTCTCTGTGGTGAAACTCCGGATCGCGCATCTGGCCGGCAAATCGCGAACAAAGCGTGGTCAGTACCTATGCCCCCGTCTCCCAGGCGCCAGAGCGGCGAGAAAGACGTCGCCGTAGCTGGCTAGTTTCTTGGGACCCACGCCGGAGATGGCGAGAAACTCGACGCGCGTGCGTGGGCGCGCGGCGGCCATGGCCAGCAGGGTGGCGTCGCTGAAGATCACGTAGGCCGGCACTTTGCGGCTGTCGGCGAGGCGCTTGCGCAAGGCCTTGAGCGTGCGGAATAGGGCCTCTTCCTCGCTGGTCGGCAAGTCAGCCACGGTGGCTGTCGTGGCCTTGCCTCGTCGTTTGTTGACGGGCTTGCTCTTGGCCACCACATCGAAGCCCGCACAGATGTCGCAGGACGCGCGGCAGGCACCCATGGATTCGCCGAAATAGCCGGCCAATCCCTGGTGGCGGCAAGTCGAGGCGTCGGCCAGGCGGAACATCTCGCGCACGCGCGACCGATGCTGCGCCAGAACCTCGGGCGTGGTTTCCGCGTTCAGCTCGAACAGGCGGTCGTAGTTGGACACATCGGCCCACGAATAGAAGAGGACGCAGTCGCTGGCCACGCCGTCGCGGCCGGCCCTGCCGATCTCTTGATAGTAGGCCTCGATGGACCGAGGCATGTCGCGGTGGATGACGGTGCGCACGTTGGACTTGTCGATGCCCATGCCGAACGCGATGGTTGCCACCACCACATCCGCCTCGTCGCAACGAAAGGCGTCCTGCACGCGCGAGCGCTGGCACGGCTCCATGCCGGCGTGATAGGCGAGGGCGCGCACGCCGTGCTTGCCGAGAAACGCGGCGGTCTGCTCGGTGGATTTGCGAGACAGGCAGTACACGATGCCGCTCTGGTCGCGGCGGCTGCACAGAAGGCGCAGGATGCGGTCGCGCACGCCCGGGGCGTCGTCGCCCTTGCGATAGGCTGACAGGTGCAGATTGGGCCGGAAGAAACTGCCGCGAAAGGTGGCAGGCGCCTGCATGCCAAGCTGCTGGCCAATGTCGTGCACCACCTCGGCGGTGGCCGTGGCGGTGAGGGCCAGCACCGGGGGATTGCCCAGTCGGGCCTTGAGCCCCGAGAGATTGCGATACGCGGGACGAAAATCGTGGCCCCACTGGCTGATGCAATGGGCTTCGTCCACTGCCAGTAGGCGCGGACGCACGCGCCCCATAAGCGGGCCGAGCGACGCCTCCAGCCCCTCGGGTGCGGCATAGACCAACTCGAATTCGCCACGCAGAACCGCGGCCACGCGCCGGCCGCGCTCGTCAGGCTCCAGGCTGGAATTGAGAAAGGTCGCGCGCAGGCCAAACTCGGTCAGGGCGTCGACCTGGTCTTTCATCAAGGCGATGAGCGGCGAAATGACCAACGTGGTGCCGCCCAAAAGCCGAGCCGGAATCTGAAAGGTGATCGACTTGCCTGCGCCCGTGGGCATAACCCCCACGCAGTCGCGACCAGCCAGAACTGTGCCGATGATCGCTTCCTGGCCGGGCCGGAACGATGAATAGCCGAAAACCTCCTGCAACACCTCGCGCGCCCGCGCGATGTCGGTGCCAGGGTCATGGTTCTTGAGGCTGCCCGCGATGGTGCGCAGGGTTTCCACGTCGCTGCTGGAAAACAAGTGAGGCCGCGCCCGCCAAGCCGCGCGCAGTCGGTCGAGATCGGCGTGGCAGGCCGCGCCCGCCCGCTCGCCGCGTTGTACGCACCGTCGCAACGTCGCGATGGCATCGAGCACATCGTCGCGCGTGAGCAGGTCGGCGGAACAATCCTCAAGCAAGTGGGGCTTTCGCCGGGTTTTCCCTCACCGCCAGGAAGGCGGCGAACATGTCGATGATGCCCATGCTCACGAACAGCACCTTGAAGGAAAAGTAGGCCACGATGACTCCGCCGAGCAGCGCCGCGACTCCTGCCACCAGGTGGGTGCCCCCGGACCAGATCGACCAATGCCTGGCCGACGAGTCCTCGATGGCGTCGGTGAAGAGCGAGTCCCAGGCCGGCTCGACCAGTCCGGTCGCCAGTCCGGCGATCACCTGAGCACCAAAGAGCTGCCAGCGGTTTTGCACGAAGATGTACGAGAGGTCGCAAGCAGCCGACCCAAGGAACCCCAGGACCAGGAACGTCTTCACGTGGTTCTGAAAACACGGCCGCGTGCCGACCAGACTGACGAAGACTCCGGTGGCCATGGAGAAGCAGGCAAAGGCGATGCCGGCATCGAGGATGCTGCCTCCGACGCTCTCAGTGAAGACAGCGTACATCGGCACCAGCATCGACTCGGCGAAGGTGGTGAGGAGACTGATAACGACGAGGAGCCGCCGTTGTCGAGAGAAGGAGTTCGGCATCGAATGATGGGCGGCAGGTTGACGGGCGCTACTATCCCCCACTATGCGTGAACCAGGTTCAAGGCGAGGGATGCCCCGCCAGCCATGCCTATTTCGGCCCGCCGACGATGATGTCCCGTAGCCCCTGTACTGTTAGCCGGGGAGTCTTTTTCTCTTCCTCAAAGATGATCTGCGCCATGGTGGAAGTCGTGATGTCTCCACCAGTGCCGTGAGCGACAACCTGGATTTCCTCTCCCTGGCGAATCAGAGCAGCGAGCTGTTGCAGGGTTACGTAGTGGCTGTCGACAGTGTCGTACAGCTTTCGATTCGAGTAGCGGCGAATGATCCTCATCTAATGCACTATAGCATGTTCAGCCCTGACCGTTTGGATTTGGTTGCTCATCTCCCATTTGCCCATTACCATTGGCCGTCAAAGAACCCCCTGGAGATCCAATGCCCAACACCGACCCCAACATTACCGCTCAGATCGAAACCTTCACCCGCCAGATCGTGGCCACCGTGGAAGCAGCCGTAACTCAACGAATCCAGGCTGCCCTTGCCGGTGCTCTCGGCGTTCCACAGAAGCGCGGGCCTGGCCGGCCACCCAAGCAGGCCGCGGCGCCTGTGGCACCCGCGGCGGCGCGGAAGAAACAGCTGTGTCCGGTGCCCGGCTGCAATAACCCAGCAGCGCCAATCTTCGGGATGGTCTGCAAAGATCACAAGAACGTGGCCAAGAGCAAGATCAAGAAGTACCGGGAAGAGCGGCGGGAAGGCAAGGTCACCCGGCCGACTGCGGCCCAGCCAGCGAAGGCAAGGAAAGTGAAGAAGGTCACGCCTAAGGTTGCGCGGGCGCGGAAGCTTCAAGGACAATACTTGGGTGCCTTGAAGTCGCTGCAAGGCGCGGACAGGGCAAAGGTAAAGCAGATCGCCGCCGAGAAGGGCGTTGCCGAGGCCGTGAAGCTCGCGCAGTCGCTCAAGAAGTAGAGAAGGTGAGCTGGGAGACTGGTGCCGTCGCAGGCGGTCACCAGATCCCTGGCACTAGCCGATACCGGACTCGCGCCGCATGGTCGCGGTAGCCGGGAAGCTCCGTGAGGAGCGCGCGGTCTTCGAGTGCGGTGCGCAGAATATCGGGCCATCCCAACCAGCCCCTGGTGAGGTTTGCACGCAACCATGCGCTCGATGCTCCAAGTCCGATCCCCTGACGGAACCAATATTGCCTACGAAAGGCGGGGCCACGGACTGCCGCTGGTCATGGTGCATGGGTCATCGCTCGACCACGCGCGCTGGGGACGCAGCGTCGCAGGCCTGGCCGAGCGATTCACCTTGCTGATGATGGATCGGCGCGGCCGCGGCGCGAGCGGGGACGCTCCCCTCTATTCCATCGAACGCGAGTTCGAGGACGTGGCAGCGGTAGTGGAGGCTGCGGGCAGGCCGGCCCACCTGCTGGGCCACTCGTACGGCGCCGTGTGCGCCATGGAGGCCTCGGCCCTGACCTCGGCCATCGACAAGCTGGTGCTGTACGAGCCTCCCTTCCCGGTGGGCAACCCTGGCCCGATTTTCGGCCCTCACATGCCCGAGCGCCTGGAGGACTTGCTTCGGCGCGGTGAGCGCGATGCTCTGGTGGAGCTTTTTCTTCGCGAGGTGGTCGGGGTCAGCGAGGTGGAGTTGCAGGCATTGCGCCGCTCATCTACCTGGCGGGTGCGCGTGCAGGCCGCACACACGCTGCCGCGCGAGGTGCGCATGGCGGAGACTTATCATTTCGACCCCAGCCGCTTGGCCAAGGTGCGGACGCCTACGCTGCTGCTGCTGGGCAGCGAAAGTCCGCGCCTCATGCACGATTCGACCATGGCGGCCCATGCGGCCTTGCAGAATAGTCGGGTGGAACTGCTGCCAGGTCAGGGCCATGCCGCCATGACCACGGCACCGGAGATGTTTCTGGCCAAGGTGCTGGCGTTTCTCGGGGAAGCCTGATTGCTCCCCGCGCTTGTGCGACCCCCTTGCGAGCTCTCTGCGTAAACCACTACCATGTCCCCCATGCAGCCCTCCTACACCCACGGGATCACGTCTGTACCTCTGCTTGGCGACACCATCGGCGAAAACCTGCGCCGGACGGTAGAACGGTTCGGGGAGCGCGAAGCCATCGTCTCGCGCCACCAGGACTTTCGCGCCAGCTACCGTCAGCTCTGGCATGAGACCAGTATCATCGGGCGCGGGTTGATGGCGCGCGGGGTGAAAAAGGGCGACCGGGTCGGGCTGTGGTCGCCCAACCGCTACGAATGGGTGGTCACCCAGTACGCCACCTCGCGCATCGGCGCCATCATGGTGAACATCAACCCGGCTTACCGCAGCCACGAGCTGGAGCACGTGCTCAAGCAATCGGGCTGCTCCCTGCTGATCATGGCGCGTGCGTTCCGCCACACCGACTACGTGTCGATGTTCAAGGAGGTGGAAGAGCGGCTGCCCGAGCACATCAAGGCCATTGTCATCGACGACGAATGGAGCACGTTGCGGGAGGATGGCCGGCATGTCTCCGAGGAGGAACTGGCCCAGCGCGAGCAAACCCTGGATCCCGATGACCCCATCGACATCCAGTACACCAGTGGCACCACCGGTTTCCCCAAGGGCGCCACACTGTCCCACCACAACATCCTGAACAACGGCTACTTCGTGGGCCGTACGCTTGCGTACAGCGAGAAAGACCGCATCTGCATCGCGGTGCCGCTGTATCACTGCTTTGGCCAAGTCATGGGCAACCTGGCGGCCACCAGCCATGGCGCCTGTATGATTTTTCCGGGTGAGGGGTTCGACGCGGGCACCGTGCTGGCCACCGTCGAGAAGGAGCGCTGCACCTCGCTCTACGGCGTGCCCACCATGTTCATAGCAGAGATGGAGCACCCGAACTTCAGCAAGACTGATTTTGCCAGTCTGCGCACCGGCATCATGGCGGGCTCGCCCTGCCCGATCGAGGTGATGAAGCGCGTGCAGAAAGACATGCACATGCCGGAGATCACCATCTGTTACGGCATGACCGAGACCTCGCCGGTGTCCACCCAGAGCAAGGTGGACGATCCGCTGGACAAGCGCGTGGCCACGGTGGGTTGCGTGCACCCGAACCTGGAGGTCAAGATCGTGGAACCGGCCACCGGCCACGTGGTTCCCCGAGGCGCAGTGGGCGAGTTGTGTACGCGCGGGTACTCGGTGATGCTGGGTTACTGGGACGATACGCACTCCACCCGGCAGGCGATCGACGGCGCGCGCTGGATGCACACCGGAGATCTGGCGACGATGGATGGCGACGGCTACGTGAACATCGTGGGCCGCATCAAGGACATGGTCATGCGCGGGGGAGAAAACATCTATCCGCGCGAGGTGGAGGAATTCCTGTACACCAAGCCGGAGGTCGCGGATGTGCAGGTCATCGGCGTGCCCGACGCCAAGTACGGCGAGGAGCTGATGGCCTGGGTCAAGCTGCGACCGGGCGCCAGCCTGACCGGCGACGAGCTGCGCGCCTTCAGCAAGGGCAAGATCGCGACCTACAAGATCCCGCGCTACTGGAAATTCGTCGATGCGTTCCCCATGACGGTGACCGGCAAGATCCAGAAGTACAAGATGCGCGAGATGGCGGTGGAAGAGCTGAAGCTGCAGAACGCGGCCAGCATCAAGACGGCGTGACGCCGGCGCTACGACATCTGGACCCCGCCGCACACCGGTAGATACGTGCCTGTGACAAAGCGCGACCAGTCGGCACAGTAGAAGAGCACGGCGCCTGCCACGTCTTCCGGTTGGCCGAAACGCCGCAGGGGTGTGCGGGCAGCGGCCTTCTCGCGCATCTCTTTGGACATGAACGCGATGGCTTCGGTGTCGGTAGCTCCGGGCGCGACGACGTTCACCCGAATACCGTGTGGCCCCAACTCCAGAGCCAATGACCTGGAAAACCCGTCGAGCGCGGACTTGGCCGTGCTGTGCGCGACGAAACCCGCGCCGGGGACGCGTGAAAGGCCGCTGCTGATGTTCACGATGCAGCCCCTCCCGCGCTGGATCATGCCCGGCACGACCGCCTGGCAGGGATGGTAGAGGGCCTTCATTTCACCCAAGATCTTTTGCTCGAAGTCCTCCCACGTATGTTGCACGAAGGGCACGATCGGGAAGTGGATGCTGGCGTTGTTGACCAGGATGTCCACCGGGCCGAGGACAGATTCGGTCGTCCGCACCATGGCCCCTACGTCTTCGCGCACGGTCACATCGGCATGCACCAGGATGGCTTGGCCACCAGCGTGTGCGATTTCGTCAACCAGCTTCTCGCCCCGCTCGCGGCTCTGCAAGTAGTTGACCGTGACCTTCGCCCCCTGGGCGGCCAGGAGCTTGGCCGTGGCTGCGCCGATGCCTCGACTGGAACCGGTGACGATGGCGACCTTGTCGCGAAGAATCATGTCCGTACCCCTCGGGATAAAGCAGACGTCTGGTGCGCTACAGGAGGCCGAGCGTAGCACGTCCGCGGACTCGGTTGAGCAAGTAGTCCGACGAAGTCGACCCGCAAAACCAGGAAACGGAGTTTGGAGTTTCTTTCCAGCACGGGCGAAGAACAGGCATCACTCGCCAACACGCGACAGCAGGGCAACGGCGCGCTCTTCCCGGTCGGATGCGCACCAAACCAAGCAAGGGCTGTGCCTGCGTCCGCGCGCGAGGTCGAAGGCAGCTAGGCCCAGCATCACGAGACCGAGCGCCGCGCCCGGGTCGCCCATGCAGTCGGCCGGGTGCTCGACACGGAACTGCTCGCGAAACCTATCGGCAGAGCGGATCTGGGCAACGCCCCACTCCTTGGCCCAAAAGCTCTCCCCATTCAGTCCCGAAAAGACGCACTCGATGCGGTTCGCTGGGCCTTCCAGCGGTACGGCGTCGAATAGGGCTCGAAAAGCGGCTGCCAACCCTTCGCCACGATGAGACTCCTGGCTGTAGATGTGCCCCGTCTCACGGCCGCGACCGATGCCGCCGATCCGCGCGAGGCACTCGCTCTTCTGCCGGCGGCCAGTCCCTGCGGCGGCGACCAGGACAAAGGCCGCGCCCTCGCCGGGAACGAAGCCATCTGGAATTGCACCGGTCTTCAGTCGGCCTTCGCGGTCGAGCGCTCTCCGGCTACCGGGGGCAACTGCTGCTCCGCCGCTTTCGGGTTGGGGGCAAGATCGAAGGTGCCCTTTAGCACCACATACAGCGTTTCGACTCCGGTCTCGTCCGCCAGCACGCTCACCAGCGGAACGAATGGGCTCTTGTTTGCGGTATCCGTCCGGAGGAGCGCGTAGGGCGGGCGACGGGAAGTTGGCGTAGTTCTGGCAAGGCCACGCGGGGCGCCGGCGAGGTCAGGTCCGCTGGCCGAGCACGACCTGGCGGAAGACGTTGGAGGCCAGGGCCTGCTGTACCTCGGCCTGCGCCACGGTCTGGGTCCAGTTGACTGGCGCCAGGTCCAGCACGCGGTGTTTCGGCCAGCGCGGCAGCAGGCACAGTAGGTCGCGCATGTACCCCAGGGGCTCGATCCGGTGCATGCGGCAGCTTGCCAGCAGCGACACGAAGATGGTGTTGATTTCGGCGGAGTGGCGTCCGGTCGGGCGGCGATGATCCGCCGAAGAGTACGAGCTTACCGGAGAGAGCGGCGATCGCCCCGGAGAACCGCGCCGGCGGACTGGTGGCCGGCGTTCGCTGGGTCCAGTTGGTGCCGTCCCACTCCCAGGTATCATTGAGCGGCGCGGTCGGCCCCTCGCCACCGAACAACACCAGCTTGCTGCCGAGTGCGGCCATCACCGCCCCGTTGCGTGCGGGCGGGCTGGCGGCCGGCGACTTTCGCGTCCATGCCGTCCCGTCCCACTCCCAGGTGTCGCCGTGGACGTTGTTGCCGATGCCGCCGAAGAGCACGACCTTGTTCCCGAGGGTCGCCATCGTGCCCCCTTGGCGTCGAATGAGCAGCGGCACCTCCCGCCAGGACACCGCCGTCAACTCGCCGCGGGTCGTGCGGTGGCGGGGGGCGCTGCGCGACAGCCGGGGATGACCGCGAGGCCGAGCACCCCGATGCCCAGGCCATAGGCCCATCTCATGTCGGAACTATATTTCCGGGTGGTGAGAGAAACAAGCCCGCCTTCCTCTGACCGCCTATCGGATCGACCCCGAAGAACCGGAAGCGCGGAGCAACGCCAGAAGGAGCCGGACAAAGGCCGCGAGGACTCGCACTTAGCGATCGAGCTTCGTGATGGAATCGAGCGACTGCCGCCGGTCCCGGTCGAGCCGCGCTATGGTGTCGACCTGGCGGAGGCCGCGCTGTTGCCAGGAGGCAACGGCGGATCGTGGGATGGCAAGGTGCCTGGTGAGCGTGCCGGTGCGGAGGACGTGCTAGCGGAGGCGGTGGTCGTAGGTGCGGCGAGCCTGCGGCGCGGCCGAGATAACGGTTGCCATGAGGGGAGCATCTTCGAGGATCGGCCGCCAACAAATACCTCAGTGATATTCAGCGTGCCGCAGTTGTGGACAAGAAACTCGTGAATGTCTCCGTACGCAGCTCGGCTCCCTACTTCTTCTCGGTCAACTCGGCGTACACAATCTCGACCAGGCTCGGCCAGCGATGGCCGCCAGGCGGCAACGGCTGATCCTCGACCTTGAGGGCCACTTTCACCTCGGCCACCGTCTTGTGTTTTGCCACCAGCGCCTTGACCTTGGCCTGCGTGTCCTCGATCTTCGCAATGAGCGCCTGCACGTCTGCGCGTGTGGCCGCCTGGGCGTGGCCATTCAGGAACGTGTCGGCGTCGAGTTGCAGGATGGACCGCAGTACCTTCACGAGCCCGACCGAGGTGCCACCCTTCTTCTCGCGGTGGATCAGCGGATCTCGGCCGAGAAAGACCAAGTCTCCCACGAATGCCACCTTCTCTGCTGGGAAGTAGACAACGACATCGCCGTTGGTGTGGGCCGGGCCGAAGTAGAGCAGGCGCACCGTCGCATCGCCGGCGTGAAGATCCAACTCGTCGGTAAACGCGAGGGTGGGCAGATAGGCTCTCTGAGCCGCGTCCGTGAAAGCCTGGTCGAGATCGCGGCGAGCATTGGCATGCGCGATGACCCGCACGGACTGCGGGTATCCGGTGAGGCCACCGACATGATCCGTGTCGCTGTGGGTGAGCGCGACGAATGTAATGGGGTTCGGCGTGAGCTTCTTGATCTCGGCGACCATCTCGCGCGTCGCCTCGGGCGTCATCTTGGCGTCGATGCAGAGCACTTCGCGCGCGCCGACGTAGAAGCCGGTGTTGTTGATCGCGCCGCCCGTGACTTCATAGATGCCGCCGCGAATTTTGCGAACTGCGAGCGGTGGCGCGTTGGGCGTCAGCGCTGGCGCCGCGCCCGTGGCGGGCGTGGCGCTGAAGACCAGTGCAAAAGCCAGGGCAGAAACGCGCGCAAGTCTTGTCATGGAAACTCCTGAAGTGACGCCGATCATCGGCCAGCAGGCCATCGGGCGCAAGCGATGTGAGACCGTGCTGGCTAGGGGTGCCAGATAGGGCGCGCACATCCATTTTCTCGGGCCCGGGGCGCATCCCGGCGAAGGCGCGAGCCACCGTGAGCGGTGTTTCGTCGGTTGTTGCGGCCAGCCTCGTGCCCACGACCAGGGCCTCGCGACTACAGCGTCGTGGTCGCGCCTTTGGACGCCGCGACGGGGGCATGCTGTAGGCGAGCTCGTCTCTCGCGGAAGCGCATTCCACGCGGCGAATCGAAAGTGACTGACTATCGGTGCCAGGCGCATCGACGCGCAGCTCGAACAAGTGATCGTCAGTCTCAGTCGGAAGTCGGGTCTGGTCGTCGTGGGAGAAGATCCCGAAAGATCTGATGCGCGGCGCATTCCCCGTCCAGGCGTAGCAGCGCAAGCCGGAGGTTTCGCGCCAGATGCACAACCATCGGCGCCCGGCCTCCAGATACAGCGCATCCCGCCCACCCTCGATGAACGTAACTCCCCTGGCGTCGAGGAGCCCCATGAATTCGTCGAACCGCGCCGCCCACTCCGGCACCGGTGAGGTGCGTGTGGCATCGGGCGCGCCGGCCACGACAGTCGCCAGCCATAAGAGCAGACTTGCGATCATTTGTCCGTTGGCCAGCATGTCAGGGCTGGGACAAGAGGTCGATGGCCCCGTTCAGTTTGCATAGGTCCAGTGCGTTGCGGACCCTGGATGCATGTCGCGTACGCCGGCTGGGCGTGCTCACGCGCGACCACGACTTCGACCTATGCACCCACGATCGGTCGCCCGACAGGCTCCCCGACGGCAGGTGACGACGCACGCGGCAAACCAACCTGGTTCGAGGATTGCGCACGCTCAGGGCAACCGTGCGATCCAGCCCTCGTCATTCCCATTGTGCGAGCCCCAACCCACGATGACCTTTCCCTTGGCCGAGATGCCCTTGGCCTGATTCAGATTCCAGCCAGTCAGATCCGCGCCGGCGGCGGTGAGAACTGTCGAGAGAGAGCGCTGTTCATTGGTAGCATCCCATATGAACGCATCACCTGACGCAGTTCCGACGATGACTGAGCCGTCGCTGCTCACTGCAAAGGCTTCGCCTACTCCGGCGCCAAGCGGGGTGGGAGTCGATCCACTCCACAACACTGCCGACCCGCTAATGGGATTCAAGGACCCGACGATGACGGCTCCGTTGGAGCTGGTCGCATTAGCGGTAGTGGACGCTCCTCCGGAGAGAAGAACCATTCCCGAGGATAACGTCCACTTGAAGGCCCCAGAAGAGGTGCCGCCCACAATGGTGGTTCCGTCCGAAGAGATAGCGGTGGCATTGCTGTATGGGTAAATGCCCGACGTATCCAGCGTCGTGGGTGTAGAAGATGAATCGGCCCAGCGCACCGCTCTGTAGGGTGCATTGTCTGCGTTGATGGCGACACCTACGACTGTGCCGTTGTTGCTGATGCCATACGCCCTTGAGCCATTCGCATCCTGATTGTTCAGGTCGTACTCCAGGGATGTGGTCCAAAGAATAGCAACTGGCGACTGCAGTCCTGTGCCGACGATACCACCGGCCGAGATGGCAGTCGCAAAAGTGTCGCCTGCCCCGGGACTATTCGCCAGGGCAATCATACCCGTGGCGCTGGTCCATTTGAAGGCATTGCTGACTTCGCCAGCCCCACCGTCCACCTCTCCGACAACGATCGTCCCGTCGGCGCTGACCGCGTTGGCGTAGCTGGCGTCGCCCCATTGGGGGGGCAGCACGCCAAGCCCCTCGAACAGCTTTGGCGCGCACTGCGCTGATGCGGTGCAATAGAGATTGGTTCCGCAGCCCGCGCCGGCCCCAGCCAGCTCGCAAGTACCGGCGCTGTTGCAGTTCCCGGTCCGACAAGTGGCTGCCGTTCCACAGGCCGAGTCAGGCGCACCTGCTTTCTTCCCGGTGCATACGGACCCATCGCTCTTGCAGCCCTGGCAGGTGGAACAGGTGCTCGCGCAGCAGATCTTCGAAGTCCCATCCAGGCTATCCACGCATTTTCCGCTGGCGCAGTCGCCGGCGGCGAGGCACGTCTCGCCGCTCTTCTTCTTACACGCGCCCGTGTCACCACACGTGTTCGTGCCCGTGCAGGTCGTGCCAGTCGTGTCGTCGGCGCTCGAAACCACGATGCTGCACGTGCCGGTCGCGCCGCAATTCTGGCAAGCCGGACAGGTCGACTGCGTGCAACACACACCGTCCAGGCAGGTCAATCCGGTCTGGCATTCCCCGGTCGCGCCGCAGCTGGCTCCGGCCGTCTTGAGAACTGGGCCGGTCGTTCCGCCGCTTCCCGTCGTCCCGCCAGTGGTTGGCGCTCCACCCATATTCGTCGTTCCGCCGGTGGCCAGGGCTCCACCCGTATTCGTCGTTCCGCCAGTAGCTGTCATTCCGCCACTGGTCGTAGTGCCGCCCATTCCGCCGCTCCCGCCGACCGGGCTGTCAGGCGGTGTATCGGCGCCGGGCGCGTCACCTGCCTCAGGCCGGACATCGACCGCTCCCGTGCCCCCATCCGTTCCGATCACGCCGCCCGTGCCTGATGTCCCGCCGGTACCGCCCGCGCCTCCGGTCGCAGACAAGGAATCCATGCCGCCCGAAGCATCCGCCGTCGCCGGAAGGTCAGCGACAGCATCCACGACCGCGTCCGGGCCAATGGCGTCGTTCGTGCTGCCGCCTGCGCTGCTGTCGCCGGTCCCGCTGTTGCCGCCGGCGCCACCGTTCGACGAAGGTCCGTCCGCTGCGGTCTTGCCGTCAGCGACCGGACTAGGCCCGTCGCCAGGCCCTGCTTCCCCACTCGCGGCCCTGGCATCGCTTTGCTGTCCCGCGACCGCAGCATCGCTTCCCTTGATCTTTATGGGCTTCCCAAAACAACCGGCGAGGGTGGCCAGGGAGAGCAAGCAGAGAACCCGCGAAACCACCGTGCGATCTTTAAACACTAGAATCTCCCCTTCAGAACCATGGATGCCCCGTCCGGGGCCAGAGCGGGCAGCAGAGCCACGTTGGCCGACTTGTCACTCGGCCAGCCCACGATATAGAGAACCGCGCCCGTTGCGATGGCGGCGGCGCCGACGCCATAGCTGACCCATCCCCAGTTTTCCAAAGACTTGCGCTGGTCTTCTTGGGCCTGGGTGCCTCCTCCACTCTTCTGCGCGTCAGAAGACATGCTCTGTGTCTTGAGCGCCAATCCAACCCCCGTACCGACCGCAGCCAATCCGACGGCGGCGCAGACTATCCCGGCGACACGCAGCCCCTTGCCTTGGCTGCCGTCCGACGGTGGCGGAGCCGGCTTGGTGGACACGTCGGGTGTCACTGGTGGAGGCGCTGGGGCTGGCGCCGGTGTCTCCACGGGGGCTACCGGAGGCGGTGCGGCGGCGGGCGGCGCCGCCTGGGCAAGAGCTTTTTCGCAGTCGCTGATGTGGCGTTCTACATCTGCCCTGTCGCCATCGGAGATGTTGGCGTCCTTGCGCAGATACTCGCGGAAACGGTTGATTGCCTGCTCCCAGCGGCTGTTCTGCTCGTAGCAGCGCCCCTGGTTGTAGATGTAGTTCGGGTCATCGCTGCCGACCATGAGGTCGGCAAGAATGTCGACGCCCTTCTGATAGTCCCCCAGAGCGCATGCCTTCTGAGCGGCCTTCTCCCGGCCAGTCTTGGGCTTCACCTTTTCTGCGGAAGCGGGACCTGCCAAGCTGACCAACACAAGGCAAAGAGCCAACGATGAGCCAAGATGCGCCATACGGGAATCCGCTTATACCGCGACGTCCTTTTCGACGCAGCAAAAAATCAGGACTCGTCGCAAAGGATCCGTCACCATTTCCCCGTTCTTGGTGCGTGGTTGGCGCCGGGGCTTTGGCTGTTCTTGGTTCTGTCAGATAGCTCGCCAACTTCTCGGGGTTTGTTGATCTTGGCGGTAGTTCTGCTTCGAACGGCGCGCCCTCTTCCCTCGGCGGAATCCGCCGACTTGTTCGCAGGCGTTGCTGCCCGAATGGGAGTCGGTTCTGCTATGGCAGGCCGCAGGAACGACCGGCACGGCGGGCGCGGCTGGCGGTGGCGTCGCTTCGACTGCGGTCGTCGCGGGGGACGAGGGCCGCGCCGCTTTGTGAATCACAGGGCGCCACAAGACCCAAGCTGCCAGCATGAGCAACGCGACCACGGCGGCCGTCACGACAACGACGCGGCCGCGGGGGATGATCGAACGCGTTTCGGCTGTTGCCAGCGCGGCCTCGGGGACCAAACCTGAAGCAGGTCTCGTATGCGTCGGCGCCACCTGCCAGGGGTTTGGTTGATCCTGGGGAAGAATCTTGGTGGGCGCTGGCGCAGGCAGCTCGGCAGGTGCGATCTCGGTGGGGATGGGTCGAACATTCGCGCCAGCGGGAACGGGCACGGCCATCGAGCGATGGGCATTTCTGCCTCGGGTGCCATGAAGTGGTGACTCCATTGCTGCCGGCCCTGCGTTGACATGAATGGCACGAGGGCTAGACCCAGATCGCGGACGCGGGCGAAGCGATCTTCAGGCACGCGGCTCATGGCGCGCAGGACTACAGTTTCCAGATCACGCGGGATCTCGGGGCGCAGATGGGAAGGCGGCTGGAAAATTCCCTCCACGATGTTTCGCATGATCGTGTAGACGGCGGCTCCGGTGAACGGCCGCACACCAGTGAGGCATTCGTACAGGATCACGCCCAGGGCGTACTGATCGGCGCGTGCGTCGATTGCGCGACCGGCCGCCTGTTCGGGCGCAAGGTAGTACGTCGTACCTATGACGTCGCCTGTGCCGGTCAAGCTGGAGTTGTCA
>PMLB01000008.1 GCA_003158735.1 Myxococcales bacterium | reverse complement strand
GCCAAGGCGCTCGCGCGCCTGGTGACCCAGAAGTCCATCGTGCTGTTGAAGAACGACGGAAACCTGTTGCCGCTCGACAAGACCACCGTGAAATCCTTGGCCGTCATTGGTCCCAATGCCGACGTGGACATTTCCGATTGGTACGGTGGCAAGCCGCCCTACACAGTCACTGCACGGGCCGGAATCACGGCCGCGGTGGGCACCGGCGTGAACGTGCAGTATGCCTTGGACAATACCGGTGGCGCGGCGGTGAATATCGCGACCGGCGCGGATGCGGCCATTGTGGTGGTCGGGAACAACCCGACGTGCGGCAACACGACCTTTGGTAGCTGCACGGGTGGCTACGACAGCAAGGAATCCGTGGACCGCACCTATATCGATCTCAAGCCTGAGCAGGTGACGCTGATCCAGGCGGTGTTCGCCGCGAACCCGAAGACGATCGTGGTGGATATGTCGAGTTTCATGCAGGCCATTACCTCGGTGCAAAGCACTGTTCCCGCCATCATCCACATCACCCATTCCAGTCAGGAACTGGGCAACGCCTTGGCCGACGTGCTGTTCGGCGACTACAACCCGGCCGGCCGGACCTCGGTGACCTGGTACAAGGCCCTGACTGACATCCCCGCCAAGACGGACTACGACATTCGCAAGGGGCGGACCTATATGTACTTCCAGGGCACGCCGCTCTATCCGTTCGGATTTGGGTTGAGCTACACGACCTTCACCTACTCCGCCTTGCGACTGAGTGCTGCAACGCTGGCGTCGGGCGGCTCGGTCACAATCAGCGTGGATGTGACCAACAGCGGAACGCGCGACGGGGATGAAGTTGTCCAGCTCTACGTGAGCTACCCAACCACCACCGGCGTGCCCCGACCGATCAAGCAGCTACAGGGATTCCAGCGGGTGACAGTGCCGGCCGGGCAGACCAAGACCGTGGCCTTGACTCTCAAGTACAGCCAGCTCGGCTACTGGAACACGACCACGAGCGCCTTCACTGTGCAGCCCGGCACCGTGCACCTGATGGTTGGCGGCTCGTCGGTCGATAAGCGCTCCGAAGCCGATCTCACCGTGCAATAGCGCCCTCAGATTCCCGCGGCGCTGGTCGGGCCGCTTCTGTCCGCCGGCGCCGAGACTTCCAGCCGTCGAGCAATGCGCTGCTGGTAGCGCGTCTCATAGAGCTGCGCCAGGGCCAGAAACAGCGTCATGATGAGCGGGCCGTAGAGGATCCCAGGCGCGCCAAAGCCGAGAATCCCACCCAGCAGGCTGAGGAAGACCAGCAGGCTGTTCATGCGCATGGACGAGCCCATCAGGCGCGGCTTGAGCCCGTATTCGAACAGGAACGACTGTCCCATGCAGAAAATGAAGAAGGCCACGGCGACCGCGTGCCGGCCCGCGAACCACAGGTAGAAAGTCGCAGGCACCACTACCGCGGCCACGCCCACCAAGGGAAGAAAGGCCGCCACCGCCATCACCAGGCCCCACAACACCGGCGAAGGCAGTCCCACCACGGCCCAGGCAAGACCAGCCACCAGGCCCTGCAACGAGCTGCCGATGCCGTTGCCGACCAGGATGGCACGTCCCACCTCGCCCAGCTTGTTGAGGAAGAGCTGGTCTTCGTCGCCCGCCAGGGGCGAAAGGCGAAACAAGTAGGTGCGCAGTTTTTCTCCCTGCATGAGCAGGTAGAAGATCGAGAATAGCGTGATGATTCCATGAAGCCCGAACTGCAACACGCCGGCCACGAACGCGTTGGCGCGCTTGTACAGCCCCTGGCTCAGACTGCGGGCCACCTCGACCACGGCATCCTGCACGGCCTCGGGCGAGATGGGCAGACCCGTGCGCTGGGCAAACGCCGTAAGCGCGCGCGCCACGCGGCCATTCTCGCTGGTCCAGTCGTTGATCGTAACGTAGGCCTCGGGCCCGCCCCAGGTCACTGCCGCGTGCCGGATGTCAGCCAGCAGCGCCGAGCCCACCAGGCTCACCGGGATGGCCACCACGACCATCAGGACAGCGACGGTGAGTCCTGATGCCAAGACCGGCCGATTTCCCAGCGCCCGCAGCAGCCGCTCGTAGTGCCGCGACAGAAGCAACACAGCCACCAGGGCGATCACCATGTCACCCAGGAAGGGCAGAAGCACGTACCCCACCGCGATCAAGGCGGCGCCGAAAATGATCAGGAAGAAATAGGGAGCAATCGCCTCATTGCCATAGTGGGGCATATTGCGAGACGGCCGTTTCACAGGGCCGGAATCAGGCGGATCGCTCGGGGGCCCTAAGGAAGATCTAGGTTCTGTCATGTCGCTATTCCAGAACAGCATAACTCAGCGCAATCCAAATTGCCTGGCGCGGTGAGTTTCTCGGAAGCTCACAGGCAGATGTTCAGCGCAATGCCGCACATGATGCCGCTGTCATCGTACGGTTTGGTGATGCGCTCTTGGCAGGTTAGGCCATCTGAGCAGTCCCTGTCGGTGTTGCATCCGACCGCCTCCCGGTCGTAGCAGCGTGCTTCAGCGGGAGGGTCCGGTGGACAGAACCCAGGATCGAGCCAACGGCAGTTGGG
>PMLB01000105.1:1440-30962 GCA_003158735.1 Myxococcales bacterium | reverse complement strand
GTAGGTGATCTGCTCGATGACCTCCAGCGGGTTGGCGATGCCGCCGGCCCAGAAGGCATTCCAGACAGCGTCGATCCTGCTCTTGATTTCGCCGGTCATCATGTCGGGTTCTTGTCCTCGCTGTGATTGTACAGGCGCCTGCCCCGAACGGGTAACTCTGGCGCGGATGACCGGCGCCAAGCTGGTGTTCCCGCGGTCACGGGACCAGGCGCCGGATGCCGTAGGCGTCAAGCCGGCCGTCGGAGCTGAGCACGGGGACGCCCTCAACCAGTGCCTGTGCCACGATCATCCGATCAAAAGGATCGCGATGGAGCAGCGGCAAGGCGCCGGCGCGCAAAGCATGGGCGACGGAGATCGGGAGCGGCGCGGTCTGGGTCAGTTCCAGTCGGGCTGGAACGTAATCTGTCGGCGCGACCGGCAGGGCGAGCTTGCCCAAGTGATACTTGATCCCAATTTCCCAGACGCTTGCCGCAGACAGCATCCGCACGGTTTTCGGATCCAATAGGAGAGCGCGTGTCCGGTCCGAAAACCTCTCAGGGCTGACGTTCATCCAGAGCCAGCACTGAGTGTCAACCAGCAGCTTCATCGGCGGCGGCGGCCCTCGAATTCATCCAGCACTTCGGCGGGCAAGGGCGCGTCGAAGTCCTCGGGAACCACGAACGTTCCCGCGTCGGCTCCCAAAGTCGGCACGGCCGTGGCCAGGTCGATCGCGACCAGCTTGGCCACGGGCTTGCCTGCCCGTGCGATGACCACCGCCCCTCCCCGCTCGACCTTGGCCAGCAGCTTGGAGAACTGTGTCTTTGCCTCGTGAACGTTGACCGACTTCACACCAGGAATGATGGACTAAGCTGTGGACTAAGGCAATGCCGATCACGCGGAACGTGAAACACCTGGGTCGGATTCGGGGCCTAGTCGTCGAGAACTGGTGGGAGGAATAGACGGCGTCGAAAGCAGTCTCGCAACGCCCACAAACGTAACCTGGGCGCTATCAATAGGCGCCATCAATAAGCATTGCCGCCGCGTTGCGTCCCGGGTAGAATTCCAATTTCGCTATCGACCTGCAGGCCATGCGACGAGTACGCTTCACTTCGTTTCCAGGTCGAACCGCCTTCTGCTTTGGAGGGAAGCCATGAAGATGATTCAGAAGACTCTTGTTCTTGTGCTGCTAGTCGCCACGCCTCTGGCTGTTGGCTGCAAGGGAAGCACCGGTGGCACTCCTAGTGCCGGTGGACAGACGGGAACTGGCGGTAGCATTCCTCCAGTCGGAGGGGGAGGCGCCGGCCAGGCTGGTGGCACGAGCGAAAACACCGGCGGAATCCCTGTGACGGGTGGAATCACTGAAATGGGCGGCGTCAGCGAAAACGGTGGGAGCACAGACACGGGTGGCATCGTCACGGGTGGCACCGTCACGGGTGGCATCGTCACGGGTGGCATCGTCACGGGTGGCATCGTCACGGGTGGCGCCACCGGAGGAGGAGGTGGCGTGACTGCGATTCAGCCGATCGGGAATCGGGTGCGAACCATCATGCCCCTCGACCGAAACTGGCTGTTCAACAAGGGTGACGCGAGCGGAGCTGATGGAGCGGCGTTCGCGGACTCTACCTGGCGCCCGGTGAACCTGCCTCACGACTGGAGCGTCGAGGGGCCGTTCTCTGAAACTGCCCCGATGACCGGCCGCGGGGGCTACCTGGCGTCGGGAATTGCTTGGTACCGAAATCATTTCACTCTTCCCTCAAACGTCACCTCGGGCCAGCAAGTCTACGTTGAATTCGATGGCGTCATGGCCAACTCCACCGTCTACATCAACGGCACCGCTCTCGGGACTCATCCCTACGGCTACGTGAGCTTCCGCTACGACATGACGAAGAACATTAAGTTCGGGGCGGAAAACGTGATCGCGGTCAAGACCGACACGACCACGCAGCCGGCCTCGCGCTACTACGCGGGCGCGGGCATCTACCGCCACGCTCGCGTCATTGCGACCGATCCGGTGCACATCGATCAGTGGGCCACCTACGTCAACACGCCCGCGCCGACGACTGCATCAGGGACCGTCAAAGTCACAACCTCGGTGGTCAATTCGGGCACGTCGTCTCAGAGCGTGAGCGTGCAAGGCACTGTCAGCGACGCCAGCGGGACGGCGCTCGCCCCCGTCACTGCGGCTGCCCAGACCATCGCTGCGGGCGCATCGGCCAACTTCGCGTTCGATGTTCCCGTCGCGAATCCCAAGCTGTGGTCCCCCGAGGCTCCGAACATGTATCAGCTCCTGACCAACGTCCAAGTGGGCAGCAAGACGGTGGACGATGACGTCACCCCGTTCGGGATCCGGGGCTTGGTATACGACGGCGCGACGGGGCTGAACATCAATGGCAAGAATTACAAATTCAAAGGCGTCTGCTTGCATCAGGACTACCACGGGCTCGGGCTCGGTGCGCCGGCGCGGGCCATGCAGCGGCGGATTGCCAAGCTCAAGCAGATCGGAGTGAACGCCGTCCGCACGGCCCACGATCCGCCCAGCCCAGACTTCCTCGATCTGTGCGATCGGATGGGCATTCTCGTCATGGACGAGTTCTTCGACGCCTGGATCGCACACAAGTACAGCGATGTTGGCGATGACGCCGCCTTCTTCAACAAGGCCTCGACGGAGCCGACCGGAATGCCTGCGGTGCCTGGGGGGACCAGCGGGGCACCGTGGTACCAGGTCGACGTGACCGGCGTCGTCTCGCGGGATCGCAACCACCCCTGCGTCGCCCTGTACAGTACGGGCAACGAAATCCGCGATTCCAGCACCACCCGCAATCCAATCCTGACCAAGATGGCCTCCATCATTCACACCCTCGACCTCGACGGTGTGGTCACCCAGGCCCTGTTTCAGCCCCAAACCGCTGGTGACGTCACCGGACCCAACCGCACCCTCTACGACGTTTTCGGCGGCAACTACCGAACCAGCGAAGTCGAGTCCGCCATGGCAATGTCTCCCAAGCGTGCCGGCGTGCTCACCGAGATGGGCACCGAAACAACCACTTGGAACGACGTCACAGGCAACCCGGCGCTCACGGGCGAGTTCATGTGGACGGGCGTTGACTATATGGGCGAGCACGACGGCGGATGGCCATCATTTGGGGGCAACGGGGCGCTCATGGACGAACTGGGTGGGACCATCAGGGCCAACGGTCTTGCGTGGGCGAAGATATGGGGCGCGGCGGTGACATCGTCTCCGCCCACCGGAGCGGTGGCGGGCAAGGTCACACTGACGGCGGATCACACCGAGATAGTGACCGACTTGAACGACGTCTCGTTCGTCAAAGCCGCAGTGTCCACCGACACAGCGATAACATTTTCCATCACCGGGCCAGGCACCATCATAGCCGTGGACAGTGCGAGCATGACGCAGGAGACGTTCCGTGGAAATGTGCGCAACAGCTCCGGCGGCCTAGCCTACGCCATCGTTCAGGCGACAGGCGCGGGAACCATCACGGTGACGGCCAAAGGGTCTGGGCTCACCGACGGCACCGCTACCATAACCGCCACCGAAGGTGCTTGGGTTCCCTGCTCCGGAACCTGTGACTGAGAAGGCTCGGCCTTCGTTCACGAGCGCGGCGCGCGGACGCCTGGTTTTGCTTGCCTTCGCGCCCGCCCTGGTCGCGTCGACATCGCTGCGAGCAGAGGACGCGGGCACCGCCCGGGTCGGGGACAGCACGCCCGCAGCCTTGCGTGAAGGCATCGAGCGACTGGTGGCTGATGCCCTTGCGCAGGGAAAACTCCCTGGCTGCGTCGTCGCGATCGGCCGACAGAGTGGCATAGTCTTCGCACGCGCCTTCGGTTTCCGTTCTCTGTCGCCTGACAAAGAACCGATGACAGAAGACACTGTCTTCGATCTCGCCTCGCTGACCAAGCCCATCGCCACCGCGACGTCACTCATGGTCCTGGCCGACCAGGGCAAGATCGATCTCGACGATCGAGCGTCCCGCTACGTTCCGGAGTTCGCAGCCCGCGGCAAGAGCGCCATCACCATTCGACAGCTTCTCACCCATGTCTCGGGACTGCCGTCCGAGACGGCCCTCGGCGACTACGAGCACGGGCGCGCCGAGGCCATCCGGCGCATCGCTGCCCTGTCGCTCAAGGCAGCGCCGGGCACGCGCTTCACTTACTCCGACATTGGCTTCCTCATGCTCGAGGAAGTCGTCCGGCGGGTTACAGGCTCGGATCTCGCCAGCTTCGCGGAGGCCGCCGTGTTTCGGCCGCTGGGCATGAAACAAACCGGCTTCCTGCCGTCATCCACAGATCGCACCCGCATCGCCCCGACCGAGCAGCGCAAGGGCGCATGGATTCGCGGCGAGGTCCACGATCCGCGGGCTTTTCGTCTGGGCGGCGTGGCCGGAAACGCGGGACTCTTTGCCACCGCCCAGGACCTGGCACGCTACGCACGCATGCTGCTCGGTTCCGGGGTGCTGGAAGACGCTCGCGTTCTCTCGGCCACTGCGACAGCGAAGATGCTGGCTCCCCATGACGTGCCAGGGGGAATTCGCGCGCTCGGCTGGGACATGCAAAGCGCGTATTCGAACAATCGCGGGACTTCGCTCTCGCGGCGGGCGGTCGGGCACGGAGGATACACGGGGACGTCACTTTGGATCGACCCCGAGCAGGACCTGTTCGTGATCTTTCTCAGCAATCGCGTTCACCCCGACGGCAAGGGCTCGATCAATGCATTGGCCGGCGCGATTGCAACGCTGGCTGGGTCGACCCTCGGGCGCGCAATGAGCGAGCCGCAGTCTGCCGCCGGCCCACTGACTGTAGGAATCGACGCCCTGGTTGCCGAGAATTTTGCTCCTCTGCGTGGCCTGCGCTTCGCCCTGCTCACCAACGACAGCGCCCGCACCCGCGATGGCAGCCGCAGCACGGATGTACTGGCCGCACGTCGCGATCTCGCTCTGGTGGCCCTGCTCAGCCCCGAGCATGGTCTATCGGCAAGCCACGACGAATTCGTCGACGACGGCATTGATGCCAAGACTCACCTGCCGGTTTTCAGTCTGTATGGCGGATCGCGTGCCCCGCGCAGCAAGTCCCCGACCGGCGCACGGCCGGTGACTCTGCCACCGGACATCGACGCCGTCGTGATCGATCTGCCTGACGTGGGGGCGCGCTTCTTCACCTACGCCTCGACGGTGCACGCGACGCTGAGAGCGGCCGCGCAGCGCGAGCTGCGGGTCATCGTCCTCGATCGACCCAACCCCATCAATGCCATGGACGTGGCCGGCCCCATGCTCAAACCCAGTGAGCAGTCGGCGGTGAACCACCATCCCCTGCCGATTCGCCACGGCATGACCATGGCTGAGTTGGCCGAGCTGATGAATGCCGACGAGCATCTGGGTGTCCGTCTCGCAATCCTGCGCATGCTTCGCTACCATCGGAGGTCCTATTTCGACGAAACCGGACTGACTTGGTGGCCGCCGTCGCCCAACCTGCGCACTGTGGATGAGGCCGTGCTCTATCCCGGCGTCGCCTTGCTGGAAGCGACCAACGTTTCGGTTGGCCGGGGGACCGACACGCCCTTCGAGGTCGTGGGAGCCCCCTGGCTCTACGGCCCACGCCTCGCCGCTGAACTGGCGCGGGCGCAACTTGGCGGAGTCTCGTTCGAAGCCACCACCTTCACGCCTCAGGCGAATCCATTTAGCGGCACGCTTTGCCAGGGCGTTCACTTGCGCGTCGACAACCGCGCAAGCTTCGAACCAGTGCGAACTGGCATCGCCATCGCCATCGCCTTGCGCAAGCTCTATCGCGAGCAATGGAATGCCGCCCGCCTGCACAGAATGATTGGGGATCCCGTGGTGACCGCGGCCATCCTCAAGCCCAGCCGTCTTGCCGAGGTCGAGGCGCTTTTCCAGGACGACCTCGACGCCTTCCGCGCCAAGCGGCTAAAGTACCTGCTCTATCCGCCTTAGCAGGTTCTGGCGCCTTGGCAGGGCGGCATCCGCCATGAGACAGTGATCTCATGGCTGGCTCGTCTCGCTCGCTATGGTTGACTGCCTTCTTCGGGCTTGCTCTCTTTGCAGGCCGGCCAGCCCTTTCCCAGACCCCAGGCAAGCGGTTGGCCGTTCTGGAGTTCAACGGCGCGAAAACCCAAGGCGAAGTCCTCGAGGTCTTCGCGGACACGGTTCGCGGCGGCGTTGTGCAAGGGTTGGCCGGGCGCGGAATCCAGGTCATGACCCGCGAGAACATGATGGTGTTGCTCAGAGAGATGGGGAAGAATGACTGCGTCGAGGGCGATTGCGAGGTGGAGACGGCACGCAACATCGGCGCCGATTTCGTAATTTCCGGATCGGTAGTGCTCGTCGACCAGTCTTTCGTGGTCACCCTGAAACTGCACGAGAGCAAAGGCGGCAGCCTGCTGGCCGTGGATCAAGTGTCCGCCCAAAGCCAGGTTGAGGTCTTGCGCCAATTGCGCGAGGCCGGCCGAAGGATAGTGGCCGACAACCTCGGGCCCCGCCCGGCGGCGCCGGCAGCGGTCAGGCCGGGGGAGCCGGCCGCCGCGTCCTGGGCGCGGGCGGGCCGGGCAGTGCCCGGCACCGCACCGACGCTGATCGCGCTGGTCGACCTGGCCCGGCTCATCAAGGAGACGCCGGAGGGGCAGGCCGTGCGGGCCAAATTGAAAGCGGTCTTCGACCAGAAGCAGCGGCGTCTCGATGACATGCAGGGCGAACTCAAGAAACGCATCGAGGCCTTCAAGCGCGATCGAGGCTCGCTCTCGCCCGAGGCTATCGCGAAGGGAGAGGCCAGCCTGCAGCAGGAGGTCACGAGAATCCAGGACGTCTACAAGACCTACCAGAAGGAGCTGGGCGACAGCGAGGCCGAACTCAGCAAGAAACTTATCGACGGAACGATCACGCCCCGGCTTCGTGCACTGGCACTGGCTTCGGGATCTCCGACGATGCTCGATGCGAAGGCTGTCGCCTACTTTCAGCGCGAGCTCGACCTGACCGAGAGCGCGGCTGCCAGGGCCGCATCGGCTTCGTTGAAGCCGGTCCGCATCGCACGAATCGACCAAAAGAAGGTCTTGACCTCGGTGCACGAGGGCGTGCGGGCGAAAGCAGTTCTCACGCGTGACTTTCAGGCGAAGCAGGCCGAACTCGACCGGCTCCAGAATGAGACAAAGCGGGCCAAGGCGAAGTACGACAGCGAATCACATGCGATGACAGCGGAAGCTCGTCGAAGCACCGAAGAGCAGCTGAGTCAGCGTGTCGCGGCCGTACAGAAGTTGTACCAGACCCTTCAGCAAGCCTTGGCCAAGAACGAGGAGACCGCCACGGCTCCGATCCTGAAAAGGATCACCAGTGTGTTGGCCAAACTCGCCCGCGACCGCGACCTGGGGCTGGTCTACTCCACCCAGGACGTCGCGACGGGCGTCATGTTTGGCAAGAACCCGGATAGTCTTCAGCCTCGCCCCGTCGATCTCACGGACGAGGCTATCGCCGCCTACGACGCCCAGTTCCCCTAGAGAGTTCAGCCAGTCACGCTTGGCACGGTCGTACCCGCCATGAGACAGTAAGCGCATGGTGGGTTCGTCTCGCTCTCTATGGTTGACTGTCTTCTTCGGGCTTGCTCTGTTCTCAGGCCGGCCAGCGGTTTTCCAGACCACAGCCAACCAGCCTGAAATCTTGCGTCTGTTGCGCGAGTCCGGCCGGAAGATAGTGGCCGACAACTTGAGTCCCCGTCCGAGCGCACCGGCGTTCACGGGGGCGCGATAGTCGATCGAGGCCACGGCATGGACGCAATCCACATAGAGCACGTCGCAATCTGGGTCCGAGACCTCGAACGGATGTGCCAGTTCTATGTGGCAATGCTGGGAGCGAAGAGCGGCGCACCCTACCAGAATCCCCACACAGGTTTTCGCTCCACCTTCGTGTCGTTCGGCGATGGCGCTCGCGTGGAACTGATGAGCCAATCGGGCCGGGTTGAGGCTCGCTCCGAAGCGTCCGGGTTCGGCTACGCACACCTGGCACTCCGGCTGGGCACGAGGGCGGCAGTGGACGGGACAGTTGCGCGTCTTGAGAGTCAGGGGGTCGTCATCCTGAGTCGGCCGCGTGTGACAGGTGATGGCTACTATGAAGCCGTGCTCGCCGATCCAGAAGGGAACCGCATCGAATTGATGGCATAGACTCGCTTTCGCGCTGCTTGCCGCTGGTCAAGTACTCAAACTGGTAGCCCTTCCGTCTACATTGGTAGCTTCGCCGTCCTCACCAGCAGCAGCATTTCAGGGCCCTACACGTTGCAAGGCACCCTTAGCCTTACCGGTGCCGATGATTTCCAGGTTTTCCAGGACACCGACGGTTCGCAATACCTGGTTCGCTCCGAGGGAAAGCTGTACAAGTTTTCCGCGGATGGTTTGAGTATCGCCAGCACGGTCAAGACCGGAATTCAGAGCGGCGAAGGTGTCTCCCTCTACCAGGCGGGCAGCACATACTTCTGGCAGAGCTCCCAAGGAAGCTACTGGCATTGCAACGACAACTCCTACTCCACCGCGACATCGCTCACCGGAACCTGGACTTCTCACGGCAATTTCTGTCCGAGTGGATCCAAGACCTGGGAGTCGCAGGACACCGCGGTTGTCACAGTGGCCGGCACTTCCGGAACCACCTATATCTACGTCGGTGATCGATGGGTCAACGGCCATTTGCCGGCATCGACGTTGGTGATGCAACCCTTCACGGTCAGTGGTTCCACGGAATCGATTTCCACTTACAATCCGATGTGGAATCTGGATGTCGCGGCTGGCACCTGGAGTCCGGTCACGCCTTCGGGGACCATTGTCAACGACAACACCACCGGCACCGCGCCGAACCAATTCACCTACAGCAGCGGCTGGACCGCCGGCTCATGCAGCACTTGCTACAACGGTGATTCACATTCGTCGTCCACCACTGGCGCGACGGCCTCCATTGCCTTTACCGGAACGCGAATCCTTCTTTATTCCGCCTACGACACCAGTTCGGGAATCATGGGCGTCACGCTATCCGACAGCAGCGGCACGGCCGTGACCCCGGAAGTGCAGGTCAGCCTTCGCTCCGATGCGCCAGCCACCGGCAACTATCTGGTCTATGCCAGCCCCATCGTGCCAGGCGGATCATATGTGCTCAAGGTTCGGGTGACCGGCCTCAAAGATTTGTACAGCAGCGGGACCACCTGCAACATCGACCGCGTGCTGATTCAGTGAGGCCGGTGGCGGTTACGCGGACGAGCCAGCGGCCCTTTTTCTCTCAGAAACGGTGGGTTGTGCGCGCCGGTCAAAGCGCACACAACCCCATCGGCAATGCGTCTATCCTACTAATCCGTGGCGTAGTAGCTGCCGATGATCCGAGCCATCGCCGTGTTGCCATCCGCGGTAAAGTGCGGAGTCGTCTTGGGATCGAAGCTACGAAGACCCAGCCATTGCCCCGCGACCAGTAGATGTCCTTTGGGTGCGAGAGCTGTTGTATAGCCCCCACATGGCATCGAAGTACTTGGTGTCGTTCTCCAGGTAGCCAAGCGGACATCTTGGCAGCACAGCCCACCATATCTGGCCAGGGAGTCGCACTTGGGTCTGAGCACGGCGAAGGATGGCGCAGGCGCGGGCTATTTCTGCTGGAACGATTGATGCTAGTTCGGTCTGGAAAGGCATGACAACATCGGGACTCAGTGCGTTGGTGGTTGTGTTCGTGACGGCCATGGCTGGCTGCGCTCACACGCGGTTTCTGGCCGGGACCACGATCCCCGCCACCGATGACAATCTGGCCATCATCGAAACCGTCGAGCGATACCGGGGCTATCTCGTCGAAAAGAACATCGAGATGTTGCTGCTGCTGGCGTCGAGGAACTACAGCGAGGACGGGGGGACACCCGAGGCCAACGACGATTACGGCTACGCGGGGCTGCGCGAAATCCTGGTCGGTCGTCTAGGACGCGTGCAGTCTTTGCGCTATGACATCGAATATAGGCGGGTCGCGGTAAGGGGCGATCAGGCTGAGGTCGATTCATTTCTGAACGGCGCCTTCGATCTGCAAGGTGAAACGGGTGAACGCCACCGCTGCATCAACGACCGCCACAGATTCGTTCTGGAAAGAACGTCCAGCAACAAGTGGCGCTTTTTGAGCGGCATGTAGGCAAAGACGAAATTTCTGGATGCCACAGCGAATCTCTGTTCGCCGGATGGCAACCGTTCCCCGCGAATCACCTCGGCCCCGAGACTCTGAGAGAACTGTCTACCCACCCGAGCCGAAACTAATCCTTGCGATCGCCCCATGTTCGGGACAAGACCTCCCTGGTGGCTGAGCGGAATCTGGATCTCAGTGTCGCCGTTGGGCGTATGGTTTTGTGACGCGTCTCCATTTATCAGGCGCGGAATGTGGGGAAATGATGAGCGTGGTTAGTGGCTTGGTGCTGTTCTTTGGGGCGCGCTGCGCCCTTCAGTGGAGATGGCTCCACCAGGGTGTCATTGGGCAGAAGCACGGAGCCTCTCGATGACGATGGCGAACAAGGGCAGCGACGCGACGACTGTGGCGGTCGCACGCAAGTCGCTGGATAGCGCATGCGATGATCTCGACGATGCTGTGCGAGCCATCCCGGACATGCTCCCCGACGATGATGTGATGGCGAACCCTGGCCTTGTGGCGCTGCTTTTGCGCGTGGTCGTCGCCAGACGTCGGTTGACCGGTCTCGAACTCAGTCTTGGGGCGGAGAGAATGGGCCGCGTCTGGGCTTCGATGCCTCAGTAACAAGGAGAAGCCCATGGAAAGAGTAGGACAAGAGGTGGGAAAGATCGAAACACGACTCCGACAGCTAGGCGCCAAGCTCGACAAGCTGGTGGCCGAGGCCGACGAAGCGGGCACCGAGGCCGCGATCGACTATCGCAAAAGCATCGATCACATCAAGGACAAGCACGCCGTGGTGCAAAGCAAGCTCAATGCATACAAGGCCGCCAACGGACAAAAATGGGACAATTTCAAGGGTGGCGTTGAGATCGCCTGGCAAGATCTCGCGGATGCGTTCAAGGCCATCAAGCAGTAGCCCCAAGACGCTTCTTGTATAAGCGACCGATGGCGGCACCGTTGCCGGTGATGCCGCAGTAGCCATAGTGGCCACGCAGTCTCCTGCAACGCGTGCTGGGCGATCATGCCCAGTGCCCGCCGCACGCGAGTTGCGTGGGCACCACACGCGCGCCGCCACGCCCGGCAAAGGCCAACCCCGAGTCCGCGAGGCAGTTCTGACGACCGGCGGAGCGTCCCGAGACCTCCTGCCTAGCGCAGCACCGCCACCCGCTCGCCGAAAACCTGCTCCAGCTTGGCCAGCAGCTCGTCGGCGGCGGCCACTTTGAATTCGTCGCCCAGGTCGAGCACGGTCTCGCTGCGCTGAGGAATCTCCAAACGCAGGCGCGTGTGGCACGGGCCGGGAAACTGGCGCAGCAACTTGTGCAGCGTGGCCATCTGCTCGTCAGTCACCAGATCCGCATTGAGGCGAATCTCCATCAGGCTGCTGCGCTCCGCTCGGATCGAAGACAGCAGCTTGGCGTCCATGAAACGCAGCCGCTCGCGCGCGCTCTCGCCTTCGCCAAAGGGCGCGTCCACTGTGCCATTGATTAACAAAGGCTCGCCGCTGGTCAGCACCTCGCGATAGTCGTTGAGCTTGGCCGAGGCCACGTGGAACTCGATTGTGCCGAACTGATCTTCCAGCTTGAAGAACGCATATTTGCCTGTGCCGTTCTTGATTACGCGCTCTTGGTACTCGGCTATGACCCCGCCCAGAATGACCTCGGCGCGCGGGCCCCGTTCGGTGCAATTGGTGGTAATGGCATTGGCGAATCGCTTCAGTTCGCCGCCAAAGCGGTCCAATGGGTGACCACTGATGTAGAAGCCCAGGCTCTCCTTTTCAAAGGCGAGGACTTGCTTGGGTGTCCACTCCTCGCCCTCGCCAAACACGTCCTCACTGGGCAATGGCGTGGAGGATGTGCCGCCCCCGAACAGCGCCAGCAACGAGGTCTGCCCGGTGTCGCGTTCGTTCTGGGCCGCGGCCGCGCTCTCCTGCGCGGCATCCACGGCCGAAAACAGCTTGGCGCGGGTCACTCCCTTGCTGGCCGCAATTCCATCAAAGGCCCCGGCCTTGATCAGCGCCTCCAGTACCTTGCGATTCACCTTGCGCGTATCCACACGGTGGCAGAAGTCGGTGACCGACAGGAAGGGGCCGCCCGTCTTGCGCGCCTCGGTGATGGTCTCGACCGCGCCCTCGCCCACGCCCTTGACCGCTGCCAAGCCGAAGCGGATGGCCTTGCCCACCACGCGTTCATTCCTCGGCGCTGCCTTCTTCCTGGCTGGCGCGGCTTTCTTCTTGCCCGGCTTGGGCGCCTCCTCGACCAGCTTCTCCTCGGGCACGACGGTGAAATCCGCGCCCGATTCGTTGACGTCAGGCCGCAGAACGCTGATCCCCTGCGCGCGCGCCTCGGCGATGAACTTCACCACCTCGTCGGTCTTGTCCTTGCCGCAGGTGAGCAGGCCGGCGAAGAACTCCACTGGATAGTGGTATTTCAGGTACGCAGTCTGGTAGGTGAGCAGCCCGTACGCCGCCGAGTGGCTGCGGTTGAAGCCGTAGCCAGCGAACTTCTCCATCAGGTCGAACACGCCCTCGGCGATCTTGGCGTCGATGGTCTTGGCCTCGGCACCCGCCAAGAAACTGGCCTTTTCCTTGGCCATGGCTTCGGCCTTCTTCTTGCCCATGGCGCGGCGGAGCAGGTCGGCCTGGCCCAGGGTATAGCCCGCCATGGCCGACGAGATCTGCATGACTTGCTCCTGGTACACGATGACCCCGTAGGTGTCCTTGAGAATCGGCTCCAGCACCTGGTGCGGGTACTCGACCTTCTTGCGCCCATGCTTGCGCTCGACGAAGTCGTCCACCATGCCGCCCTCGATGGGGCCGGGACGGTAAAGCGCGCCCGCGGCCACGATGTCTTCGAAGCAGTCTGGCTTGAGCTTCTTGAGCAGGTCGCGAAAGCCCGACGATTCAAGCTGAAACACGCCGGTCACGTCAGCGGCGGAGATCATCTTGTAGACCTCGACGTCGTCGAGAGGAATCGCCGCCATGTCGAGACGCGCCTCGCCGCGAGACTGGCGGTCGGCGTCGGCCAGCGCCACCGCGGTCTGAATCACGGTCAGGGTCTTGAGGCCGAGAAAGTCGAACTTGACCAGGCCCATCTTGGCCACGTCGTTCATGTCGAACTGGGTGGCGATCACCCCTTCCTCGGGCCGGAAGCAAGGCACATACTCCCACAAAGGCTTCTCGCCGATGACCACGCCAGCCGCATGGATACCGGCGTGGCGGTTCAGCCCCTCCAGCTTCATCGCGATGTCGAGCAGTTCGCGGTGCTCACCTTCATACAGCGCCTTGAGACGCGGCTCTCTCTCGATGGACTCCTTGATGGGCGGCGACTTGCCCTGCACCGGCTCAGGGATGAGGGTGGCCACCTTGTTCTGCTCGGACACCGGCAAGCCCATGGCGCGGCCCACGTCGCGGATGCAGCTGCGCGCCTTCATCTGGTGCATGGTCACGATCTGACCCACGTTATTCTTGCCGTATTTCTGGGTGACGTACGCGATCACCTCGTCGCGCCGGTTCATGCAGAAATCGATGTCGAAGTCCGGCATGGACACGCGTTCCGGGTTGAGAAAGCGCTCGAAGAGCAGCTTGTTGACGATGGGATCGATGTCGGTGATGCACACCGAATACGCCACCAGCGAGCCGGCGCCTGAGCCGCGCCCCGGCCCGACGGGAATTCCGTGCTCCTTGGCAAAACGGATGAAGTCCCAGACGATGAGAAAGTAGCCGGAAAACGCCATCTTCTGGATCACGCCCAGTTCCAGCGCCAAGCGGGCACGGTACTGATCGGGGTCCGCCGTCTGGCCGCGCGCGTGCATCGCCAGCAAACGCTTCTCCAGTCCCTTTTGCGCCAGTTCGGCCAGGTAGCTTTCGGCATGGTAGCCCTCGGGCACCTGGAAACGCGGCAGGTGAGTCTGGTCCAGGTCGAAGGTCACCTCGCACGAGTCGGCGATGCGGGCCGCGTTTTCCAGCGCCTGGGGCACGTCGCGGAAGTGCATCGCCATCTCCGAGGGCGACTTCAGATAGTACGCGTCGGTGTCGTGGTGCATCCGCTTCTCGTCGCTGAGCGTGCGCCCCTGCTCCACGCACATCAGCACCTCCTGGGCGCGCGCATCCTGCCGGTCCAGATAGTGGCAATCGTTGGTGGCCACCAGGGGAATTCCCGTGCGCGCCGACATGGCGATGAGCTCGCCGTTGACCTTCTCCTGGTCGGGCAATCCGTTGGGCTGAATCTCCAGAAAGAAGTTCCCCTTGCCCAAGATGTCCTCGTACTCGCGCGCAACGGTCTCGGCCGCCGCCGGCCCCGCGCGCATGATGGTCTGCGCCACTTCGCCGCCCAGGCACGCGGACATGCCGATGAGCCCCTCGCGGTGCGCGCGCAGGAGCTTCTTGTCGATGCGCGGGTTGTAGTAGAAGCCTTCCAAATAGGCCATCGAGTTGAGGTACGCGAGGTTCTTCCAACCCGCGTTGTCCTTGGCCAGAAGCACCAGGTGATGGCTCTTGCGCTCGGTCTTCTCCAGCCGATCCGGGGCCACGTAGGTTTCGCAGCCCAAGATGGGCTTCACCCCGTGCTTCTTCGCCTTCTCGTAGAACTGCAGGGCGCCGAACAGGTTGCCATGGTCGGTCATGGCCACCTGTTTCATGCCCAGCGAAAGCAGGCGGGGAAACAGCTCGTCGAGGCGAATCGCCCCGTCCAGCAGGCTGTATTGTGTGTGCAGATGCAGGTGGGCGAACTCGGCCATTTTTCTCGCCCCGGTCTACCCGCCTTGGCCGGCAAGATCAACGACGCGCCAGCAAGATCAACGACGCGAAGCTGTGCTAGCCTTCGTCCTCAGTCGCTGCTGATGGGATCCTTCGCAAACTTTCCTGCTCGCGGGCGCTGGGCGCTGCTGGTCGCGCTGACCGTGGCGTGCTCAAGTCACACGCTCCTGCCTCTGCCGGATGCGGCTGTCATCCAACCATCCTCCATCGAGGCGACGTCAGACACGGTGGCCATTCCGCCCTTTGGGAGTCGGCAGCTTGTGTTCCATGTGCGGGGGCTCCAGGGCGAAGCGGTGCCCGGCGCAGTCATGCATTTCGCCATCGTGGACGATCCGAACACGCCCGGCTCCGGGGGCGCGCAGCTCTCGTTTCCCAGCGCCATCAGCGACGACGATGGCGCGGTCACCTTGCAGGTCATTGCCGGCCAAGGGCTAAGCAAAGAGAAGCCACTGGCCTTCAAGGTGAGGGCCTCGGTTGGGGATGCCCCGGCCCTGGATATCCCGATCTTCGTCACTTCGGTCGCGCTGGCCAGCGTGGAGATCGTGCCTGTCATCCTTGACCAATCGCCCCTCCACCCCGTCGCCAAGATCCGCATCTACTTCTATGACGACACATCTTGTAGCAACGTATCCATGGCCGATCCAGCACCTCCCTTGCGGGGAATGCGAACGGTGACTCCCGCAACCTTCACCAATGTTGTCACCAGCGGCGTCCACGCGGCTGTCGGTCAAGCCGTCGACTCCCAAGGCAGCGTGGTGAGTGAAGGATGCGCAGACGTGTTTGGTGCCAGTTTGTCCGCCCAACAGCTCACGAGTGTCCTGCTGCCGCTGGCACGGCTCTACCCCTCGCCCGAGGGCAGGTTTCTTGCTGTGTCGCAGTTTTCCTTTGGGAGTTCGCTGCCAGGAAGTGAGTCTGTTCAGCAGACGTGGAGCGAACTGTCCAGCGACGCCTGCGACCCGGCGCGATTGTGGCTCGACTGCACCATCGATGCCCTGAGTGGCTCCAGCGCGGAGGATCCGCTGGACTGCCAACCGGTCGACGGGGGCGAGGGGCCGCTGGGCGCGCTGCTGACGGCCCGCCGGGCTGTGACCGATGCTTCTTCCGCCTGTGCGGATCGGCTCAACCTGGACGCAAGAGTCTACGCCCTGTTCGCCGCCTCTCTCGATGCTTGGCAACTGACGGAGTTGCCGCACGAGCTCGGCCAGGCTTTGACCGGTCTCACCGTCGAGTCGACACTCACGGTGACCGCCGCCGGCGCCAGCAATGTATTCAACATCGATCATCAACTCACCGCCCTCGATCTCCCGGGCGCGGTCATCCATTCGTCGATTCCCATGTCGGCCCTGGCGGCCCCTGCGCCGGAAGCCGAGTTCGCGTCGGGCGTGTCCCTGGCCGGTCAGCTCAATATCAGCACCCTTCCTGCCCACCCTCACGGTTTCACCCTGGAGCTGGGGTCGGCCACCCGTTTCACCTTCGCTGCATCCAGCCTGGCACCCCGGCTGGGTGTTCAAACTACAGACGCGAGTGCCTTTGTTGAAGCCCTGGTGAACCTGGCAACGCGTGACGACAGTGGAACCGTGTTGCGAGGCTGCGACGCCTTGGATTCGCTCCTGTGCGCCGAAGTGGAGCAGGCCCCCGGCTGTGTGAACGTGGCCTGCCGTGCCGGCCTCAGGGCCCTTGCGCAGCGCCTGGACACAAGTTTCTCTGCCCTGGACGGGCAGGATCTCGACTTCGTCTTGTCCGGCTCAGCCCCGATGGTCGATCGCGATGGCGACGGCCATGCGGATGCGCTAGGCAGCACGTCCTACGACTTGGGAGGACCAGGCGTCTGGTCAGCCATCTTCAAGAACCGCAGCGGAAGCGCGAGCGTCTATGGCTCGTGGACGGCGGAGCGCGCGGCCACCCCCAGCACAGCCCCCAGCCCATAACTGGCGCGGCTCAGGGCGACGTGTGATGATGCACCCTGGCGGGGTTCCATGACGGCAAACTGGTCGGCTCTCTTGATACGGGTCCGCGACAGATTCAGGTATAATGGGCGTCAGTGCCCAGCGCACCCTTTCCACGAGAACCATCGGATTCCAAGCAAGGCCGGCCCAACCCATTTTGAGCTTTGGTAAGAGCCATGAAACATTCGCGCGTATCCCCTTCCCTCTCGCTTCCGCTGTCCCTCCTGGTTTGCGGCCTGACGGTTCTCAGCGCCGCGGCCGTTCGCGCGGCCGAGTGCCCGTCCACCTCACCGGATCGGACTGACGAGCGGCGGGCGCTGGCCAAGGAATGGTTCGCGCGGGCCGAGGCGGCTGAAAACGCCGGAAACGACGTCGAGGCCGTAAAAGCCTATGCCTGCTCCATGAAGATGGTGGCCCACGCCTTCACGGCCTACAATCTCGGACGCGTCGCCGAGCGTTCAGGCGACCTCGAGCTGGCCCTAAGGTCGTACAAGGCCTATCTGACCTTGAAGGCCGACGCCCAAGACAAAGACGAGGTGCAGGCCAAGATCACGGAACTGGAAGCCAAGATCAATCAAGTCAAAGAATCTATCGTCGGGGGAGAGCCAGCTACCACCGAACCTGCCGCAGGCGAGGAAAAGCCTGAGGTTGCCGCGGAGCCGGAGCCATCCAAAGAGAAGGTAGAGAAGCCGCTCCCCATCGAGCCGCCGCCTCACGTGACCCAACCGGTCCATGAGCCTCGCCAATCCAGCCACATCGCCGAGTGGGTCGTCGGAGGGGTAGGCGTCGCGGCCTTCGCCATCTGGCTCCCCACGTACTTGCTCGCACGCAGCAACATGCACACCGCCAACACCACAAACGACTACAACACTTCCCAGTCCTCCTGGAATACGGCCAAGACCGAAGCGTATACGTCGTACGCCATGTTGGGAATCGTCGGAGCAGCTGCCATCGTCGAGGGCGTGCTTTTCTATCGCCTCTGGTCCAACGGAAACGACAGCTCGTCCGACACTTCGGTGGGCATGGGTTGGACGCCCGGCGGCTTGACCTTCAGCGCCCGCGGCCGCTTCTGATTGGTCCAGGGTTGCAGCCGCAGCTCGGCGGGCGAGTTCAACGCAATAGCCGCGCGCGGCTGAGGACACAGGGGTGAGAGGAGAGGACACAGAGCGGGCGGGTGGCGCTGGGTCGAGGGCGCTGATCGCCGAACGAGAGCGGTTGTTGGCGCATGCGCGCGCCTTGGTGGGCGTGACGCTGGCCGAGCTGGCCGATGGGCTGGGGTTGCCTGTGCCGGCGGGCCATGTGCGCACCAAGGGCTGGTCAGGACAGATCATCGAGCGCGAGTTAGGAGCAGGTGACGGCGGCGGTCGCGGCCAGGACTTCGCGGAGCTGGGCATCGAACTCAAGACTGTGCCGGTGGACCTCGCCCTGGTCCCGCGCGAGTCAACCGCCGTGTGCCAGATCGATCCCATCGTGATCGCCGGAGAATCCTGGGAAACCAGCTATCTGCGCCAGAAACTCAGCCAGGTGCTGTGGGTTGGGCTGGAGGTTCCCGACGATCAGGGATCGATCGGTGATCGCCAAGTCGTGGCGGTCAGGTTGTGGACGCCCTCGCCCGACGAGCAAGCCCTGCTGCGTGCGGATTTCGAGCTGTTCGTGCGCAGCTATTTCCGGCGCGGCCGCGGCGCCGCCATTACCGGTCACCAAGGACAGGTCTTGCAGGTGCGCCCCAAGGGTCGCAACGCCGCCGACCGGCGCCGAGCCTTTGGCCCTGCCGGCGAGCCCACCCAGATCGGAAAGTGCGGCTTCTATCTGCGTCCCGCGTTCGTGGCGCGCATCCTGCGCGGCAAATGACGCTCGCCTGGCCGGGACGATGGACGTATGCTCGGCCGCGCCGAGTCCGAAAGTCCCCAACGGAGTGCAACCATGAAAAACCGAGTCGTCATCTTCGACACCACCCTGCGCGACGGCGAGCAAGCCTTGCCGGCCAGCTTGTCGGTGCAGCAGAAAATCCGCATCGCGCGACAGCTCGCCGCTTTGCAGGTGGATGTCATCGAAGCCGGCTTCCCTATTTCCTCGCCAGGCGATTTCGAATCGGTGGAAACCATCGCCCGCGAGATCAAGGGCCCCGCCATTTGCGGCTTGGCCCGCGCGGTGGAAAAGGACATCCTCACCTGCGCCAAGGCGGTCAAGCCCGCCGAACGCCCCCGCATCCATACCTTCATCGGCACCTCGACCATCCACCGGGAAAAGAAGCTGCACCGCACGCCCGAGGAGATCCTGGCGCTGGTCACGCAAAGTGTGAAGCTGGCGCGCAGCAAGTGCGACGACGTACAGTTTTCGGCCGAGGACGCGGGCCGCACTGAGCCCGAATTCCTGTGCCGTGTGGTGGAGACCGCCATCAAGTGCGGCGCCAGCACCATCAACATTCCCGATACCGTGGGCTACACCACGCCGGAAATCTTCGGGGCCATCATCGACAACCTGATGAACAACGTGCCCAACGTGGACAAGGCCATCATCGCGGTCCACTGTCACAACGATCTGGGCATGGCCACGGCCAACTCCATCACCGCGGTCAAGCACGGAGCGCGCCAGGTGGAATGCACCATCAACGGCATCGGCGAACGCGCCGGCAACGCGGCCCTGGAAGAGGTCGTGATGATCATGAAGGTGCGCAAGGACTACCTCAATGTGACCTGCAACGTGGCCACCACCGAGATCATGCGCAGCAGCCGGTTGGTGCGTGACCTGTGCGGCATGCCGGTGCAGCCCAACAAGGCGGTGGTGGGCAGCAACGCCTTCGCGCACTCGTCGGGAATCCATCAGGACGGCGTGCTCAAGGCCAAGCAGACCTATGAGATCATGACCCCGCAGTCCATCGGGCTGAAAGAGAACAAGATGAACCTGACCAGCCGGTCGGGCAGTCACATGGTGAAGAACCGGCTGGAAAGCTTGGGCTACGCCGAGAAGGACATCGACCTCGAGAATTTCTATCCGCGCTTCAAGGCCCTGGCTGACAAGAAGGGCACCATTTTCGACGACGATATGGTGGCCTTGATGGAGGCGACCACCGTCGAGGAAATGGCCGACGCCTACAAACTCGAGTATCTCAACGTCACCGGCGGCCGGGCCGTGATCCCCACTGCCACGGTTCGCATCGCGTGCGAGGGCAAGTCGACCCAGGAAGCAGCCAGCGGCGACGGCGTGGTCGACGCCACTACCAAGGCCATCGACCGCATCGTGGGTTTCGACATCACCGTGCGCGACTTTCACCTGGATTCCGTCAGCGCCGGTCAGGAGGCGCTGGGCCGCGTGAAGATCATAGCAGTCGCGCCCGAAGGCACCTTCGCCGGCGTGGGCACCAGCACCGACATCGTCGAGGCATCCGCCCTGGCGTACATGGACGTGGTCAACAAGGTCCACCGCATGCGCAAATTTGCGCCAAGGCTGCGCAGCCGGCTGTCGGGACCGACGGTTTCGCTGTAGCCGGATAGCTAGCTATTTCACCACAGAGAGCACAGAGGCCACAGAGACGGACCGGAAAGAAGAACCGGTTGGCTCAGATCCGGTCCGGACCTTTTCTTCACTTCCGGCCTCTGTGTTCTCTGTGCTCTCTGTGGTGAAAGAAGCTAACTTCCTCCGGGAGCCACGATGAATCCCACCAACTGGCCGGTCAGGCGGCCGCAGTGGCGGAAGGAATAGAAGCGGCCGGCCGGGTCGCATCTGGTGCAGTCCACACTGGCGTCGATGTGCTCGGGCAAGACGCCGGCCGCCTGAAACTGCAAACGTAGACACTGGCGCAGATCGATGCGCGGCTGAAAACCCGATGTCTCCACCACGATGCCTGCTGCGTGCGCGCCGGGCCAGGCTGCCTCGAAGGCAGCCACGACGTCAGCCCCGACGTCGAAGCAACAAGGACCGATGCAGGGACCGAGCGCAACCCGCAGATCTTCGGGCCGGCAGCCGAACCCTTCGGCCAGCGCCTTCACGCCGGCCATCGCGACGCCCGCCACGGTCCCGCGCCAACCCGCATGCAACGCCGCGCACGCCCCGGTCCGTGGATCAGCGATCAAGACCGGCACGCAGTCAGCCACGTGCACCGACAAGCCAAGGCCCGCCTGGTTACTGCACAATCCGTCGGCTTCCATGCCCTTCACGGTCTCGGGATCGTCGCCGGCCGCCGCACGCACCACATGCGTCCCGTGTTTCTGCGAAACCCGGAACATCGCGCGCGCGCCCGAGGCGGCCAAGAGGCGACGTCGGTTCTCGGCCACGTTTTCCGGCGAATCGCCCCACTTGCTGCCCAAATTGAGGCTGTGATAGGGCGCCGGGCTGACCCCGCCGGCACGCGTGCTGAAGCCGTGGCGAAACGATGCGGGAATGGTGGCCGACTGCAACAGCGGAACAAGAACACCGTCAGCGACAGGAAAATCCCTGGCTTCCATGTCAACCTCGCCTCCAGGATAGGGTCTCGTCGCGCGCCTCGGCCTTGGCTCGGTCCTCGGCCGCCAAGGCACGCAAGCTGTCCAACGCCGCCACAAAGTCCGCGGGTGGCTCCGACTGAAATTCCAGCCACGCGCCGGTCTTGGGATGGAAGAAGCCCAGCACCCGCGCGTGCAGCGCTTGCCGGCCCAGGGTGCGCCCGATGGAGCGCACATCCGTGTCGCGCGGCGATCGGCCGTAGCTGGCGTCGCCCAGGATGGGACAGCCGAGTGCCGCCAGGTGCACGCGCACCTGGTGGGTGCGCCCGGTTTCCAGCTCGGCCTGCATGCGCGCGGCCCGGCCCAAATCCTCCACCAGACGCCAGTTGGTGATCGCGCGCCGGCCGGTCTTGACCCGCGTGGTGAAGCGTTTGCGGTCGTGCGGATCGCGGCCATGCAGGGTATCGATCTGGCCCGCGGCCCGGGGCGGCCGACCCACCACCAGCACATCGTACACGCGCCTGACCCGGTGGATCTTGAAGTCGGCGCCCAGGGCCACCATGGTGGCGTCATCCTTGGCCACCACCAGCAGGCCCGAGGTGTCCTTGTCCAGACGGTGCACGATCCCGGGACGCAGCTCGCCGCCGATTCCACGCAGATCCCGACAATGGGCCAGAAGAGCGTTCACTAGCGTCCCGTCCTCGTGCCCGGCCGCCGGGTGAACCACCAGCCCCGGCGGCTTGTCGAGCACCACCAACGCTGCGTCCTCGTACACGATGTGCAAGGGGATGTCCTGGGCGCGCAGCTCTGTGCTGGGGCGAGGCGCGGGCGGCGTCCACACGATGACTTCTCCAGCCCGCAGCTTGCGCGAGGGCGCGACCATCTGCCCGTTGAGCGTGACCGCACCCTCAGACACGAGGCGGGTGAACTGCGTGCGAGAGACTTGGGGAAACTCGGCTGCCAGGACCAAATCTAGCCGGCGTCCGGCCGCACCGGGCGCGACCGCGAAGGTGTGCCGTCGCGAGGCTGTGGGCGAATCGGTGCTCACCAGATCTTCGATTTGATGTTCTGCCCGCGCTGCTTGACCAGGATATCCACCAGCGCGCGCTCGAAGAGGTTGGTGGCTGCGATTTCGGGCGTCACCCGCGACTTGAAGTGCGCACGGCCTTCTTCGATTTCGTCCTTCATCAGGTCGAAGAGCGTGTCGCCTTGAATGCCCTCGGCCAGCTTGGCCTCGTTGTACATCGCCAGGTCGGAGGCGATGGCCCGCGCAAACTGACGCGCGCGTTCCGCCTTTTCGATAAGAGTCGCCATGGCCATAGGGTAGCCCATTTCGCGGCAACAGGCGAATCGGGTTTGCCCAGTCGGGATCTCGTCAATAGACTGCTCTTGATCATGTTCCTCTGCACAACGCCATTCGCGAAAGTCACAATCCGTCTTCTGGCTGCCTGCGCCGCTTCCCTGGTCCTGGCCAGCAGCGCGGCCCGGGCTGCGGACGACGCCTTCGAGGTCAGGTCGAGTCCCGTCAAGGCAACCTTGGGCGAGAAGGCCGTTTCCAGCGTGAACATCGCAACCAAGCCAGGCTGGCACCTCAACGCCGAGGCGCCGCTCACTTTGAAATTGACCCCTGGCCAGGGAGTCACCGTCGAGAAACTGCGCCTGCAGCGGGCTGACCTGGCGGCCAGCACCGACAGCAACGCTCGCTTCGATGTGGCCTTGGTCGCCAGCAAGCAAGGCCATGGCGAAGTGCAGGCCGAGGCCGGCTTCGTCATCTGCCAAGAGACCCTCTGCCGCCCCATCAAGGAGAAGGTGGTCATCAGCGTCGAGGCGAGTCCGCCAGGCGCAGCCACGCCCGCGAAAAAACCGCCGAGAGCGCGAAACAAGTAGTCTAGCGAAACGAATCCCGCAGGATTCGCTCCACCCGTCGCGACAGGCTACGCTCCACGCTTCCCACCACCACGGCCACCATTCGCTCGGGCCGCAAAACGCGGCGGGCTACCTGACGAATCTGCTCCGCGCTGACAGCCGCCACCCGGCGGTAGCGTTCAGCCGGACTGCGCGGCCGCGAGAAGAACAGCGCCGTGCCGCCGAACCAGCTACACAGACCTTCCAAGTCGTCGAACCCGGCCTCCACATCGCGTTCGTAGCGACCCTTGGCCTTGGCCAGTTCTTCCTCCGACACCAAGGTGGTGCGCAGGCCGGACAGCAGGGCCATGATCTCGCTCACCAGCTGGGGCAGCTTCTCCGGCAGACAGGCAGAGTCAATCTCCAGCAGCGACGTATCGTACAGAGGATCCAGGGCTGCGCTTACGTGGTAGGCGAGGCCCTTCTGGTCGCACACCTGATAGTGCAAGGGCGTGGACATGCCGTCGTCCAGCACGCGCAACAAGACAATGAGCGCGGCCGCGCCCGGATCCTGGTCAGCCAAGGCGTGAAACAGGATTTGAATCTCGGCCTGTGCCGAATCGCTGCGCACGGTCTGGAAGCGCGGTCCGTTCACACGCGCGGGCGGCGGCAAAGGCCGCAGCCGTCGCCCCGATGGCAGACCGCCAAAGGCCCGCCTGACCTGCGCCAGCACGGCCGTAGGCCGAACCGGCCCAGCCACGCACAAGACCATGTTGCGCGCGCCATAAAGGCGCCGGAAATGCCGGACCACATCGGCGCGCGAAAAGCGCCGGATGTTTTCTTCGGGCCCGGTAATCGGGAAGCCCAGCGGGTGCCCCGACCAGAGCGCCTCGCGCGCCAGATCGTCGGTGTTGATGCGACGACCTCGTTCGTCGAAATCGTCGAGAATCTCCTCGAGCACGATGGCGCGCTCCAGATCGAGGTCAGAAAAGCTCGGCGCCAAGAAGAGGTCGCCCAGAATGTCGAGCGCGTCCCCGAGGTCGCGCGGGTGCAGCGTGACCTGATAGAGAGAGTAGTCGCGTCCCGTCTCCCCGATGAGCATCCCGCAGCGTTCCTCGATGGCGCGGTTGAGCGCGAATGAGTTGGGGTAGTGCGCGCAACCGCGAAACAGCATGTGCTCCACGAAGTGCGAAAGCCCGTTGTTGCTCGCCCGCTCGTAGCGTGAGCCGGCCCGCACGTAGAGAGCGACGGCCGCGCCGTGCAGGTGCGGCGCCTCGACGAGGCATACGCGCAAGCCGTTGGCCAGGCGATGCTGGGAGACGCGCCCGGGGAAGCTGAGACGATCGAGGTCGGGTCGCTGCGGACGCGGATTCTGGTGGAGCAAGTTGGTCAGGATAGCGCGGGATTGTAGCGAAAAATCGGCTAGAAGCACGGTGGATGAAAACACCAGACTTGGCCATCCGTTTGGTGGTCAACGCCGATGGGTTCGCTGGGGACAACGCCATCACGCGCGGGACTCTGCGCGCGCACCGGGAAGGCATCGTCACCAGCACCTCGGTCATCGGCAACTGTGCCGACCCCAGCGCCGTCCGGGCTGAGCTGGCCGCGGTCCCGGCCCTGGGGGTCGGCGTACACTTGACTCTGACTGGAGGCGTTCCCGTTGCGCAGCCGTCCGCCGTGCGCTCGCTCCTCGGTCCCGATGAGCGGTTTCCCTCGGAGGCGCGCGACGTCTTCCTCTCCTGGGCCAAGGCTGCGCCCCAGGGTGACGAGATCGAACGCGAATTCGACGCTCAGGTGGCGCGTCTGCGCGATGCGGGCCTGGCCATCGACCACCTCAGCACCTGTCATCACGTGGGCTTTCTGCCCGTGGTGGGCCGCGCCGTCGAAGCGGTGGCGCGCCGCCACGGCATCGCCGGCGTGCGCACGGCGGTGGAACGTCCCACCCTGGCTTGGTTCACCGAAGTCCGGCGCAGCCTGACCACCGCGGCCCTTTCCAGCCTGGCCTGGCTCAACCGACGGCAGATGGGCATTCTCCGCCACGGACCGACAAGCTGGGGCTACTTTGAACAGGAACGACTGGACGAGATCCGGATCATGGAAATCCTTGGCCGCCTGGGGCCCGGCATCCACGAGCTCATCTGTGCGCCCCGTGAGAGTGGAGATCCGGTGGAGTGCCGCGAGCTCACCGCGCTGCTGTCACCTCGCGTGCGCGACGGACTTGCACGCCGCGGCATTGCCCTGTGCAGGTGGGCTGATCTCTTCTGACCCTTTCCCATCCGGATCCGGATTTCTCACCACAGAGGGCACAGAGAACACAGAGGCCGGAAGGAAGGAGAGGGTTCGGACCGGACAGAACCTATTCTATTTCCGGTCAGGCTCTGTGGCCTCTGTGCTCTCTGTGGTGAGATCCGGATCTGTTTTTCTTCGCAAGCCTCTCGCGTCCAAGCCGCAGTGAACGCATAATCAGCCCTGCCTCTTGCCATGAACGATCTCCGCACGACGCAGCAGTACTATGATCGTTTCGCCACGACCTACGAACGCGAGCGCCACCGTGGCTATCACCGCCTCATCGACGACCTGGAGCTGGAGCTGGTGCGCAAGTACGGCACCGGACTCGATGTTCTTGAGGCAGGCTGCGGCACCGGGCTGCTGCTGGCGGAGACCGCGCGCGTGGCCCGCTCGGCCATCGGCCTGGATTTGTCCCGCAGTATGCTGGGGCTGGCCCAGCATCGCGACTTGCCCGTGCTGCAGGGCTCTCTGACCGCGCTGCCTTTGCCCGACCAGTCGGTGGATCTGGTCTACAGCATGAAAGTGCTGGCGCATGTGCCGCCCATCCGCGAGGCTCTGGCCGAGTTGGCCCGGGTGGTCCGCCCCGGTGGCCATCTGTTGCTGGAATTCTACAACCCACGTTCGCTGCGCTACCTGGCCAAGCTCGTGGGCGGGGCCGCGCCCATCGCCGAGGGGACCACCGACCGCGATGTCTATACCCGCTACGACACACTCAAGACCGCGCGCAGCTACCTGCCCGACAACCTGGAGTTCGTCGGCGTGCGCGGCGTGCGCGTGGTGACCCCCGTGTCGCAGGTTTTCCGCGTTCCCCTGCTGGCCGCACTGTTTGAACGAGCCGAGCGCGCGGTGTGCGACTGGCCTGTTCTGCGTGGCCTGGGCGGCTTCCTCATCCTCATCGCGCGCAAGAAGAAATAAGCCTATGGCTCAGCCCACCGGTGACATTCTCATCGTCGACGACGAGCGCTCCATGCGCGAGTTCTTGGCCATCCATCTGCGTCGCGCCGGGCATCGGGTGGAGGCAGCGCCCAGTGGAGGCGCGGCTCTGGCCACGATGAAGGAACGCGAGTTCGACGTGGTCATCACCGACCTGCGCATGCCGGACGTCGACGGCATGGTGGTGCTGGAACAGACCAAGCAGCTTCACCCCGATACCCAAGTCATCGTGGTCACCGCCTTTGCCACCACCGAGACGGCCATCGCAGCCATGAAGGCGGGCGCCTACGACTACCTGACCAAGCCCTTCAAGGTCGACGAAGTCAGCTTGGTGATCGATCGCGCTCTCGAGCGCCGCTCGCTGGCTCGCGAGAACCTGGCTCTGCGTGACGAAATCAAGGGCCGCTACAAGCTGGACCGGCTGCTGGGCAAATCGCCTCCCATGCAGAGGGTCTTCGACACACTCAGAAAAGCCGGCCCCGGGCGCGCCAGCGTACTGCTGGTCGGCGAATCCGGCACCGGCAAGGAGCTGGCGGCCCGTGCCTTGCACGAACTTTCCCAACGCGCGGATCGGCCCTTCGTGGCGATCAATTGCGGGGCCATCCCAGAAGCCTTGCTCGAGTCCGAACTGTTCGGACACGTGAAGGGCTCTTTCACCGGCGCCCACGTCGACAAGCAAGGCCTGTTCGAGGCGGCTCACAGCGGAACCCTCCTGCTTGACGAGGTGGCCGAGTTGCCGGTGGCCATGCAGGTCAAGCTGCTGCGGGTGCTGCAGGAACGCAAGGTCAAGCCGGTGGGGGGCGTGGCGGAACGCGAAATCGACGTGCGCATCGTGGCCGCCACCAACCGTGATTTGGAAACCGAGGTGGAGAAGGGAACCTTCCGACAGGATCTCTTCTATCGATTGGACGTCATCCGGCTCCGCCTGCCTCCCTTGCGCGAGCGGCGCGAAGACATCCCCCTGCTGGTCGACCATTTCCTGCGCAAGTTCTCAGCCGAGCATGGCCGCAAGGTGGCGGGCGTCGATCCCGAAGCGATGCAGGCACTGATAGCCTACCATTTCCCCGGCAACGTACGCGAGTTGGAGAATCTCATCGAACGGGCGGTGATCCTGGCCCCCGGGGATCGCCTCACACTCGAAGCGTTCCCCACCCTGGGCGGCCTGTCCGCGACCTCCCCCAGCCTGAGCAACGCCCCCTTCGTTCCCGAGAGCGGGCTCGATCTCGAACGCGTGGTGGAGGACTTCGAGCGCAGCATCATCATCAGTGCACTCGAGCGGACCGGTGGTAACCGCACCGAGGCGGCACGCCTGCTGAGCGTGTCGTTTCGATCGCTGCGCTACCGTCTCTCCAAGCTGGGCATCACCGGGGCCGACGTGGGCGGCGAGCCAACGGACAAGACCCCGCCGCCCGCGGATGGTTAACCTTCCCGATGTCATCTTCTATCGCTTTCCGCAACTCGGCCGGTCGCCGGCTTGGTCCCGCGCTCGCGCTCGGCCTGCTCTTGCTGGTGCTTTCGATCGTCGCAGGGCTTTGCCAGTCCCGGGCCAATGCCCTTCATGATCGCTGGCCGCCCGAGGCTGACACCTTCTACTTGCCACCGTCGAGAATCCTCAAGCTCGCCAGCCTGGGCCACAGCGAGCTGGCGGCCGACCTGATCCATTCGCGGGCCAACGTCTACTTCGGCACCCAACTTCACGCGCGCTTGCCCACCAAGTGGCTTGCCCGGTACCTGCTCGCGGCCATCGACCTCGACCCCCAGTTTCGCCGGCTCTATCTGGCCGGGGCCGCCATGCTCGTCTACAACGGCCAGCGCATTGTCCCTGACATGGTGTTGGCGGCCAACACCGTGCTCGAGCGGGGCCGGCAAGCCTTTCCCTTCGACTGGGAGATCCCCTTCCAGCTTGGCTTCAACCTGCTCTACGAACTGCCCATGGACGCGACACCCGATGACCCGCGCATCCCCGGCTGGCGCCAGCAGGGGGTCGAGGTTCTACGTCAGACCGCCCTCTATGAGGGCGTGCCCTTCTTCATCTCCAATTTGGTCGCCAGCATGCTGACCAAGCAGGGAAGTCAAGAGCTGGCGGTTCGCCATCTCGAACAGGCCTACGCCGTGTCCACCAGCGAAGAAGCGCGCACACAGATCCGCGAAAAGCTGCTTCAGCTTCGCGGGAGCCAGGTCGTCCAGGACCTCGCCGAGAGACAACGCGAGTTTCAATCCCTCGTCGAAAACCGCTATCCTGAGTTCCCGGAAGCGTTTTCCCTCGTCATCGGACCAAGAATCACGTCGAACAGCCTCTTGACGGCGCCGTTTCGGGCTACCCCTTTCCGCGCAGAAGCCCCACCGTGAAATTTCGCGCACCACCCTCGGGCTCGCTGGTGCCCAACAGCGAGTTCGATCCCCTGCCCTACTACTACCGACCGGTGGTCGGGCATGTCTACCGTCACCGTCTGCGCATGGGGCTCGGCCTTGTCCCCAACGCCGGCCGGCGCGTGCTCGAGATCGGCGTGGGGAGCGGAATCCTGGTTCCCAGCCTGACCGCCGGCTTCCCCGAGTATCTGGGCACGGATCTGCTGCTGGCTCCGGGGCTGGAAACCCTGGTCAGCCCCGGGTGCCACGCCAACTTTCAGGTGGCCGATCTCTTGGATCCCAATGCCGTCCCCGCCGGCACCTTCGATGTGGTGGTGTGCCTGTCGGTGCTGGAGCACATTGCAGACCCCGAAGCCGCCGCCCACTCTCTGGCTCACGCGCTTGCCCCTGGCGGCACGCTGGTGACCGGCTACCCCATGGTGAATCGCTTTATGGCCACGTGTTTTCGCACGCTCGGTTTCGGGCGCATCGAAGACCACCACATCACCACTCCCGCCCAGATCACGGCTGCCCTGGGCCGGCGCCTGCAGCCCTTGGCACGGGTCAGCCTGCCCATTTTTGCGCCGCAGTCACTCTCGCTCTACGAGTGCACGTCGTGGACCAATACTTCCGGTCAACGGCGTCGCAAGAGCACCAGCAATGCGCCCGCGCCGCCGTGACGGGGCGGGGCCGAGGTGAAGGCCAGCACCTGCTTGGCCAGTGGGCGCCGGCGCAGGAACTCGACCAAGGCCGGTCGCAGGGCTGGCCCGCTCGGGCCGGAGTGCAGGCCGCGGCCATGAATCAGCAGCACGCAACGCCGACCCTTTGCCACCGACTGCTCGATGAAACGCTCGGCCTGATG
>PMLB01000105.1:0-1402 GCA_003158735.1 Myxococcales bacterium | reverse complement strand
TCGGGCTGGCGGGTCGGCTTGCCACTCAGGCACGACGCGCCGGGGGCCAGGCGGCAAGGGCCGTACACCTTGCATCGCGGCCTGGAAGAGCCGGCGCTCCTCTTCCTCGGCCTGGCCTTGGCCGGCGCCTGGGGCCAGCGCGTCGGCTGTCGAAGCGGGCTTGCGCGAATCCACGATCGAAACTCCTGCGTGGATCCTAGCCCAAGTTCGTCGCTCTGACAGCTTATCTCGCCGCGGTTACTTGTCAGGCGCCGCGAGTCGATGTAGGTGGAGTTGTATGGCCGCACCGGTCAGCGCTGAGCTGCTTCAGGTCGACATTCGCGGACTTTCCTTGGAAGACCGCCGCGTGGCGGTTGCCCGTGTGTTGGGTGAGCTGCGCAGCGGTCGCCGTGTGACTCTGGTGACCGATCGCGATCCCAAGCCTCTGCTCACGACTTTTCGCCAGATGCATCAGGGCGAGATTGACTGCACCATCATAGTGGTCGCGGCCGATTGCTTCCGCTCCGATCTGCAGCTGCGCCGCCCGGAGCAACGGCTTACCCTCGCCGAACACCTGAGGGCCGACCATGCGCACATCGACGGCCTGCTGACTGAGTTGCAGCACTTCCTGCGCGTGGGTGCGCTGGCCGAGGCGGATCGGCGTTTCGCCGCGCTATCCAACGGGCTCAAGCGTCACATGGCGGCCGAGGAGGCGTTGCTCTTTCCGGCGCTGCTACGTATGACCGACACCGCGGCGCGCGCCGTGCCCGGCATGCTCGCCGAACATGGGGAGCTGCGCGCGCTTCTGCCTGAGCTGGAAGCGGCCCTGGCCAAACAGGATGTACTGGCCAGTGAAGCCTTGTTGCCGCAAGTACGGCGCAGCCTGGCCCGCCACCACGAAGACGAGGAACACCTTGTCTATCCCATCAGCGACTGGGCCTTGTCCCCAGAGGAGCAGGAAGGTCTGATCAACAGACTGCACGGCGACTAACCGCTATGCCGAGTCACCGTGTTGGAGGCAGAGTCGCAATCCAGTTGAGGATAGTCATGTACTCCGCGCTGTCCGGCGTGAAAATCAGACCACCGCTGTGGCCGTTGCCGGTCGCGCGTTGCAAGAGCAGACTGCCGGCCGGATAGTCGGGGTAGACTAGGGCTACCACGCCCGCCCTATCCGCCTTCGCGTCCCCAGTCAGCCGGAACCGAGTGGCGCCGGCCTGCTGCCCCTGGGAATGGCACGACTGACAATCGGACTGCAGGATGGGATACACGTAGGTCTCGAACAGGGAATCGTCGACCGGCGCTGCGTCGGCGGCGGCATCAGCCGCCGGCCCACGGGTGAAGTCCGCGCAGCCGGCGGCGCACAAGGCCGCAGCCAGAAGGACAATCAATGCGCCTCTGATCCTAGTCGCGTGGGGAGCCCGCC
>PMLB01000326.1 GCA_003158735.1 Myxococcales bacterium | reverse complement strand
CTCTTCTGACCGGAGGCACTAGTGCCGCCTCTCGAAAGTCCGTAGCTGGTTGAGCGGACGGCGTGACAGCGGCGGGGCCGGTGGCCGGAACTGGTTGCCGGAACCGGATCCGCCGGCCGTCTTCCGGATCCGGAGTCGGCTACCGGCCACCGGTCTCGGCGCCGGAACGGCAACAGGCAGCGGTGACGAAAGAGGCGGTGCTTGGGGTACTCTGGGTCCTCCCTTCTCCCCTCAGTGTTCTCAGCCGGCGTCCATTGGTACACTGGTCCCGGGATGCTCTCCCGGCCACCGAAAGCAAGACTCCTCGCCAAAGTGCTGGTGGCCGCGCTGCTGCCCGCGGCCGTCGCCTTGGTGCTGTTCGGCACGCTGGCCCACGCGGTGGCGCGGCGGGCGCTGGAAGACGAACTGGGCCAGCGGCTCGCCACGGCGGCGTCCGGCGTTGCCATGCAGATCTTGCCCGAGCAGTTGGCGGCCATCGGGTCCGGCGACGAACAATCCAACACCTACGCCAATCTCACCCGGCGCATCGAGCTGGCGCGGCAGCGGCTGGGTGTCCGGCGGGTTCTGCTGGTGGCCCGCGATCTGTCCGGGCGAGGTGACACCGAGGGGCTAGTGGCCTTGGGCGCACGCGCCTACGAGCTGGGCGCCGACCAGCCCGAGATCGAGCGGGCGGCAACCGGCGCGCTGGCAGGCTCGCCCTTGTTTTGGGGACGCGATGGCCGGCCCTACCAGCGTGGTTATGCCCGCGTCGGCGGATTCGAACCCGCAGGATTCGTGGTGGTGGAGGGCAGCGCGCAGTACTTCGCTCAGTTGGCCGCTTTTCGTCGCTGGCTGGTGGCGGGCGGCGCCCTGTGCATGGTTTTTATCGCTGGGTTGGCGGGGTGGCTTTCTCGTCGGATGACCGGGCCGCTGGCGCGCCTGGCACGATCCGCGGAAGGGATCGGGCGCGGCGATCTGACCCGGCCGGTAGCGGTCGAAACCCGCGATGAGATCGGCTATCTGGCGGCTCGTCTGGACGAGATGCGGGCCGCGCTGCAAGCGCGCGACGAGCGCCTGCAGATGATGCTGGCGGGAATTGCACACGAGGTGCGCAATCCTTTGGGCGGCTTGCAGCTCTATGCGGGCCTACTGCGCGAAGGTCTGGCGCAGCAGCCCGAGCGCTTGGCCGAGGTGGCGCGAGTGGAGCGCGAGATCGGCTACCTCAAGAACGTGGTGTCCGACTTCTTGGAATTCGCACGCCGGACGCCGCCGGTGATGGAACCCGTCCCCGTCGCGCCTTTGCTGGATGAGGTGTGCGAGATCTGTCGGTTTCCCGCTGGCACGGGGCCTGCGTTGCGCGCCGAGGCCACCCCGGGCCTGGTCGCCGAAGGCGACCGAGGCCAACTGCGCCGTGCCCTCATCAACCTGGTCAAGAATGCCATGGTCGCGGCGGGCGTTCCTGGCCAGGTGGTGGTCGCCGCGCGCAGCGCTAGCGGTTTGGTCGAATGGGAGGTGCGCGATAGCGGTCCCGGCGTCGCCCAAGAACTGAAGGACAAGATCTTTGCCCCATTTTTCACGACGCGTGAGAAGGGCACCGGGTTGGGCTTGGCCTTCGTGCGCGAGATCGCGCGCGACCACGGCGGCGAAGTGACGGTGGACCGCGGGCCGGAAGGCGGCGCCCGCTTCCGTTTCGCGACTCGCACTGCGCCGGCCGCGTAGTATTGTGAGTCTATGGCGCGCGTTCTTATCATCGACGACAACGAGACCATGCGAGAGGGCATGGCGGTCACGGTCCGGCGCATGGGTCACGAGGTGGTGGCCGCGGCCTCCGGCGCTGATGGCCTGGCCGCGCTCAGGAAGCAGGGCGCGGATTTCGTCATCACCGACCTCAAGATGGAGGGCGTCGGCGGCCTGGAAGTTCTGGAGGCAGTCAAGCGCATCGATGCTTCTTGCCCCACGCTCATCGTGACGGCCTTTGGCACCGTCGAGACAGCGGTCGAGGCCATGCGCCTGGGTGCCATGGATTTCTTGCAGAAGCCATTTGCGCCCGAGGTTCTGCGCCTCAAGGTCGAGCGTGCGCTGGAAATGCGGCGTGAGAAGGTCGCGCGGCAGCGGGCTGAGGCGGAAGTGGAAGTCCTGCGCGCCGATGCGGCCTTGCCCTATGGACTGGGCGAGATGGTGGGCCGATCGCCGCAAATGCGCGCACTGTTCGAGACCATCGAGAAGGTGGCCCCCAGCGATGTGGCGGTGCACATCTCGGGGGAAACCGGCACGGGCAAGGAACTGGTGGCGCGCGCCGTGCACACCCGTTCCAAACGGGCGGCCGGCCCGTTCGTGAAGGTCAACTGCGGATCGCTGACCGAGACCTTGCTTGAATCCGAATTATTCGGGCACGAGAAGGGCTCCTTCACTGGTGCGATCAAGCGCAAGCTGGGCCGCTTCGAGTTGGCCGACAAGGGGACGCTGTTCCTCGACGAGGTGGGCGACATGACGCCCAACCTGCAGCTCAAGCTTCTGCGCGTGTTGCAGGAAAGGGAATTCGAGCGGGTGGGCGGCGAAGAAACCGTGCGCGTGGACGTGCGGGTGATTTCAGCCACCAACCGCGACATCAAGCAGGAAGTCGAGGCTGGGCGCTTTCGCGAGGATCTCTTCTATCGTCTGCACGTGGTGCCTTGCCATGTGTCGCCTCTGCGCGAACGGCGCGAAGATATTCCCGCCCTGGTCGAGCACTTCATTCGCAAGCTGGGTCCGCGCACCAACCCGAGCATCCAGCGCATCGACGACGCCGCGCTGGCGCGCCTGGGCGCCTACAACTGGCCGGGCAATGTGCGCGAACTGGAGAATGCCGTCGAGCAGTCGCTGGTCTTTGCCAACGGTGACAGCATCGGTGTGGCCGCGCTGCCCGCCTTCCTGCGCGAGGGTGCCAGCGAGACCTCCCTGGCCGTTCCGTCGGGCGACATGACCCTGCCCGAGGTTTTGGAGGACTTGGAACGCCAGCTCATCCAGCGCACCTACGACAAGACTGGCGGAGTGAAGACCGAGACCGCGCGCCTGCTGGGCATCAAGACCAGCGCGCTGTACTACAAGCTGGAAAAGTACGGCATCGGGGGCGCGGCCGGCAAGCCGCGCGAGGAGCCCGAGGGGGGGAACAAGGAAGAAGGCTAATAGCGGGGCCGGGGCCGGTGGCCGGATCCGCTTCCCCCTTCGGGGACTTCGGAACCCGCCACCCACCCTGCCCACCCCGCGCGCAGCGCTCGCCCTCGCCGAATCCGGGGCCGGACGGCGGATCCGGCTACCGGCTACCGGTTGCGGCCACCGGCCACCGGTTCCGGCCATCGGTACCTAGCGCGGACTCACGGCTGTCGGCGGCGGCGTGGGCGCGTCCCCGCGGGCGTCGCGCACCAACTCGATGAAAAGTCGCGCGCGTTCTGCGATGCGGTCCCCGCGCCCTTCGCGCAGCGAGGCCAGGTCGACGAGATCGCTCCCCACCCCGACGACGCAGGCGCCGGCCTCGATGAACGCGGCTGCGTTTTGTAGTGTCACGCCACCGCTGGGAAACAGATCGATCTGGGGCAGGGCAGCCTTGATGGTTCGCACATAGCTCGGTCCGCCCAGCGCGGAACAGGGAAAGACTTTGACCATGTCGGCCCCAGCCTTCCAGGCCGCCGCGATTTCCGTGGCTGTGAGCGCACCAGAAAAGACCGCCAGATCAGTTGCGTTGCAGTACTTGACGACTTCCAGGTCGAAGCATGGGCTGGTGACAAAGCTGGCGCCCGCCGCGATCACGGTGGATGCCGATTCGACGTCGAGAACCGTGCCGGCGCCAACCAACACCTTCTCGTCAAAGAGCTGCACCAGGTTCGAGATCACATCGACGGCATCGGGCACGTCCAAGGGGACCTCGATGGCGTCAATTTGGCCGGAGTGGAGCGCCTGGGCCATGGCCTGGACGTCATGCGCCGAGGCCAAGCGAAGAACCGGCACGACGCCGACGGCGCGGATTTGCGCAAGCACCTCGGACTTTTCCATGAACCCTCCGCGTGGGCGCTAGTGATATTCGCCAGGGTATCACATTCGGTGCGTCGATATAGGCCCGATCAGGTCTTGGTCGTTGGTTTGACCTTGATCTCGCTCTTGGCCTCGGGTTCGAGTTTCCCGTCGCTGCGCGGACGGAAACGGACCTCTGCCTTCACCTCCACCACCATCTTGGTCAGAGCCCTGGCCAGCTCACTCTGCAGGTCCAGTCGATCGAGCCAAGCCCGCATCTCGGTGGTGGCCACGCGTACGAAGTCGTCCTTGGAACGGCTGGCCACTTCCAGCCCGGCCGACATGGCCCGCTTGACCAGATCAGACAGGCCGCGATCGCCACGCTCGCGTGTCGGCTCGCTGTCGAGGCCGGCCTTGGCTTCACCGCTCGCACCGGTCGCGCCGGGATTTTCCGGATTTTCCGCCATGAAGTACAGGTTAGCATGTCTCCTCGTTGACGTGGGAACCCTGAGAGGGTTCCCATGCCCTCCCACGATGGTGCGCGGCGAGCAGAGCTCGCCGGCTCCCCACGCGACGTTCCGCTATGGGTGCGCCGAAAGCCTAGGCGCGATATGCTGCAAGTCTTGACCGGTGAAAACGCGCTGGATCGATCGGGTGCTGCGACCCCAGGCATGGGTGCGCCGGCCGTGCCGGTAGACTCTGCTCAGGCCGCCCGTCGCAGTGCCGGGTACCGTCGACCTCTGCGCCGCCTGTTGCGAGCCTATCGCGTGACTCTGCAGATTGTGCTGTCCTACGCGCTGCTGCGCGTGCGCCGGCGTTTCCGCAGCGACGAAGCCGCGGCCGAACTGGTGCAGGCGGTCCATCGACAGAACGCGCGCCGGGTCCTGGCCAGCATCGTCGAGCTGCAGGGACTGTTCATCAAGGTCGGGCAGCTCATCAGCGTGATGGCCAACATGCTGCCTGAGGCTTTTCGCAAGGAACTGCAGACCCTGCAGGATCGCGTGCCGCCGCGACCGTATGAAGACATCGAGGCCAGGCTGGTGGCGGAACTCGGGGGTCGCGAGCCGAGCCAGGTCTTTGCCCAATTCGATCGGACGCCGGTGGCTTCTGCGTCCATTGGCCAGGTGCACGTGGCGTGCCTGCATTCGGGTGAGAAGGTAGCGGTCAAGGTGCAATACCCGGGCATCGAGACCATTGTGAAGACCGATCTGGGCGTGATCCGGCGTATCTTTTCCCTGCTGCGCCGGTTTCTGCCTGACTGGGGCTGGGCCACCATCTACCGCGAGATCCGCGAGATGGTGCTGGCCGAACTCGACTACCAGCACGAAGCCGCCGCGATTCGCGCCATTGCCGCCAACTTCACCAATCGCAAGGACGTGGTCATCCCGCGCGTGATTGACGAGTTCTCGACCGAGCGTGTGCTCACCACGGAATGGATGACGGGCATTCGCGTGGGCGACATCGAAACCCTGGACGCGTGCGGCGTGGACCGCAAGCAAGCCGCCCGTCTGTGCGTGGAAGCGTATTGCAAGCAGATCTTCGTCGACGGCGTGTATCACGCGGACCCGCACCCCGGGAACCTCTTGCTGCGGCCGCCCGCCCCTGGCGAGGCTGGACCTACGGTCGTGTTTCTCGACTTTGGGGCCACCGCGCGCGTGTCGCAAGGCATGCGCAAGGGTATCGTGACTTTTCTCCAGGGCGCCATGACTCGCGACGTGGGGCGCATCGTCACCTCGCTCAAGGAGATGGGCTTTCTGGCGCGCCATGCGGACCACGAAGTCTTCGACCGGGTGGTGCAGCACTTCTACGAGCACTTTCGCGCACAGATGCGTTTCGAAGGCTTCTCCCTGTCCAACCTGAAGATCGATCCGCGTGCGCAGCTTGCGACCCTGCTTGACCTGCGCGATCTGAATGTGTCGCTGCGCGATCTGACCGACGCCTTCGTGGTGCCCAAGGAATGGGTGCTGCTGGAGCGGACGCTGCTTCTCCTGCTGGGCGTGTGCACAACCTTGGACCCAGAGATGGATCCGTCGGCGGTGATCCAACCCTATGTGGACCGCTTCCTGCTGGGCGAGAAGAAGGAATGGTCCGAGGCGATGCTCGATACGCTTCGAGAGTCGGCCCTTTCCGCCTTTGCCTTGCCTGGCGAATTGGGCCGCTTCTTGACCCTGGCTTCGCGCGGAGATGTCGAGGTCCGTATTCGGGGGATCGACGCCAGCGTAGATGTCCTGTACGCGTTGGGGCAGCAGCTGCTTTGGGGCTTCTTGGGCGCCACGGCTTTCAGTCTGTCCGTCGTCTTCGACGGTCGCGGACAGGAAAGCGCGCGTCTCATATCGGCCGGGGTGGCCATGATCTTTGGCGGGCTACTCCTGATTTCCCTGCTGCGCGGCCGCCGTCTGCGCAAGCGACGGCGGCGGTAGGTGCGTCGAGAATCGAAGGGAAATGCAAAGAAAGTTTGCCGGGTAGGAGATGTAGGATAAAATGCTACCCATGGCAATGATTCCTGTCATAGGCAGCTCGCTCACGGCCCTCGGCGCCTTCGCGCTTTTCCTGGCCACGCTTCGTCTGGGCCGAGCTCCGCGCAGCAAGCTGCAGTAGCCGAGCTAGCGGCGTGCCCGCAATTCACATGGGAACCCTCAGAGGGTTCGCTCCGTACTTCGGCCCCTTCACGCCCTGCACCCACCCCGCTCGCTGACGCTCGGCCTCGCCATGCCCTCCCGCGATGGTGCGCGGCCGGCGAGGGCGCGCGCGAAGCGGGCAGGGTGGCGGGACGTCCCGAAGTCCCCGTAGGGGGCAAAGCCGGCCGGCTCCCCACGCGAATTCGCCTTGCCGGACGCGATCCCGCCGCCTACACTCCCGGGCAAAAGCAACCGGCAGGCCGCATGACGTTAGATGGAATTGAAGCTGCGGCTCGGAATGGCGCGAAACGCGAGGGTGATTTGCAAGACGGGCGCTTGGCTCTTCTAACCATCGCCGATCTGACAGCCATACGGAACCTGATCCGCGGTGGCTCGGTCATCGACTGGCACCGTCTGTACTTCTCCGACCGCGACCAGGTTGATCGCTTCCTGCGCGTTCATGAATTCGACCCGGACAATAGCCAGGACATGGCCCGGCTCGAGGCGCTACGAGAGCAGGCGGTTGACTACTTGGAGCACCACCTGGGGTTCCACATCCCCGAAGAAGTCGCGGAACGGATTCCCGCCCGTGACCTCTTGCTGGTGGCTTCGCAGAATGGCAAGCGGCGCACCCACGCCTGCGTGGTGCTCAAGGTGATGCACGTGCTGCAACACCTCTCGGGCCGCGAGCTCATCACCCGCCTGGTGGTGAGTGCTGACCAGATCTTCCGCGCGGTCGAGGACAAAGTCCTGCGCACCGTCGAGGAAATGAAGGGCGCGGGCTGCGCCATCGTGGAGTTCGAGTGGAGTCGCAAGGAGCCGGACAGCCTCATCACCAAGCTGCTGGCCAAACGCGACAACATCGCGGCCGATGTCTACGACAAACTGCGCTTTCGCATGATCACGCACTCCGAGGACGAGATCGTCTTTGTCCTGCGCGAGCTGGTACAGCGGCTGGTGCCCTTCAACTACGTGATTCCCGGGGAATCGCTCAACGACATCGTGGACCTGCACGGTTTTGTGGAACGCGATCCAACCCTGCGGCGCCACTTGCCCCAGTTGCTCGATCTGTCGACGGTGGCGGCTGACAAGCGCGCGCCGGTGGTCAATGAATTCTCGGGGCCCAGCTACCGGGTGGTGAATTTCGTCGCTGACCTTCCCGTGCGCGTGGACAGGTTGCTGAACCGGCCGCCCACGGACGCCTTGTTCATGGACAATGGATCGGTGGTGTTCGTGCTCACCGAGTTTCAGATCGTCGATGCCCGCACGGCCGAAGCCAACGAGATCGGCGAGAACAGCCACGAGCGCTACAAGGAACGTCAGACCGTGCGGGTCAAGGCGCGCCTGGCGCACGGGATGCAGGACGATGATGATCGCACGCCGCCGCTCCTCGATCTGACCGGCCGCCAGGACGGCGACCTCGGCCACGATTAGAAGTTAGCTTTCTCACCACCGAGGACACCGAGGTCACAGAGCCAAACCGAAAAGGGAAGGGTTGGGTTCGGTCCGGTCCGACCCCTTCTTGCTTTCCGACCTCTGTGTTCTCTGTGCTCTCTGTGGTGAAAAGGCTTCCTATCTGACGTCCTCGATGCAGGCGGCGGCTTCGGGGACGGACCAGTTGCGCTGGTTGATGAAGGCGTAGCGAACGTGCCCGCTGGGATCGATGAGGAAGCTTTCGGGGAACTGGCTGGTGCCGTAGCTAGCCGGAACCTCTCGGCTGGGATCGAGCAAGACCGTCAGCGGCGTTCCATGGGGGAAAAATTTGCTAATGGCCTCCCAATTCTCATCCACGCTGACCGCCAGGACGGTGGCTCGATCGCCCAGGCGGCGAGCCAGAGCTTCCAGCGAGGGCATTTCTTGGACACAGGGCGGGCACCAGGTGGCCCAGAAGCTGACCAGCACCGGCTTGTCCCGAAGTCCGCGCAACGACCATCGTTTGCCCGAGGCATCGGCCAGCTCGAAGTCAGGCGCCAGTCCCTCCAGCTTGGGTGCGAGCGGGTCAGGCATGAGGGCGCCACAGGTGCTGTTGCGTGCTGCGGCCGCCGTCCGCGCGGCTCCTGCAAAGAATCGCACGGCCAAAGTGGCGGTCGCCAGAGCGACGATGGCCACAGCGATCGCGCGCCGCCAACCCACAGCCCTAGGGACCGCTCTTTTGCGGTCCCTAGGCTGCGCTCCCTTGTCCCGCCCCTTGTCCGGCACTCTCGACTCCGGGCTTTGAACAGGGGCTACTTGATGGCCGCGGCTACCTTCTTCTTGCCTTTGGTGGCCGCGCCCTTGGCCAGTTCTTCATCGGCGATCTTCTTGAAGGCATCGAAAGGCTGGGCGCCGTTGATGAAGTGGCCATTGAGGAAGCTGGCAGGCGTGCCCTGCACGCCAACTGAGCTGCCCTGCTTGGTGTCCGCCTCGATTTGGGCGGCAAACTTGTGGCTGTCGGTGGCGGCCTTGAACTTGGCCATGTCGAGGCCGATCTCTTTCGCGTATTTCTCCAGGCTGGCCGCATCCAGGTTCTGCTGGTTGGCGAACAGTTTGGCGTGCATCTCCCAGAACTTGCCCTGCTCGTTAGCGGCCATGGCGGCCTCGGCTGCAGGCTTGGCATTGTTGTGGAAGGGGAGCGGGAAGTTTTTCCAAACCACCCGCACCTTGCCTGGGTAGGCCTTTTCCAGCTCGGTCAGCGAGGGCTCGACCCGCCCGCAGAACGGGCACTGGAAGTCGGAGAAAAGCACCACCGTGATCGGTGCGTTCTTGGGCCCGCGCGCAGGGGCGTTTCCCGGATCGACATCTTTGACCGGACCCGCCTCAGGCGCAGCAGCCGGAGCCGCTGGGGCTGCGCCGCCACTCACCTCGGCCTTGGCCGTCTTCATGAGTGCGTCGTAGACCTTGGCCTTGGGCGTGCCCTTCTTGACCAGCTCCTCGGCTTTCTTCAACTGTTCGTCGATGCGGGACTTGAAGTTCTCGAAAGGCTGCGCGCCCGACAGGAAGCTTCCGTTGACGAAGAACGCCGGCGTGCCACGCGCGCCGAGCTTGTCGCCCATGGCAACGTCCGCTTCGACGGCATCCTGAAGCTTCTTGTCCTGCAAGGCGGCCTTGAACTTGGTCATGTCGAGGCCGATCTCCTTGGCGTATTTCTCGAAGCTGGCGGCATCCAGGTTCTGCTGGTTCTTGAACAGGATGTCGTGCATCGGCCAGAACTTGCCCTGCTGATCGGCCGCCAGGGCCGCGATGGCCGCGGGCTTGGCCTTGTCGTGGAAGGGTAGGGGCTTGTTTCGCCACGCCACCCGCACCTTGCCCTTGTACTCCTCCATGATCTTGTCGATGGTCGGCTCGACCCGCGAGCAGTACGGGCACTGGAAATCGGAGAACTGCACGATGGTGACCAGCGCGTCCTTGGCGCCTTTGATGGGCGCGCCCTTGACCTCGGCCTTGTAGATCTCGGTGGGCGACGGCTCGTTGGGTCGCGCCTGCTCCTTGGGCATTTCCTTCTTGTCCAGTCCGTCCTTGATGATGGCCGCGTAGAGCTCGGCGCGCGGCGTGCCGGCCTGCAGCTTGGCATCCGCCTTCTTGATCTCCTCGTCGAGCACCATCTGGAAGCTTTCCAGCGGATAGGCGCCGCTGAAGGCGCGGCCGTTGACGAAGAAGCTGGGCGTCCCTTGCACCCCGAACTGGTTGGCCTGCTTCATGTCGGCCTCGGCCACCGCCTTAGTCTTGGGGTCGGCGATGGCGGTCTTGAACTTGGCCACATCGAGTCCGATCTCTTGCGCGTACTTTTCCAGGCTGGCCGCATCCAGGTTCTGCTGATTGGCGAACAACTTGTCGTACATCGGCCAGAACTTGCCTTGCTGGTCGGCCGCCACAGAGGCGATGGCGGCGGGCATGGCGTTGTTGTGGAAGGGCAGCGGGAATTGCTTGAACGAGATCTGCAGGTTGTCCTTGTAGATCTTGAGTAGCTCGTCGAGCGTGTTCTTGGCGCGACTGCAGAAGGGGCACTGGAAGTCGGAGAACTCGATGAGCGTGATCTTGGGCGCTTGCCCACCCTTGCGCGGAGCCTTGTCGACCTCGACCTTGTAGACTTCGTTGGAAACCGGCGGCCGTGGCGGCGGCGCTGCGACGCCCATGCCCTTGGCCTTGCCGGTGACGAAAGCGGCATAGAGCTGGCTGACCGAGGTTCCCTTATCCAGGAGTTTCTTCGCGCGGGCGATCTCTTCATCCACCACGGTCTTGAACTGCTCGTAGGGTACAGCCCCGCGCATCGGGCGGCCGTTGATGAAGAAGTTGGGGGTTCCTTGCACGCCCAGCTCTCGGGCGTCGGCCAGGTCCTTGTCCACCGCGGCCTTGAAGGTGTGGTTGTCAAGCGCGGCTTTGAACTTGCCCATGTTCAGGCCGATCTTGGCCGCGTATTTGTCTAGGGCGGGTCGGTCAAGGGCAGACTGATTGGCGAAGAGCTCATCATGCATCTTCCAGAACTTCCCCTGGGCCCCGGCCGCCAGCGCTGACTCTGCGGCCAGCTGGGCCTTGTCGTGGAAGGGGAGCGGATTCTGCTTGAAGAAGACGCGCACCTTGTCCGGGTATTCCTTGACCAACCGCTCGATGGTGGGCACGACACGGCTGCAGTAGGGGCACTGGAAGTCGGAGAACTCGACCAGGGTCACCAGCGCCTTGGCTGAGCCCTTGGGCGTGCCCTCGAACGGCACGCACTTGCGCTCAATATCGTCGTTGGCGCTTGCCCCAACCTTTTCGCAGACGTACTTGCTCGCCGCGACGGTGCGTGCCCCCCAGTTGCCTTTGCCAAGATAGTACCCGCCGACAACGACGCCAGCGGCCAGAGCGAAGATTACGATTTTGCGTACCATGGTGTCTCCTTCGACGCGAGCCAGCTAAACACCGGGAACAACCAAGTGCCCACGGTGGTGCCCAGGGACAGAGTCGAACTGTCTACACACGGATTTTCAGTCCGTTGCTCTACCAGTTGAGCTACCTGGGCGTAGGTTCGCGGTTCGGTCGTCTAACATGGGGGCGGTCTTCTCGCAAGCCGCGTCGGGATCGGGTGTCGGTCGCAGCAGCGCAGCAAAGGCGCAGCCGTGATTGCGCGGTCGTGGCTGTGTGGTCCGCGCAGATCGGTCCCCGTGAGCGGTGGCGGTAGCGTGAGCGGCCAGCGGAGAGCGGCTAGCGTGGGCGGCTCGCGTGAGCGCGTGCGGCCCGCGAGCCGCGATCCGTCCTTCCGCGTACCGCCCACGAACACGCTCACCCTCACGCCCTCGCCCACGCGGTCCGCGAATCGGGGCCCGAATCTCCCCACAAGGCGCAGCTACTCTTTTGTCTCCTCTTCGTCTTCATGAGGTAGCGGCTCGCCGCGCAAACGGCGAATCTTGCCGTCGCGAATTTCCAGGGCGGTGAATCGAAATCCACCCAGGTCAACGGTGCCGCCTGGGCGTAGGGGGTGGCCCAGGTGGGACTGCACGTAGGCGCCCAGGGTTTCGATGTCGGGACGCAGCGGCGGCAGGATCACGCCCAGTTCTCGTTCTGCCACGTCGAGCGTCAGGCGGCCGTCCGCTTCGAAGCGACCCTCGGCCCCATGCATGATGGGCGGCAACTCGCCCACGTCCTGCTCGTCTTGGATCTCGCCCACGAACTCCTCCAGGAGATCCTCCAGGGTGACGACTCCCAGAAAAGCGTTGCCTGCACCCAGCACCACCGCCATGTGGACCCGGCGACGCTGGAACTCGCGCCGCAGCCATTCGCTGGGCGTCTCCTCCGAGCAGTAGATGGGCTCGCGCGCGATCTCGCGCATCCGCTTGGGCGTGCGCCCCGCGGCCAGCGCCGCCACGATGTCCTTCAGGTGCACATAGCCGATGACCTTGTCGGAGCCCGGCTCGACCAAGGGATAGCGCGTGTACTGATTGGCGGTGGCCAGCTGCACGTTCTCGGCGAAGGGCCGGCCTTCCTCCAGTACCACGACGTCCCGACGCAAGGTCATCACATGGCGGGCCACCCGATGGGTGTAGTCGAACACGCGGTCGATGAGTCGCCGCGCTCCAGGGTCAAGATCCACGTGTTGCAGGACCAGGCGCAGCTCGTCGGGTGAGTGCAACATCTCGGCCCCTGAGGCAGGCCGCAGGTGCATCACGCGCAGGAAGAGGTTGGCCGCCGTGGTCAGCGCCCAGATGAACGGGAAGGTCAGAAGGTAAAAGACGCGCAAGGGGGCGGCGGCCCACAGCGCAACTGGCTCCGTTTTTTGCAAGGCCACGGCCTTGGGTACCAGTTCGCCCAGCACCGCGTGCACAAAGCTGATGAGCGCGAAGCCCACGCCCAGGGCGAGAGACTGGATGGCGATCCCGGTCCACCGCCCCAGAGATCCGACGTGGGGCTCGATGAGGCTGGCCAGAGCTGGCTCGCCCAGCCAGCCCAAGGCCAGAGACGCCAGGGTGATGCCGAGCTGATTGGCCGACAGGAACGAATCGAGATGGCCGGTGATCCCAGACAGGAGCCAGGCACGCCGGCCCCCTTTGCTGACCAGTTCCTTGACCAGGGTCGGCCGGATCTTGACGATCGCAAATTCAGACGCGACGAAGAAGGCATTCGCCGCAACCATCAAGGCTGCCAGGGCTAGCGCTGTGCTCGGACTGAACATGAGACAAGCTTACAGGCACTGGGTGGTCAAAGGCCAATCGGCCGCGAACTAGGAGGACTACGGGCAGTCTTGCGGGCAGTTGCAGTGATTCTCGCCCAGACCACAGATCTTGTCGCCGCAGGTCGTACACACGACCAAGCCCGCACCCGGCGGATTGGTGCAGGACGTGGTGTCCTGGTAGTAGAAGATTTCAACCAGTCCAGGACAGCAGCCCTTAAAGAAGCCGATCTGTCCCTCGGTCCCGCATGAACCCCGGCACACGCACGTCCCGTCGGGGGAACAGACACTCTGGCAGCTCTCGCGCGTGCCACAGGTCCCGGGATTGGCGGTGCAGTCCAGACTGCACCGGCACTGCTGCACGGTCGTATCGCAGACGGGCCGAAAACCGGTTCCGCAGGAGGCAGCGGAGCAGTCGGTTGCGCAGCCTGTCGTTCCTCCGTCCGCGCCGGTCTTGCCGCCGGAACCTCCTGCAGCGGAAGACCCGCCGGAACTGGTGGCGCCGCCCGAACTGGAAGCGCCGCCCGCTCCCGTGGTCCCTCCGGTGCTCGTCGTGCCGCCCGCTCCTGCGTCTGCTGTTGTGCATGCGCCGTCGGATTTCTTGTACACCCTAAACTCTTGGCGAACGCAGTCGTTACTATAGGTCTGCCCATCGCAGCCGCACACTGGCGGACCCGGGGCGCAAAGCACCGCTCCTACGAGCACGCACTTTCCGTACACGTCGGCAGCGCCAGCGCTGCAGAGCCCTGCCGCGATGTCGCAAAAATCCCCGTACGCGCCGCAGCTCACGCCCCCGCAGCTGTTGCCAGTGCCGCCGGTGCCGGCCATCCCGCCTCCGGCACCAGTGGTCCCGCCGGCCGTCCCACCACCGGCGCCACCGACACCAGGAGTGCCTCCTGCACCTCCGCCCGAGCCACCCATGGAAACATCCGGCTGAGAACCGGGGGCGTCTGGCACCCCGGCATCACCTTCGCCACCACTGCCGCCTAGCGCGCCACCGCTGGCACCAACGATGCCAGCACTACCCCCCAATCCTCCGGCAGTTTCGCTACTGATTTTGGTGCCTGCCTGGCCTCCGCTTCCCGTTCCACCATCTGCGCTCCTCTTCAGACCGGACCTGCTACACGCCAGGCCCAATAGGCCAACTGCAAGAATGGCTGCCACAGCCGTTGACATTCTGAACATCGGGTCTCCATATGCGCAACACCGCAGTCTGCGTGCCGAGTCTACCACCGCGGTTGTAGACGGTCAGGGTGGCGAGCCGCTGACGACCCAGCGACCGGGGACCAGGACCCTGGCGATTGCGTGGCCCATCTGTGATATGCAAATGCCATGGGATCCACCATCGGGCGTGACATTCGCACCGTGCCCAACGTCATCACGCTATCGCGCATCTTCCTGGTCCTGCTTGGCGTGGTGGTGTATTTCTACATTTCTCCCGGTTGGGGCATCGTGCTGTCGACGGTGGCGGGCGTGACCGACTATCTCGATGGCTACATCGCCCGTCGTACCGGACAGGTCACGCGGCTGGGCGAGATTCTCGACCAATTCTGCGACCTGTGTTTCGAGTCATTCCTCATCGTCATGGCCACGGCTCAGGGTTTCTTCCCGCCGCTGGTCATCTGCGTGTACCTCCTGCGAGAGTTCTGGGTGGCTTCGTTGCGGCGGTTCATGGCAGCGGCGCACATGAACATCACCAGCAGTCTCGCGGGCAAAGCCAAGTCCAACCTGATCATGTGGAGCTTCGTGCCCACCTATTTGTCCATTGCGAACTGCGCGCCCGCCCTGGAGCCGTACCTAGCCTATGCCGCCTATCTCATCATGGGACTCGGCCTGCTGGCCAGCTACCTGAGCGCATGGGGTTACACGCGGGCCTTCGTGACCGGCTATGCGCAGGCGGCGGACAGAATAGACTGAGACCTCAATGTCGCGTGTCCTTTGTGCCCTACTGCCGTTGTTCGTCGGCGTTCTCGCAGCGCCCGCGGCACGCGCAGATGACTACTCAGCGCTGGCGGCCTGTCCCGCGGGAAACTTGCTGTCGGGACGGCGACCCGTCAGTTGGCAAGACATTCGCCGCGATCTCGCCCTGCTCACCGACGAGACCGTGGCGCCCGAGGGCGCCGCATGGGACGCCCCGCCGGCGGTGATATTCGACACCGGTGCGTCGACCGTGATCTGGGATCTGGGCGCGGCCACCACCGTCAACGCATTGGCCATCCAGGCTGACGCCAACGACACCTACACCGCATGGGGCTCGCTCGACGGCAACAACTACCGTGTGCTGGGACACATCGATCCCGTGACCGACCACGGCCTGCGCCTGCGCACCATCGAGACCGGAGGCGTGGCGCTGCGCTACCTGCGCGTGGGCGAGGGCGTGGGCGATAACTCGTACTCGGTTTCCGAGGTCGCGGCCTACTGCCAGAAACCCACGCCGTTCCCGGCCCGGATGAAGGTGGTGGATGCGCCGCCCGCGACGGTGGCCAAGGTCTATTGGGACGACATTGCCAGCGCGCGCTGGGAGCTGGTACTGGCCCTGCTGGGGCTGCTCTTCTTGTGGTGGGACCAATGGGTGTCACGAGGCGCAGCCATCGAGACCAAGGAAGCCCCTGGCATGGCGGATTCGCTCGTTCGCTTTGTGCAAAGAGTGGCCACCGCGCTTGGGCTCAGCCGGGTGAGGGGGAAAGTGCGCCGGGCCATCCTGGCAGTGCTGGGACTGGTCGCGTTTTTGACCTACTTCAATTTCGGTTCCTTCCACTTCCCCAATTTCATTCACGGCTGGGACACCTTTCACTACTACATCGGGTCCAAGTACTCGCGCGAGCTGAGCTACGACCGACTATACGAGTGCGTGGCTGTGGCAGATTCCGAGCTGCCGGCGCTGCGCCGTCGGGTCGAGCTGCGCAAGCTCACCAACTTGCGCACCAACATTCTCGAAACCACGGCCAACATTCTGGCGCATCCCGAACGCTGCAAGCAGCACTTTACGCCCGAGCGCTGGCAGTCGTTTCACCACGACCTGGCCTACTTCCGCACCCTGGAGAATGCGCGCCGCTGGGACGATGCCCAGATGGACCACGGCTACAACGGCAGCCCGGTGTGGAACATCGCGGGCTCGCTGCTTTCCAACCTGGCCCCGGCCAGCAAGACCCAGATCTACGTCCTGAATTCGCTGGATTCTGTCTTCCTGACCGCCGGGTTTCTGATGATCGCGTGGGCTTTCGGCTGGCGCGTGTTGGCCGTGGCATTGCTGGTTTTTGCCACCAACTTCCCCTCGCGATTCTACTGGACCGGGGGCGCATTTCTGCGCTGGGACTGGCTCTTCTGGATGATCGCGAGCGTGTGCCTGCTCAAAAAGGAACGTCCCTTGGCGGCGGGACTGGCGCTGGCGTACTCGACCCTGTTGCGCATCTTCCCGATATTCCTGTTCGTCGCGCCCGTGTTGGCTGCAGGGTATTACGTTTTCCGGCATCGCAAGCTTCCCCCGGTCTACACCCGTTTCTTGGTCGGTGCTGCCCTGGGCGCGGCTTTGCTGATTCCGGCGGGCATGGCAGTGGTCGGGCGCGCCGACACCTACCAGGAATTCGTACGCAACACGATGAAGCACTCGGAGACAGCGCTGACCAACAACATGGGTCTGCGCACGGTGGTGGCCTATCGTCCCTCAGAGGTTGGTCGCAAGTTGGAGCGCGTGGGGGCGACCGATCCGTGGGTGAAATGGAAGCAGGCGCGGCTGGACAGCTTCCGACGGGCGAAGCCTGTGTACTTTGTCGCGGTGGCCGCCTTCTTGGTGCTGCTGGGTTTGGCCGTACGCCAGGCCGAACCTTGGGCTGCCTTGGCGTTGTCGGCGACCTTCATTCCTTTTGGGGTCGAGCTGACCTGCTACTACTACTCCTTCATCATTGTCGTGGCCTTGCTGTGCGTGAAAAGTGAGCGGCTGGCCCAGCGGCTGTTGCTGCTCACGGCCGTCACCCAGTTCGTGGCCTGGGCGCCGATCAATGGTATGCCCACCTGGCTCGACGAGAAATACACCCTGATGTCAGTGGCCACGCTTGTCGCGTTCATCGCGATAACCTGGGAATTCTTCAGCAAGCGCCGTCTGGCCGCAGCCGGCGCAACCGCGATTGCCTTTGCCTCCGACGGGCCAGAAGCGGATGCGACCGCACGCGAAGAGCCGGGAGCGCCAGGTTCACGAGGCCGCGACCGTCGCCGGCGTCGCCGGAGGTAGTTAGCTTTTTCACCACAGAGAGCACAGAGAACACAGAGGTCGGAGGGGAAGAAGGGGTTCGGATCGGACAGAACCCAACCCTTTCCGGTCCGGCTCTGTGGCCTTTGTGACCTCTGTGGTGAAAGAAAGCTCGCTATCCGGCTACTTCAAATAGGCTGCCAAAGGACTGCCGATGCGGGTCAGCTCTTGCGCCGCAAGCTGGGCCATCTCGGTGGCGCCCGCCTTGTCGAAGTGTGCCTTGTCTCCGTTGAAGGTGAGGGCGGCAGCGGCTGCCTGGCCGATCGAGTTGTAGTATTCCACGCCGCGTGCGTTGAGATCGTCGACCAACAGATTCTTGGCCTTTCCCACCGCAGTCGTCGCGTCACAATACGGCTGCAACCGATCGTTGGTCTCCTTGCCGCCGACCCACACTTGCAGCGGGGATGATGTCGTGGGGATGAAGGTGGCCTTCTTTGCCGCGACTTCATCCGCCATCGTGTCGAACTCCGCCGTGAAATCCGGCACAGAGACGGGCCCGTGCGTTGTGCCGCTGTCGTTGATTCCGAAGGCCGCCAGCACGTAGTCGCCGGCCTGGACGTTGGCGATGAGCGTCTTCCACTTACCCGAGTAGAAACTTTGCACGTTGGCGCCGCCCTGAGCCTGATTATCAATCGTCACCTTGCTGATGAAAAACTGCCCAAACTCCTGCCCCCAACCCTCTTGCGTGGTGGTCGCCGCATAATTGGCCATGGTGGAATCGCCAGCCAAGTGCACGGTGATGGCCGGCAGCGAGCCCTGATCGGGCTTGCCGCCAGTGCTTCCGCCGCTGGCGCTGGCGGTGCCGCCGCTGCTGATGCCACCGGAGCCGGTGGTGGTGCCACCGCTGCTGATGCGACCGCCGGTCGCGGTCGTGCTTCCGCCGCTGGCGCTGGTGGCGCCACCGCTGCCGATGCGACCGCCGGTTGCAGTCGTGCTTCCGCCGCTGGCGCTGCTGGCGCCACCGCTGCTGATGTGACCGCCGGTTGCAGTCGTGCTGCCGCCGCTTCCCGCGACAGAGCCCCCCACATCGGCGATTCCGGCCGTGCCAGAGTGGCCTGCGGCTCCGGTCTGACCGCCGGAGGCGGGCTGGGTGGTTCCGGCCTGACCGCCAGAGGCAGGCCGGGTGGTTGTCCCAGCCTGGCTGCTGGAAGTTGTAGCCTCGGTCTGGCCGCCCGACGCAGTTGTGCTCCCGGCCTGGCCGCCGGTTGTCCCGGTCTGACCGGCAGTGGCGGGTGTGGTCCCGGATTGGCCAGCCGACGCTTGCTGGCCGCCGGTGCTTCCCGCGTATCCGGCGCTGCCGCTGGTCCCGCCGTCTACAATCACGCCACCGGTGCCTTGCGGTGAGCCGTTGGATCCTAGGCTACAACCAAGGACCAGCACCGCCAACATGGCCGCAGGCCATCCGCCTCTCGTCAGGGTGGAGCAGGATTTGCAAAATGTAGTTCCTCTTACTCCGGGATGCATGGGGCGGCAGTTTAGCACGCCTGCGGCACCGGGAGGCCGTGGCTGTGGTCGTGGTCGTGGCCGAAATGGAGGCGGCGGTGTGTGTTTTTGTTGAGGAACCTAGCCAACCAGTTCGGCCTGTCCGCTGGCGGCCGATCGTTGAAGCGCGTCCAAGACCGCCATGTTCTTGATCGAATCTTCGAGCGGAATCGGGCCAGGCCCGCCGGTTTCGGCAGCGCGCGCAAAGTGCTCGGCCAGGAGGGTGTACTGGTCCACGGGATCGAACGATAGAGGCCGCGGTGCCGGCTCCTCCAGACTTGAACTGGTGTTGACCACGATCTCCGAGGGGGAATTGCCGGGTGGGTTCCAGGGATTGACCATCTCCATGTGGCCGCCGGTGCCGATGAGCTGGGCCCGTTGCACAGGGAAGGTCTCCATGCCAACGGTGAAGATCGCGTGACCTTGCGGAAACTCCAGGATCGCGCTGGTCAGCCGGTCCACGCCCCGGTCCGGGTCGCGCTCGGCCCGGGCCACGACGGCAATGGGCTCGTGGCCGAAGCAGAAGCGGCTCATGGTGACGGGATAGAACCCGGTGTCGAGCAGGACCCCGCCGCCCATGGCTGGGTCGTAGCGAACGTTGTCGCGCGAGTCCAGGCGATAGCCGAAGGTCCCGACAAAGGCACGCAGCTCGCCGATGGCTTTTTGCCCAAGGAGGTCACGCACCGCCAACCAGCGCGGCTGAACGCGTACCATGGCGGCTTCGCAGATGAGCACGCGGTAGCGATCGCGAGCGGCCAGCAGCGTGCGGGCTTGTGCAGCGTCGAGCGCGATGGGCTTTTCGCACAGGACATGCTTGCCGGCCGCGGCCGCGCGCTCCGACCAGGGCACGTGCAAGTGGTTAGGCAGCGGGTTGTACACGGCGTCGATATCAGGGTCAGCCAGCAGAGCCTCGTACGAGTCGTAGCTTCTGGGCACTCCCAAGGCACGCGCCGCCTGCGCCGCCCGGCTGCCGTCACGAGACGAGATGGCCGCCACGCTGATGTCGCGTCCCGCCAGCATCGAGGGAATCATGCGCGTGAGCGCGAAGTGGGAGGTGCTGAGAATGCCGAAGCGAAACATGGTGTGCGCCTCCTAGATGACGCTGCCGTCGGAGACGATACCATTCTTGGGAACGACTACGATTCCCTCGCGGATGAAATAGCCGTCCCCATCCTTCTCTTTGACCCCGGCCTGGTTGACGATGCGGACGCCGCGGCCGATGCGCGCATTCTTGTCGATGATGGCGCCCTCGATGATCGAATCCGAGCCGATGCCGACCGGCGGAATGCCCTGTTCCTGGCTGGCGCGCATCTCATCCAACGTCTCATAGCTATCGGCGCCGATGAGCAAGCTGTTGCGAATGCGGGCGTTCTTGCCGATGCGGCTGCGAATGCCGATGACGGCGCGGTCGATGTCCGCGCCCTGCAGGAGACAGCCCTCGGAGATGAGAGCGTTGTGGACCGTACAATGCTCCAGCTTCGAGGCCGGCAGAAAGCGCGGGTTGGTGTAGACCGGGCGGGCGCCGTCGTAGAAATCAAAGGGCGGAATCGGCTGGCACAACGCCAAGTTGGCCTGGAAGTAGGACGAGATGGTCCCGACATCTTCCCAGTAGCCGCGATAGACGTAGGCGTGCACGCGTTGGCGCGGCACTGCATGAGGGATGACGTGGCGGCCGAAGTCAACCAGCTGCGGATTGGAAACTGCCTCCTCCAAGATTTCCCGCCGGAAAATGTAGATGCCCATCGAGGCCAGGTACCCAGGCCCATGACCGGGGATGTCGGAGGAGAGGGCCGGCAGTCGTTCGCGCGCTGGCTTCTCGTCGAAGCGCACGATGCGGCCACTGGCGTCCATCTTGAGGATGCCGAAGCCGGTGGCCTGGTCCTCGGCCACGGGGATCACCGCCACGGTCGCGTCGGCATTGCTCTCGCGGTGGGTGCGCAGCATCTGGCGGAAGTCCATGCTGTAGAGCTGGTCGCCCGACAGGATCATCAGATCGCGTGCGGATCGTCGCCGCATATGGCGCAGTCCCTGGCGGACCGCATCGGCGGTCCCTTGGAACCAGTCGCCGCCTTCTTCGGTTTGCTCGGCCGCCAGCACGGTCACGAAGCCCGACGAGAACACGTCGAACTTGTAGGTCATGGCGATGTGTGTGTTGAGGCTTTCCGAGTTGAACTGAGTGAGCACGAACATGTGCCGCAGTCCCGCGTTGAGGCAGTTGCTGATGGGGATGTCGATGAGGCGATACTTGCCGCCGATGGGAACCGCCGGCTTCGAGCGTTTGAGCGTGAGGGGAAACAGGCGCGTCCCGCGTCCGCCGCCCAGGATGATTGCCAATACGTCGTCCATTGCGGGAAGATCTACCGCACAAACTGACGAGGTCGCACTTTTCGCGCGATCTCGTCCCGCGCTACGGTCTGGGACCGCTGGAAGTGCGGGCCCGTTTCTCGAAGACTCCGCGGAGCTGCTCGCGGCGCCCCGGATCCGGGAACATGCGCTGACAGCGGTCGACCGTGCCTTCGGCCTCGGCCAGTCGGCCCGACAGAGATTGCCCGTCGGCGAGCCCTTCACAGGCCGCGCGCAGGTTGGGCATGCGTTGCAGGGCTCGCTCGAACTGGCCTGCGGCGGTGAGGTAGTCGCGGGTGCGCATGCTCGACCAGCCCAAAGCCAGGTCCCGCCAGGGCGAATCGGGCGTGGGCACCAGCGCGTCTGCCTGGGGACGTTCCGCGCGGACCAGTAAGGTCGCCACGTGGTCGAAGTAGAGCACGCGCCAGCGCCCGGACTTGCGCAGCTGTTCAACCTGTCTCGGGCTGTGTTGCGGCCACAGCACGTAATCCGCGCCCGAGGCCCACACCACTTCCTCCCATCGGTTGTACATGCCCAGCACCGCCAGGTACTGCCGGTAGGTTTTTTCGTCAAACGCCGTTCCGGCGCGGCCGTCGATGAAGACCTGCAGGCGTCCCTGGGTTCGCAAGTCGATGTAGCCACCCCAGTTGTAGAAGTTGAAGACCTTGCCCTCGATGTGGTTGGCCTCGATGAGATTCATCGCCTCCACGGGGAAGGTGTCCTCGGCGGTCAGGTAGAGGAAAGCGTTGCGAGAAAGTGGATAGGGCGCCAGCTGCCAGCCGCCCCAGACCAAGGCCGCCACCGGCAGGGCGATGGACCAGACGCGGGGTCGGTCGAGCCAGGGCAGACGGCGCACCAGGCGCGAGCGCAGCGACGAAAACACCACCGCCAGCGCCGGAGCCAGCAGCAGACTCTGCGCGATGCCGAAGAGAGGGATGAAGCGGCGGCTTCTAATGGACAGGACGAAGGTGATCAGCCCGATGGCAATGCTGGACAGGGTGAGGCGGGGCTGTCGTCGGTAGGCGCCCGAACCCACCACGATCAAAACAGACACGACGAAGACGGCAATCGAAGGGTAGTACAGGCTGCTTCGGATGCCTCCCGGTTCCCAGGGGGGCAACCACTCGGCTATGCGCAGAAAAGGCGAACTGCTTTCTTGGGCAAATCGAAGGGGCCAAAGTATGGCGTCGGTCCCGTTGCCATTCACGAAACAGGCGAGCAGGCACGCCAGCGCGAGGTAGACCGCGCGGCGGGGAGTCTCGCGGTAGAAGTACGAAAGAGCCAGAACCCCAACCAACGTGACCAATCCGAGCAAGAAGCCGCTGTGCAGGTTCGCCCACAGCAGGAAGACCAGGGGAAGGATCCACAGCCTGCGCGACAAGGGCAGCGCGAAAGACAGAACCACGACAAAACCCAGGAAGGTATAGAGCTGAGGGCGGATGTCGAAGAAAGGCGCTCCCACTGCGATGCCGGCCAGCACTGCCAGGTAGGCGCTTCCCGAGCGGCCGCAGATCTGCCGCAGCAGACGAAAGAGCAGGCCGAAGGTGGCGACCAGCATGCCCCACTTCCACCAGACCAAGCCAGCCAGGCTGAAGAGCTTGGCCCAGGTGTGAAAGACGATGTCCGACAGCCATTCGGCATGGAACCAGGGATGGCCGTGGCAGGTGAAGGAAAAGGGCTCGGTGAAGTGGAGAGTGTGGGTCTGCGCGATCCAGTTGCCGCCGGCTAGGTGCCACCACAGATCCGAGCCCTGCATGGTGGTGAAACCAAAGGACCAGCAGGTCAAGATGACGGCGGGCCACCAGCCGAGCGCGACCCAACGCGACTCGGGCACCGGCGCCGGTGGCGTGCGCTCGCCGCCTTTGGCTGCAGCTCGGCCCGATGGCCTGGGCTTCTTCTTGGCGGTCGCGTTCCGCATGGCCGCCCGCTTTTTACCCCGAACGCCCCACCGGGCAAAGGGTCAGTTCAGGAAACCCACACGGAACTCAACCGCAGTCACGCCTTCAGGGTCGCGGCAGCTGGGGCTGCTAGTGTGTTTCAGACTGGAGTGTCTGCTCGCGCGCGGCCCTCACATTGGCGGGCCGAAACATACACGTGTCGCGGTTGATCCCGAGAAGCAAATCGGTGGTGGCCTGGTCGGCCGGGGGAAAGGCGTAGTTCTCCAACTCCTGGGGCGCCACCCAGCGCACATCCGCCACGCGAATCGGGCGCGGTTCTTGGCTAGGCGCAATGCTGGCTCGATAGAGAACCAACTCGACGACGTAGCCGTCGTAGCGGTGGGTGCGGTGTGCGGTGGATCCTCCAACATTCACATCGACGCCGACGCGCTCCTGCAGCTCCCGGCGTAGCGCGGCCTCGTCGGTCTCGCCCGTCTCGACCTTGCCACTTGGAAATTCCCACAAGCCAGCGAGCACAGCCGTGATACGCCGTTGGGTGATGAGGAATCTCCCCTGTTGCTCGATCACGGCAGCCACCACGCGAATGTGCGGCACGAGGTCGCTCATGGCGTAGCTCCGAGGCTGCGAGCGTTCAGGCAGACGCAGTTCGTTCGACTCATAGATGTCAACTGATCCTCCCGTTCTGGTGACATCGGCAGCCGCTGGCAAAACCTAAGCCCTTTCTCTTCAGCCTGGTCACATCGTCCGGTTTGATTCCACAGGCCGCGTCTCGTTTCAAACAGCGGGCGCAAATTCAGTTGGGCGTCACGCCCGCGCAGGATCTGCGCGTCGGTGGCTAGTACGGCAGCTCGACGGTCTGGCCCAACAGGTCGAACTCGACCGACAGAGGCGATTGCCCGGTCAGCTCTTGGCTGCGCGCATCGGGCTGGCTGCCGCCCACGCTGACACAGAAGCGGCCCGGTTCCAGCACGCGGCGGCCGCGCTCGTCGATGAGCGAAAGATCGCGCGGAGAAAGCTCGAAAGAAACTCGCCGGGTCTCGCCCGGCAGAAGGTGCACACGGGCAAAGCCGCGCAGGTCGTGGCGGGGCACGCGACACGAAGCCTCCAGATCTGCCAGGTAGAGTTGCACGACCTCGTCTCCCGGCCGGCTGCCTATGTTCTTGACCGTGACAGATACGGACGCGCTGGCACCGGCTGGAACTGGCGCTGGCGATACCGCAATGTCTTGGTAGTGAAAACGCGTGTAGGAAAGGCCGTAGCCAAAGGGATAGAGGGGTGGCTTTTCCAGATAGCGGTAGCTGCGCCCCTTCATGCTGTAATCCTTGAAATCAGGAACGTCCGCCAGGGAGCGCGGAAATGTGATGGGAAGGCGGCCCGCGGGACTGACGTCACCAAAGAGGACGTCGGCCAGAGCGCTGCCCGCTTCTTGGCCGGGATAGAAGGCCTGGACGATGGCGCCCACATGGTCGTGGGCCCACGCAAGATTGAGCGCGCTGCCCGAGATGACCACCAGCACCGTGGGCTTTTCCAGGGCCACGATGCTTTCCAGCAAACGCGGCTGCAAGCCCGACAACTCCAGGTCCACTTTGTCCCCTGCGGCCTCCGAGTTGCCCGCATCCCCTTGCTCGCCCTCTATCTCGGCGGACAGTCCTAGGCAAAGTACGACCGCGTCGGCGCGTTCGGCAATGCTCACCGCTTCAGCCAGGTGCCCGGCGCAGTCCAGGCCATCGGTCTCGGTCCCCTGTCGCTTGCAACCTGGGGCGTACCACACCTTGGTTTGCGCTGAAACCGCAGCGCGGATCCCCTCCAGTGGCGTCACCGCGCGCGACGGAGTTCCGCTGTAGTTGGCGCAAAGCACGTGATGGTCGTAGGCATTGGGACCGATGACCGCGATGCTGCGCAGGTCCTTGCGCAGTGGCAGGAGCCCATGGTCGTTCTTCAGCAAGACCATCGACGCCGAGGCCGTGGCGCGGGCCAGGGCTCGGTGTTGGTCGCAGTCGTTGGTCTCGTAGGGGGTGGACGCGTAGGGCACGCGCTCGGGCGGATCGAACAGGCCCAGGCGCATGCGGGCGCGGAACAGCCGGCGCAGACTGGTGTCGAGATCCTCCTCGCGCAGAAGCCCAGCGGCCACCGCAGCGGGAATGTGACTGTAGGCGCAGCCGCAGTTGAGGTCACAGCCCGAGTGCACCGCCAGTGCCGCCGATTCCGCGAAGCTGTTGGTCACCCGGTGGCTCTCGTGGAAATCCTGAACGGCCCAGCAGTCGCTGACCACGAAACCGCCAAAGCCCCATTCCTCGCGCAAGATTCGGCGCAAGAGCGTGGGGCTGCCGCAGCAAGGCTCGCCGTTGGTGCGGTTGTAGGCGGCCATGATGCTTTCGGCCTTGGCCTCGGTGATACAGGCGTGGAAAGCGGGCAGGTAGGTTTCGCGCAGGTCCTTCTGGCTGACCACCGCGTCGAAGCTGTGGCGCAGGCCCTCGGGCCCGCTGTGGACCGCAAAGTGCTTGGGCGTGGCCACCGTCTTCAAGTACTTTGGATCGTCGCCCTGCAAGCCGCGGCAAAAGGCCACTGCCAGACGCGAGGTGAGAAACGGGCATTCGCCGTAGGTCTCGTGTCCGCGTCCCCAGCGCGGGTCGCGGAATATGTTGATGTTGGGCGCCCAAAGCGTGAGACCCTTGTACAGGCCGCGGTCGCCTTTGCGCGCGTATTCGTGGTGCTTGGCGCGCGCCTCGTTGGCAATGGCCGCCGCCACCGCGTGCAGGCGCTGGGCATCCCACATGGCAGCCAGGCCGATGGCCTGGGGAAAGACCGTAGCAATTCCAGCCCGCGCCACTCCGTGCAGGCCCTCGTTCCACCAGTTGTATGCGGGCACGCCCAGGCGCGGGATCGCGGGCGCGGCGTGCAGCATCTGCTGGGCCTTTTCCGCCAGGGTCAGCCGTGACACCAGATCCTGGACGCGCTCGTCGAGGGGAAGCTCTGGGTCCAGGAAGGGATAGCTCGGCGTGTTCTCAGGCATGCGCGAATATTCCGGCCGGCTGCAAAAGCCGCTGGCCCCCGCCGCCACAGGGGCACGGGCCGACAGATTTCGCTACAGGGGCCATTGGTTAGGGGATCTTACAAATTGCCGGGCCATCACTCAAGCTTGCCGAGGAGGCGTGCTGACGAAGCGGCAGCAGAGTTTCCTGTGATCGAGGACACAGCTCACGCACGGAACAACGAGTGTTTTGGTTGACAGAGCGAGAAGGCCGGAGGGATGCTTAAAGCCTGATCTTTGAGGCGGCCAATGAAAACAGCGAAGCCATCGGTGTCAGTTCTGAATCCCGACCGGCAACTGAGGCGCTCTCTCGTGCGCTTGCTCGCGGGCACAGGGCGTGCGACGAAGATTTGGTACTTCGGTCTCGCGCTGGCCGCGGCCGGCTCTCTGACTCTGGCCGGCGCGGCTCGGGCGGACGTACCTCCCCCGGATGGCTACGTCGAGACTTGCACCCTTGCCAACAAGCAGACTGCGACGTCGGAGTGCCTGGCCTGCGCGGCGGACTATAATAATTTCGGCCGGTGTAGCCCGCTGCTTTCGCCCTACTGCTACAGCAAGGTCTGCAAGACATGGGGCGCCTCGGCCTATACCGAGCTATGGTGTCGGCTCAAGGGCGACGGGGCTCCCGTCCCTTCAGAAATTCTGAACGTTCTCAGCCCCACCATCTGGCCGTTGCCTCCTATCCCCGACGGCGGATCAAACGCGGGCGGCTGCCTTCCCTATTCTCCTCCCGCTCCTGGACCCGACGCCAGCACGCCAGCGGCGCTTGACGCCAGCGCGACGGGCGGACAGGGCGGGGCTCTTGCTGCGGGCGGGACCGGCGGGCAGAGTGCAGTGGCCTCGGCTCCCGCTGCGGGCGGGACAGGCGGGCAGAGTGCAGTGGCCTCGGCTCCCGCTGCGGGCGGGACCGGCGGGCAGAGTGCAGTGGCCTCGGCTCCCGCCGCGGGCGGGACCGGCGGACAGAGCGTCGTCACCTCAGCCCCTCCTGCAGGCGGAAATTTTGCGATGGGCGGATCCGGCATGGCAGCCACGGGCGCCGCTGGTGGCACAAGCGGCAGCGACGTCAAGCCGAGCGACAGCAGCGGCTGCGCAGTGGGCGGCTGGCTTTCGGCCAAAGCCCTCGGTCCCTGGCTTCTGGCGGGTCTGTTCGGTGTGGTCGTCACGCTGGCCCGCCGGCGCAGACGCTAGTTCAGCAGCGATTCACGGCAAAGTGATATCGTACCAGCCATGGCACGGCTGGCTCTTGGTCTGGTCATCACCCTACTCGCCGCCTGCAGCGGATCTGCCGGAACGGCGGCGAGTGGCGGGCAGAATGGTGTCGGTGGCAGCGTCGCGGGTGGTCAGGGTGGCAGCGCAGCGGGCGGCCAAGGTGGCAGCGCAGCGGGTAGCCGAGCTGGCAGCGTTGCGAGCGGCGGAGGCAGCAGCGTCGTGAGCGGCCAGGGTGGCAGCAGTAGTCTGCCCGATCTTTGCGCCGGGATGATCACGGACAAGGATCCGCACCCCATGACCGCGCTGGCCAAACCTGCGGTGGGGGCGACGGTCATCGATGCCGAGTTCGGGACCAAGATCCGGCGCATCACTGCGGTCGCGGGCTCGGGTGCCGACGCCGCGATCGTTCCCATGTACACGACCATCTCCGCCTGGAACGCAGATGAATCTCTGCTGATTCTCTACAGCGTCGCCGGCGGTGCAGGGCATCAGCTCTACGACGGCAAGACCTACAAGCTGCTTCGGTCCCTCGACATCAATCCCGCCGACATCGAGCAAGTCTACTGGGACACTTCCGATCCAGACATTCTCTATTACGTCGACGATCAGGAATTCATCCGCTATCACGTCAACGCCGGGACGCAGGACAAGCTGCACAGCTTCAGCGGACTATGCGGCTCAGACTCGGTCAGCAACGGCGACGACCCGATGTTCACTTCTTGGGATTCCCATCGTCTTGGCCTCTATTGCGGAAAGCAGATGTTCATCTACGACAGCTCCACTGATTCCGTGCTCGGACCAAAGCCAATCAGCGGAACACCGCCGTCGCAGGTCGCGCCCAGCGGCACGCTGGCCTACCTTGAGGCCGGCAGCGGACAGGTTCTGGACGCCAACCTCAATCTGGTCCGCTCCCTGGGGTTGCAGGTGCCCGACAATCATGCCTCTTTGGGACGGCTGGCAAGTGGGCACGACACCTGGAACGGCGCGGTTTACGACGACGGCAACGACGACCCACTGAGCAACGTAGGGATCCTGGTGACCTGGGATATGACCGATGGCACCGGCGGCGCGGTCATCGGACCCAAGACCGGTTGGCCATATCCGCCCGACGGCCACATCTCGGCGATGGCGTACAAGCGGCCGGGCTGGATCTTCGTGTCGACCGTGCCAGACGACAGTGCGGGACTCCAGGGGAAGACCCTGCTCGGGCTGGAGAACCTCATCGCCGACACCAACACGGGCGTGGTCTGTCGCGTGGGAAGGCATCGCAGCTGGGGCAAGAACAACTCCGTGCTCGGCTACTGGGCTGAGGCGCACACGGTTCCCAGCCCAAGCGGCACGCGGGCGGTGTTCGCCAGTGATTGGGGCAACGGCACGTCCGTCGATAGCTACGTCCTCGAACTGCCCAGCTACTCTCCCTAGATTCTTCGCCTTCGCAGCGTCAGCACCGACTCACACAGCAGCAGGACGATCATGACCGCGGCCAGACTGTGCCACAACTCGACCCGGTGCTTGGGCGGCTTGACTCCGGGTGACGCCACCGCGATGCGATCGGGCCTTTGGCTGGGGTCGAGGCGCGCGGGGTTGGACTCGCGCGTGTCCAGGTTGACCACGAAGTCCTGCTCGGGCCGTGCCGTGATTCTGCCGTCAGAACCGACGGCGCGTACGTGGTAGGTGCCCAGGCGATCGGTTTCGCTGTAAAGCACGCTGTGGGCTAGGCTGGCTTGTTCGCGCCGCGCGACCCACACCGAGCCGTCGGGCTGAGACACCTCCAGGCGTTGCTCGTCGCCCGCAAATACCAGGGTCCGCGCCTCGCCGGCCCGCAGCGAAGCGGACTCTTCATCGCCGGTAACCCCCACCAGGCGGCGCGCGGCCTCGCGCACGAGCGGCAGAAACCCGGTGCGGATGGGCAGATCGGTCCACTCACGGTCCACCGTGGTGGACAGCAACATCACGCGGCCCTTGCCCACCTGCTTTTCCACTAGAGCCGGCGCGCCGCTCTCGTAGCGCAGAATCACGCTGCGCTCCGGGCTCTCGACCGCTGGGTCGAGCAGCATGTACTTGAAAAAACGCGCTGATACCAGACCTTCGCCGCGCTCGGGGAAATTGGCCAGCAGGGGATGGCTGCGGTCGATGGGCGCCAGGCGTTCGGCTGGTCGATCATCGACGATTTCGCCCGCGTGCTGGCCAGGCAAGGCCGAGGCCGTGCGCGGCAGTCCCAGCGGTTGCGGCAGCAGCTTGGCCATGCGCTCGTTCCACGCCGTCGCGTCCACGCGGTCGCCGACTGAGATAAAGAGCCCACCGCCCGCTGACACGAATCGCGCCAGGGCGGAAGCCATGGCTTGCGAGGGCTGTGCCAGGTTCAGAAGTGCGACCAGAGTCGTGTTGTCCAGGCTTTCAGGCGACACGTCGTCGGGCAACTTGATGGTCACCGCCGCGCCAGGCAGGCCATTGCGAAGCGCAGCCGCGAAGAAGAATGGCTCGTCCTCGTTGCGCGCACTGCGCGGGTCGCCGTTGACGATGAGAACGCTCATGCTGCGTGCCAACTCCACATGGGCCAAGCGGTGATCGTCCAGGCGGAAGGCGTCGCCATCAATCTCCACCTCAACGTCGTGCGCGCCGCCGGTCTCGCCGGTCAGTCGGTGCAGGAAGCGCTTGTGGCTACGCCCACCCGGCGCGAGATCGACAAAACCCTTGGCCACCGAGATACCGTCCACTTTCAAGGCCATTCCCAGTGCGCGCCGCCCGCTTGCGGAGAAATCCGCCAACTCGGCGTCGACCGCGATTCCGCCGGTTCCCACCTCGGGTGCAGGCACCACGCTGACTTCCAGTACCGCGCGATTTTCCCACCGGGCCGCCCCCGAGACGTCGTTGATGATGACCTCGGGCGCGCCCTCGGCCGGCAAGCCGGTGCCGGCCTCCCAGCCCGCGGCCTGCAGATCAGTGAAGAGATAGATACGACGTTTGGCATGCGTTGATCCCGCCAGGATGAGGGATGCACTTCGCAGGGCGCTGGCAAAGTCGGCCGGCCGCGCGGAACACACGGTGCTCTCCAGGGCTTCCAGCACGCGCGCTCGTTCAGGGGAAAGTTCGCTGATCTTGGGGCTGGAGCCGGCCGAGGCCTGGAGCAAGGCCAAATCCACGTCCGAGGGAAACTGGCGTAGCAAGGCGCGCGCGCGGTCGCGGGCGCGCTCGAACATGGTCGACAAGCCAGCGCTGCGGCTCATGCTGGCGGAATCGTCGAGCACGATGACCGCGCTCTGTGGGTCCAGGCTGGCCACCGGCAGGTCGGTTGTGCGCTCGGCAAACGGGCGGGCGAAGATGAGAGGCAAGGCCGCAGCCACGCCGGTGCGCGCCACCAGCAACAGGATCTCGCGCAAGCGACGGCGCGCCGAGATGCGCCGCTCGGAGCGCAGGAGCAGTTGCATGGCCGCGAAGCGCAGCGGCTGGGCGCGCCGCTTGCCGATGAGGTGCACCAGCCAAGGCAGAGCGGCCGCCAGCAGGCCCAGGAGCAGCGAGGGCGCGAGAAAATGCATGCGCTACAGCCTCACCGCGCGCTGGCGGTCAGCCAGAAAAGCCCGCAGAACATCGGTCGGCGCAGCGTCGGTGCGCGTGAAGCGATACTCCACACTGGCTTCCAGACAGGCCGTTCGCCAGCGATCGCGAAACGCCTGCGACTCGCGCTTGAACGCTTGGGCCAGGTCCGGCGCCTGCGCGAGCAGAGTGCGCGTGTCACCCGGTTCCATGCCTTCAAAGAAGATCAGGTCGTCAAAGGGCAGCTCCACCTCGTCGGGATCGAGCAGATGGAAGAGCGCCACGTCGTGTCCGCGCGCGCGCAACTGGCGCAAACGTCCGGGCAGGGGGCCGCGCACTTCGTCGCTGGGATCATCCGGCTCGCTGTCGAGCAGGTCGGACATGACAATGATGAGGCTGCGTTTGTCGATGAGCTCGCCCAGGTGTCCGAGAGCGAGCGCTGCATCGGTGCGGCCCGCAGGCTGGGCCGCCTCCAACAGGCGGAACACCTCACGGATCTGTCCGGGCCGGGTCGAGGGCGGCAGGAAGCTGCGCGCCTTCTCGTCGAAGAGCAGCAGCCCCGCGGCGTCGCCCTGCTGGCCGACCAGATAGGCCAGCGCGCTCGCCAAATAGCCCGCGTAGTCGAGCTTGGACACGCCCCGCCGGCGATAGCCCATGGAGGCCGAGGCATCGAGCACGAGAAAGGTGTGCATCTCGGTCTCGTCCTCGAAGCGCTTGACGTAGTAGCGATCGGCGCGGCCCACGGCTTTCCAGTCGATGCGGCGAATCTCGTCGCCCGGCGCGTATTCGCGGTGCTCGGTGAATTCCACCGACGTGCCCGGGTGCAGATTGCGGTGCATGCCGGAAAACGCGCCCTCGACGATGGTGCGGGCACGCAGATCCAAGGACGCCAGCCGCGCCAAATCCGTCGGGTCAAGCAACCCGGGCCGCGCTGGGTCGCCTGCTGCTCTGCCGTCCTCGCTCACGGCCGGCTCTCAGTCAGGTTGGACGGTTTGCAACAGACGCTCGACCAGGGCGCGCGACGACACGCCGTCGGCCTCGGCGTGGAAGTTGCGGACCAGGCGGTGGATGAGCACCGGAGGTGCCATACGGCGCACGTCTTCGATGGAAACCGCATAGCGGCCGTCGAGCACGGCCCGCGCCTTGGCCGCCAGCACCAGGTGCTGCGAGGCGCGCGGACCAGCGCCCCACGCGACGTACTTGCCCACGGGGTCGGGCGAGGCCGGCGTCGGCCTGGTAGCGCGACACAGGGTCACCGCGTGTCGCAGGACATGGTCCGCCACAGGCACGCGCAGTACCAGATTTTGCATATCGATAATGCGCTGGGGCGAGAGCACCTTGCGTAGCACCGGGTGGTAACTGCCCGCGCTCTGGCTGGCGATGCGGACCTCTTCCTCGGCGCTGGGGTAGCCCACGTCCACCTCGAACATGAAGCGGTCGAGTTGCGCCTCGGGCAAGGGATAGGTGCCCTCTTGCTCGATAGGGTTCTGCGTGGCGAAGACCAGAAAGGGCAGGGGCAGGTCGTAGGTCGTGCCGCCGGCCGACACGCGATACTCCTGCATGGATTGCAGAAGCGCGGCTTGTGTCTTGGGTGGGGTGCGGTTGATCTCGTCGGCCAGAATGACGTTGGCGAAGATCGGGCCGCGCACGAAGCGGAACACCCGCCGGCCCGTGGTGCGGTCCTCTTCCAGAACGTCCGAGCCGGTAATGTCCGACGGCATCAGGTCAGGCGTGAACTGAATGCGGCCAAAGGACAGGTCGAGCACATCGGCCAGGGTCTGGATGAGCAGGGTCTTGGCCAGGCCGGGCACCCCGACGAACAGACAGTGGCCGCGGGAAAAGAGGGCAATCAAGAGGTGGTCGATGACATCGTGCTGTCCGATGATGCGCTTGCCGATCTCGGCACACAGGACGCGTCGGGCGTCGCACAGCTCGCGTGCTGCGGTGACGTCGCGCTCGACGACCTCAGGCGCCGGCCGGGCGCTTGCATCACCAGCACCAGACGGGAGAACCGCAGCTTCCTGTGAGTCCGACATCGGCCACAGAATGCCACGCGTCCGAGCAAGCGGCAAAGGCAGAGGCAGTCACCGATGGCGAGGCATGGCCAGGATTTGACCGGCGGCTTGCGCAGCCCGGGTATAATGGCCCTTCACTCGCCGAGATTCGCCGTGAAGCCCTGTCCCCACTGCCAAAGACAGCATCGGCCCGAGACGCGCACTTGTCCCATAACGGGAAAGCCTCTCGACAGTCCGACGTTGGGTAAGACCATGGTGGGTCTGGCAGCGCCGCCAAGCTTGGCCATGCCCGCGGGGTTTCCCAGACCTGCGGCCGCGATGAAATCGGAGCCCCAGCAAGAGACGTCGTCGGCAGCGGCACCGCCGGCCAAGCCCATGTCGGCTGCACCGTCGGCCAAGGCGGTGGCAGCCGCACCTCCGGCCAAGGCGGTGGCAGTCGCGCCGCCGGCCAAGCCCATGTCGGCTGCACCGCCGGCCAAGGCGATAGCAGCCGCACCTCCGGCCAAGGCGGTGGCAGTCGCGCCGCCGGCCAAGCCCATGTCGGCTGCACCGCCGGCCAAGGCGGTGGCAGCCGCGCCGCCCGCAAAGCCGGTGTCGCCCCCTGCACCGAGTCCGCCCAAGCCAGTCTTTTCCGCCCCGCCACCGGCGCTTCCTGCTACCGCGCCGGCCGCAGCCGCCATCCCGCCTGTCCCGCCGGCAGGCAAGCACGAGCCGGCGTACCCAGGTTTTTTTTCCGAGGATGGAAAGAAGGGCCGCACTCTCATCATGCGCAGCCAAGTGGCTGCTCCGCCTCTCGCCCCAGCGCCCAAGGACGTGTCAGTCCCGCCGCCCGCTCCGCAGCCGAGCGTGGTGGAGAGTCGCGACGATCCAGCAGGCGCGGTCCGTGTGAAACTGGATGCGCCGGTCACGCCATTTTCCGCACCCTTGCCACCGACCGAGGCCAGGGTCAGCGCTCGGCCGCCGGCCCCTGAGCCGCCCCCAGCCGTCCGTGCTCCCGTGGCCGCGCTCGACGAAGGCGTCACTGCGGTGGACCGGGTGCCGGTGGATTTGCCGGCCGCTCTTGCGCCCGTCGTGGCCAACTCGCGCCCGCCGCAGCCAGGCCCTGCTGGCTTGCCGAGTCGGGGCGGAATGGCCTTGCGCCAGTTGTCGCGGTGGGCGCGGGTCTCGGCTGACGCACTGGACGGCCTGCGCTTGCTGGCCGAAGCGGGCACGATCTACTGGCGGAATTGGAGGCCGCTGCTGCTCTTGGTGGCCATCCTGTTGCTTCCTGTGACTGCGGCGAAGTCGTGTATGGTGGCCGCAGTCATGGGCTCGGCTGCGCCGAGTCCGCTGGTCGATGGCTCGGCCGCGACGGTCGATTTCTCGCGAGCCAGGCAGGAACTGGTCCGTCGGGCGGAGGCCAGCCGTGCGCAAGGGAAGATCGACAAGGCAGCATTGGCCGAGCTGGCGGCGCTAGAGACCGTGTCGGCCGCAAGTGCGGTCGGCGCAGGAGTCGCGGTGGACGTGCCCAGTCCGGTGGCTGTGGTCGCGCGCTGGCTAGCGGCCGTTCTGGCGACGGGCTTTCTGGTCTTCGGGCTGGCGGTTCCGCTGGCCTACGCGATCCTGACCGTGGCGTTGCTCGATCGACGCGCGGGCGCGCCGTTGCCGTCATTCATCGACGTGTGGGCCTTGTTGTGGCGTCGGCGTCTGCGCTTCATCACCGCTCTGCTGCCCGCGGCCGCGCTGGTGGCGCTGGGGAGTGCCTTGTTCTTCCTGCCCGGCTTGGTGGCGGCGGTCTTGCTCTTGTTCGTGCCGGCGGTCGTGCTGTTCGAGCGAGTGGCGGGCAAGGCGGCGCTTGTGCGCAGCATCGCCCTGGTCAGGACGGAAGCCGTGCGCGTGGTTGTGGTCGCACTGGCCGTCGCTGTGCTGAGCGCAGCGGTCTTCATCTTGGCCGACCTGGTGATGCCCGAAAGCGGCCGTCGCAGCATGGTGTTTGTGCGCCTCTTCTTGGGCGACCTGTTGATGATCGTGGGCCTGCCGGTGCCGGCGCTGGCCGTGGCTAGCTTGTACCTTGACCTGCGCAGCCGCGAGGGTGTGGACGCGGCCGCGCTGGCCCAGGCCGCTCGGCTATAGAGCCCGCTCCTCTTCAAGTTCAAGGGAGAAGAAATTCGCGATCCCGCAAGCTCGATTTTCGCCCAGCGAAGCATTCAAACCTCATCATGCGTCACTGAATGGCAGCGGCACAGAAGGCCGCTGTGCCATCGCCGTCCCGGTTTGCGGCCGCTAACTATCTGAAATTACTGGATCCCAGCGCCAGCTCTCCGAGACGAGTGCGCGTGTGTCGGGACAGGTGGGCTCGATTTTTTGAGAGACGAAGGCTCATGAATGCCCTAACCTTACACGCATAGGTATAGTGTGGACGAGTAGGGCTTCTCGGGCAGCCCTGAATCACCGCACGCAGTTCAAGGAGGTCACCATGACCAGGCTACGATTACTCAGCCAAACTAGTTGGCTGTGGCTTGACGGAGCGGCCGTTTTGATAGCTGCTGCCTTCTTGGCCTGCGGAGGTCCTGTGCCGATCCCCGGCAGCAGCGCCCTACTCGGCGCGGGAGGCGGGAGCGGTACCAAAACCGACCTCGGGCTGAACACCAAATCGAATACCAACGTCAGCATCGGCACTGACACCGGCATCGCGGTCAGCACGGCCGACGGCGGGAACTGCGGCATTACGACCGCCCCGCTGAACAAGCAGCCGCCGGATGTGCTGCTGGTGCTGGACAAGACGGGCTCTTTGTTGGATGCCATGGATTCGAAAAACCAGTGTGCGGCCGGCTCCACCACCTGCCAGCAACGTTGGGCCACTCTGGTGGCCGGCCTCAACGCCGTTCTCACCAGCTCATCGGCCAACGTGAACTGGGGACTCGAGACCTTCAACTCGGACGGGAGCTGCGGCGTCGATCCGCCGGAGGTTCCCATCACGCCAGGGGCGGCTGGTGCTACCGCTGTGCAAACGTACATTGCCGGAATCACTCCCAACGGGGCCACTCCCACCAAGCTCGCCATCAGCACCGCCGTGACCTACTTGCAGACCATGACCGATCTGAACCCCAAGTATATCCTGCTGGCCACGGACGGAGAGCCCAACTGTCTCAACGGCACCAATGGTGGTGGAGGGGGCGGCGGGGCCACGGACCTGACAGGGGCGGAAGGCGCAGCCACTGCGGCGCTTACCGCCGGGTACAAAGTGTACGTCCTCGGGGTTGGTCCCGAGACCACGAACCTGACCGGCCTCGCCAACGCCGGCGGCACGACCGACTACTATCCCGCCCTCACGCCCGACGCGTTGACCACAGCCCTGGCGAGTATCATGGGCTCGGTGGTCACCTGCAGCTTCGGTCTGGGCAAGGCTCCGCCGGTTCCCACCAACGTGGCCGTCCAGTTCAATAATGACAGCACCCTGTGGGCGCCGCACGACACCTCGCACACCAACGGCTGGGACTACACGACGCCGGCCGACACCACCATCCAGCTCTACGGAACGTGGTGCGACGACGTCACCAGCGGGAAATATGCGTCCGCGCAGATCCTCATGGGCTGCCCCGGGGGCCAGGTCATCCAGAAATAGCGAGCGAGATCGCGATCCGTTGCCCGGCAGAGCTGTGTCACGCGCTTGAGCCTCGGTCTCTCCTCGGGCGTCTCCAGTCGGTTTGCGACCGGTGCAAACCCACGTGTAGCATAGGGTATGATAGGCAATTAAGCCTACGTTTCATCCCTTGCAGAACAAGCCTGCTCACGGGTACGATCTAGCTAGTGACTAGGAGAAACGAATGAGGCGTGACCAGTCCGTCAACGGCCTGAGGGTACAGGTGTGCCATCAGGTCAAAGTTTCTGTTCAGGTGTGGGCGATCTGTGTTCTGGCGTGGACCGCCGGTTGCACCGTCGACGACAAGGTGAGCGCAGCGACCGACGCTCCGGCGGGGATCGGTTCGTTTGAGGCAGGGCTGCCAGCTCCTGAGGCCCCGATCCTGATCTTGGCTGAACCGCCGCGCACCAGCGACGGCGGTATCTGTACCGCGCTCGCTTGCACCGCGGGAACCACCCAGTACTGCGGAGATGTCGAAGACAATTGCGGTCAGACCCTGCATTGTGGCGATTGTCCCGCCGACCAAGCGTGCAACAACCACGTTTGCAAAGGGACCAATTGCCTGCTGGCGTGTGCCTTCGACGGCGGATCCTATTGCGGCGTGATTGGCGATGGCTGCGGCGGGACGCTCGACTGTGGGGCTACGTGCCCGCAGCCCGGCTGGACCTGCGGCACAGATCACATCTGCCAGGGCGATCCCAACGTGTGCCAGGCCGCCACCTGTCTGGCGAGCTCAGGCGACCACTACTGTGAAAAAATCGGGGATGGCTGCGGCCATACCCTC